>NZ_JBWKCJ010000038.1:0-78276 GCF_056436545.1 Streptomyces sp. NPDC043738 | reverse complement strand
CTCAAGAGAGCAATGTACGGCCGGGCCTCGTTCGAACTCCTCCGGACCCGCATCCTCACCCAGCCATGAGCTTCACGGAACTACGGTCAGATCCGTTTTCAAAGATTCCCATCAACCCTGCGCAGGTCGGAGGGCGGGCGGCCTCTGGAGGTCCCCGGGCAGGCCGGAGTCGCCGGCCTGCCACGCGGGGTCGGAGGCGCAGGGCCCGGTGGCGCTGCCGGTGAAGTACTCCCGGTCCGGGTACCAGGTGAAGGACATCCGCTCGTCCCCGCCGTCCCGTTGGACGAACAGGTCCCATGCCTTGTCCTTACCGCCTTCCCCGTAGGACGTGACCTCCCAGTCGTCGTCCTTGAGGTGCTGGTGCAGTCGTCGGAGGCTGGGGACGGCTCGGCTCGCGGGCACGTGGTCCAGCGCCCAGCTGTGGCTCATCCGGTAGGCGCCGTCGATGGTCTTGTCGTCCAGTCCCAGCAGGCCCCCGTCGTAGCAATGGCTGGAGCTGAAGGTGTTCTCCGTGCTGACGCCGATCCTCTCGACTCCTGGTTCTACGGTGCGCTTGAACCTCATGACGTCGTAGGCCTCCTGGGAATGCCGGAAGGCGCGGTTCGCCATGTCCTCGGGCGCGACGCGGGGAATGTCCGTCGGCCCCCATGCGAACGGGACGACCAGAACAAGTGCGACAACGACGAGCGCGGCACAGCCCCATTTGAGGGTTCCGTGGGCGGAAGAAGGCGCATGGGGCTCGGTCGGGGCGGTGGTGGTGCTGGCCGGTGCGGCCTCGTCGGGCATACGGGGACGGTATGTCAGCGGGGAAGCCGGCGGATGGGCACGGATACCCGGCAGGGAGTGAGTACGTGTACTCAGGTGGCTGCTCGTAAAGCGGCTCTGGCGGAGGGTGCTCACAGGGTGGATCGCCGGAGTCACAGATGCGTGGGCTGTGGCCTACGAGCCGATGACGGCACGGCTGCTGCGGCAAGTGCGAGTGCGAGTGCGGCAAGGGAGGGCCGTCCGCCGCCTTGACGCGCGCTCCGTTGATGAAGAGTTCGTCAGGCAGGTCTCGCCAGGCCGCGCAGGAGCGGCTTTGGCAGCAGGGACGTAGGCGTCGTGGGCCCGGCTCACGCGCTGTCGTCGTCGGTGGCGAGGAGGGTGCGGCCGGCCGCGAAGAGTCGTGCGCAGCGCTGCACCATGGCTTCGGGTGACTGGTCCGGGTGGTTGACCCACCAGCGGACCAGGGCGGTGCACAGGCCGCGCCAGGCGTATTTGAGGGCGTCGGCGTCGAGCGGGTCGCTGGATCCGGCGGCGTGCAGCAGGTCGGCGGTGCCGATCGCGGCGAGGTCGTCGATGGCGCCGCGGTAGTACGCCGCGCGTCGGGCGGCGTCGCTGTCGGGCGGCAGTGTGGCGTCGTAGAGGACGAACCAGGCCTCGCGCTGCCCGTCCAGGGCGGTGAACAGGGCGTGCAGCACGCGCAGGGAGGTGGGCGGTGCGCCGGAGCCGTGCTTGGCCATCGCGGCGCGGATGGCGTCCAGCAACCGGTCGCCGACGGGGTTCAGGCAGGCGAGGTAGAGGTCCTGCTTGCTGCCGAAGTAGTGGTGCAGCAGTGGCTTGGTGACGCCCACCCGGGCGGCGATGGAGGCCACGGTGGTGGCCTCGTAGCCGTGGCGGCCGAACTCCTCGGTGGCCGCGGCCAGGACCTGTCGTTCGCGCGCGGCCCTGGGCACACCCTTGGTGCCGGCCCTGGAGGGGAGCGTTGTCATGATCCGGATATTACCTTAGGGTAATTTTCCGTTGGGTAAATTGCTCGCCCGGACCTCGCTGGGAGCACACTCATGCCTGCCACCCCGTCCCACCCCGGCACCTCCCGCACCCGCTCCTGGTGGGGCTGGGGCTACGCCGACGCCCACCCGGACGACGCCGAGTGCACCGCCATGGGCGCCCTGCTGCCGGGCACCCTGGCCCGCCCGCTGCCGATACCCCGGGTCGCCGACCTGCCCGTCGCCCGCCCCGGCGCGACACCCCCGCCCGCACTGGCGCACCTGGTCACCGCCGATCCCGAAGCGCGCGCCGCCCACGCCATGGGCAAGGCCTACCGCGACGTCATCCGGGCCCTGCGCGGCCGGCCCGGCCGGATCCCCGACCTGGTCGCCCGGCCGACCGGCGACCAGGAGGTGGCCGACCTGCTGGACTGGGCCGGCGGGCACGGCGTGGCCGTCATCCCCTTCGGCGGCGGCTCCTCGGTGGTCGGCGGCGTGGAGTACCGCGGCGACGCCCACCGCGCCGTGCTGTCGCTCGACCTGACCTCGATGGACCGGGTCCTGGAGATCGACACTGCCGGCCGCTCGGCCCGCATCCAGGCCGGCGCGCTCGGTCCCGTACTCGAAGAGCAGTTGCGGCCCCACGGCCTGACCCTGCGCCACTTCCCGCAGAGCTTCGAGTTCTCCACCCTCGGCGGCTGGCTGGCCACCCGGGCCGGAGGCCACTACGCCACCGGCCGTACCCACATCGACGACTTCGTGCAGTCCCTGAACGTGGTCACGCCCGCCGGAGTCGGCACATCCTGGCGGCTGCCCGCATCCGGCGCCGGACCGTCACCCGACCGCCTCTTCCTCGGCTCCGAGGGCGCGCTCGGCGTCATCACCGAGGCATGGATGCGCCTGCAGGAACGCCCGCGTTACAAGGCCTCCGCGTCCGTGGCCTTCACCGACTTCCACCAGGCGCTGGACGCGGTGCGAGCCCTCGCCCAGTCCGACCTCGCCCCTGCCAACTGCCGCCTGCTCGATGCCGGCGAGGCGCTGTTGTCCGGCGCCTCGCACGACGGCTCCGCCGTCCTGGTCCTGGGCTTCGAATCCGCCACCACCCCCGTCGACGACCGCCTCACGAGCGCCCTGGACCTGGCCCGCGCCCACGGCGGCCGCAGCGGGGCGCCGAGGGCGGACCGCGACGCCCCGGCCGACGCGGCCGTGAGCGCCTGGCGCTCGACGTTCCTGCGCATGCCCTACCTGCGCGACGGCCTGGCCCGTATGGGCGCCGTCGTCGAGACCTTCGAGACCGCCGCCACCTGGGACACGGTTCCCGCCCTGATCGACGCCGTACGCACCGAGGTCGGCGCCGCCGCCCTGAAGGCCACCGGGCACCCGGCCACCATCAACTGCCGTCTGACCCACGTCTACCCCGACGGCGCCGCCCCCTACTTCACCGTGGCCGTCGCCGGCCGCCCCGGCGACGAGGTCGAGATCTGGGACGACATCAAAGCCGCCGCGAGCGACGTCCTGCACCGCCACCGCGCCACCATCACCCACCACCACGCCGTCGGCCGCGACCACCGCCCCGCCTACGACCTCCAGCGCCCGGAGCCCTTCGCACTGGCCCTGCGCGCGGCCAAGCACGCCCTGGACCCCCGATGCATCCTCAACCCGGGCGTTCTGGTCGACTGACGAGATCTCATTCAAGGAGGGCGAACGACGCCCGCTCCTGCCACTTCACGCCGTCGTACACCATGAGGTCGACGGACGAGGCCCGGGATGTGAAGGGGAGTCTGCCGAGCAGGTCGGCCTCGATCTCATCCATCAGCGCATCGTCCTGCCCGTCGACGACGGTCAGATGAGGCACGATCTCGGTGAACTGGCCGCGATAGGGCGGGGCTTCGGGCCACAGGTCAGCGATCACCTCGGTGAGCCGCCGCAATCGCGTGTCCGGCCCAGGAGCGAGATACAGCACCCCCGGAAATCGCCCACAGCTGTCGAACCGCAAGTCAAAGGCATGATGACTGCCGAGCACATCAGTGAGGGCCGAGCAGACACGCGTATCTATTCGGCTCTCGTCGAGGAAGGGAAAAAGCACCGTGATATGTGCCGGTACTCCGGCTCGGGCTGATGGATCGAACTGTTCACGCCACACGCGGACGGCCGGCTCCGCTTCCGGAACCCTGACGATGAGTCCCGTCTGGCCTGCCTGAAACCGGCTGGTGCTGTCGTCTGCCATGACACGGCATGCTGCCATGGAGCCGGCCTTCGGGTCCTCATGTCCGGGTCCTCATGTCCGGGTCCTCATGTCCGGGTCCTCATGTCCGGGTCCTCATGTCCGGGTCCTCATGGTCGGGTCTGAGCGAACCCAGCGCAGCCGGCCGCACCGCGCCGGCGGCGGATGAGCCGTGGAGCAGTTCGGCCAGGTCATGGGGGTGGGCCTGCTCGTCGGTCGGGGTGGCTGCGGTGATCCGGTCCAGTCGGAAGCCCCGGCCGGCCCGCCGTGTGCGGCACCAGGCGATGAGGTACCAGCGGCCGTCGGCGGTGAGCAGTCCGGCCGGTTCCACTTCGCGGTCGCTTTCGCGTCCCGCCGCGTCGACGTAGGACAGCCGCAGCGCCACGTTGTCGGTGAGGGCCCGTTCGACCGCGGCGCGGACCGCGGAATCGGTCCGCGCCGGCAGCGCGACGATCCGTGCGGTGAGTTCGCGGGCCGCCGTCGCGACGGGACCGGTCATCGACGCGGCGATCTTCTGGTACGCCGTGCGGGCCGCACCGGCGTAGGGGGCGCCGGCGTCGGCCGCGGCCAGCGCGGCGACCAGCGCCGAGGCCTCGTCGGCCGTGAAGTGGACCGGGGGCAGGGTCATCGCCGGATCGATCGTCCAGCCCCCGCCTCGCCCGGGTGTGCTGCGCACCGGGACACCGGACTCCATCAGCGCCTGGAGGTCGCGCTGCACCGTGCGCGTACTGACCTCGAATCGCGCGGCGAGCGCCGCGACCGTGAGCGGCCGCGGCGCCGACGCGCGCAGCTCTTCGACCAGCGCGTAGAGCCGAGAAGTGCGGTTCATCAGGCCGACGCTACCGTCCCGCGGTGGCCAGGAACTGCCGCTCACGCTCCAGTTCCCGCTCGGTGACGGTGAGCGGGAACAGGGTGAAGCCGTGCATCGCGCCGGCGACCACGCCGAGTTGTACGGGCGCGCCCGCCGCCTGCCACCGTTGGGCCAGGAATAGTGAGTCGTCCAGCAGCGGATCCTCGGCGCCGACGACGATACGGGCGGGCGGCAGGCCGGCCAGGTCGGCGAAGAGCGGCGAGACCTCCGGGTCGCGGCGCTGCTCCGCCCCCATCCCCGGTGTGAACAGCTCATAGCTGCCCCGCACGGAGTCGGTGTTGCTCATCAGCCGCCTGGCACCGAACAACCGCTGGCTCGGTGTCATCGACAGGTCGTACGGGCCAAAGAGCAGGTGGGCCGCCCGGAACGCGCCGGTGATGCCGTGCCGGTCGCGAAGGCGCAGGAGCGTCACGACACTCAGGTGGGCGCCGGCTGATTCGCCGCCGATCAGCAGCCGTCGGGTGCCGAACTCGGCTGCGGCGTTGGCCACCAGCCACCGGGCGGCGGCCTCGCAGTCGTCGGGTCCGGCGGGGAAGGGGTGCTCCGGTGCCAGGCGGTACTCCACGCTCACCACGGCCAGCCGCGCCCGCACGGCAAGCCGCCACAGCTTCTCGTCCTGCCCGCTCGCGGAGCCGAACGCCCAGCCGCCCCCGTGGATGTGCAGATACACGCCGTCGACGTGGTCCGGCACGAACGTCCGGACGCTCACCCCGCCCGCAACGACGCGGTCCTGGCCGTGCGGCAGTCTCACCGGTGGCGTGTCGCCACCGAGCCGGTTGCGCCGCAGAAGCGCCAGCACGGTGGTGTCCGGCGCTCGCCCTCGGGCGGGGCGGCTCGCGGCAGTGGCCTCGAACTTCTCGTTGAATGCCAGGGTCTCGGCGAGGCAGTCCTCGTCTGTGATCGTCATGGCGTCGACGCTCGCAGCCGTCCGCGACAACCCCCTGTCACCGTTTCCCAGTGAGCTGCGTCACTCAGGTGCGTACGCTCGGCAGCGCGGCAGCGTCTGCCCGGCCGGCGTGAACTCCCCCCGACGCGTGGACTGCTCCATGGGCGCTACGCGCTCGGGGCGAGCACGTCGGTCTGCCATGCGGTGATTCGCCTGAGGATGAGGATGATCAGCACGCCGGCCACCAGGTAGAGCGCCGTGAGCAGGGTGGACAGGTTCGCGGTGGCCAGCACGTCCTGCTCGGTGGCCTGCTGCGCGGCCATGCGCCACTGGATCGGCTTGACGAGCGTGGCGCCCACGAACAACGCCCACCAGGCATTGACCAGGGCGAGAGGGGCGGGCCGCCGGGGGGTGCTGGCCTTCCAGATGTCCGACACGATCTGGTAGGGGTACCACAGGTTGGCCACCGGGGTGATCCAGGCGCCGACCACCCAAGTCCTGGACCGGCGTTGTGCGGCCGCACCGCTGATCAGCTCGGCGTTGATCCGCGTCCGCCACAGCCAGACCAGGAACGCCACGCCGCCCGCGATCCACACCAGGAACGACGGCCATGAGGCCAGCGTCGCGAGGGCATCGGTGTCGGCGGCCAGGAGGTCCGCGTCCGTCGCCGTCCCTGCCAGGTAGTCGTGGACGACGAGGTAGTTGCGCCAGTTGGCCACCGACACCAGTACCTCGCGCACGAGCTCCAACGAGATCAGTAGTGTCGCGGCGGTGGCCGCGCCGGTCACCGGCCTGTGCGGCTGCGCGGCGGCGGAGTTCGCGCTCGTCGGCTCGCCCTGCTGTGCATCGTCCATGGCCATGATTCCCCCGAAGTGTGCGCGCATTATGTGCTGAACACTCTTTGGCGTCGGGATGCTACGGGGCGCGGCCTGACGTGTCTGCCCTTTTTCAGGTCTCTTTTCAGGTCCCTTTCGGGTCCTTTCTCACCCCAGTGCGGCGCTACCCGAGGCCGAACAACCGCAGTGCGCGGAACACCAGCCAGCCCAGCAGGCCCAGCGACGTGACCAGCAGCATGCCTTTCCACAGCGACGTCTGCGTGGCGAGGTGCGCCCGCCAGGCCAACGTCCGTTTGCGCACCCCCACCGATGCCAGGGCGGCCTTCATCGCGCGAGCCACTTCGTGCGTGGGGGTGTACATGATCAACCCTGCCCGAGCGGCTTTTTTGACGCGGACCAGTTGGCGCGCGAGCATTCCTCGCGGCGTCTTGGCGTCGTGCGCGGGCCCTACCGGGTGCACATGGGGCGTCCACTCGGAGTCGAAGGTGATGACGGCGGAGGCCGAGGGATCGCCCGCGGTGACCTCGTCCAGCCGGGTCGGCGCCGGCAGGAGCGCGTCCAGGCGCTGGGTCACGCCTGGCAGTCCGTCCAGCGCCAGGAGGACCAGCTTCCGCGGGGGCTGGGTCGCGCGGGCCTGCTCGATCTCCCACCACAGTCCCTCGCTCAATCCCAGGCGCAGCACGATGAGTTGGGACAGCCCCATCAGTCGTAGGACCACGGGCTGCCAGTCGTCGTGCGGCAGATAGCACCGCGCCGCACCCAGGCGTGGCAGTGGCTCCTCGGGTCTGCCCACCGCGATCACGGGGCCGAAGGCGCCCAATGCCGCCGCGAGTTGCTCCTCCCGTGAGTGAATGCTGACCGGCGCCCCGTCGTCGACCCGGGCCGCGGTGTCGTCGTCGGCGAAGCTGCGCAGGTAGAGCACGGGCCTACGGCCGTCGGCCAGCAGGGCCTGGGCGGCGCCGCGTGCCGAGCGCGGGCGGGTGAAGCGCAGGATCAGGACGCCGGCCCCCAGCGCGGCCAGCCCGCAAGGCAGCAGGAGCACCTGCGTCGCCAACGGCATTTCGCCGCCCTGCCGTTGGGCCATGCTGACCGCCAAGGAGCCGGCCGCGAACAGCCCGTATCCGACGCTGTTGGCCGTCAGGAACACCGGCCGCCGCCACCACGGCTGACGCGGGGCGAACGGGCCGACCACCTCGACGATCTCCGCGACGCCCGACCGGCGGCGACGCCGTAGCCACAGCGCCGGCACGAGCAGCGCCCCGGCGGACGCCGCCCAGTACAGCGCTGTCGTGCTCGACGAGTCGACGTCACGGTCGAGGCCCGCCTGTTCCCGCTCGACCCGCCCCGCCAGTCCGGCGACGCGCTCGCGGGCCCGGGAGACCCGGCCCGCCCGCGCGTCGCCGGTGGCGGAGGAGACCGCGGAACGGCTCTCCCCCGGCGGGGCGTGGTCCTCGAACCACGCGCCGCCCGTACCGATCTCCGCGCGCGCGGACATGTCCCCGTCGGCGTAGTGGTCCAGCGCGACGGTGAACGCGGCGGCCCGCGTGGGGGCGTCGCGGAAGCGCTCGCGGGTGCGCAGGTCCGTGCCCGCGGTGATCGCCAGGTGCAGCGCGACATAGGCCGTGACGACCGCGGCCACCGTGACCAGCCGGGCGAACGCCCGTAAGCGAGAGGTCACCCCCCACCCCCTACCTCGACGGAGCACCGCGTCCGGCGCGGACCGCGTCCCGTACTACCAGCCGGGCCAACCGGCCGTGGCCGGTTTCCGGAAGGGGGTCAGGTGGCGCGCGGGTCGGGCATGAGGCGGTCGAAGGAGACCGGGAGGCGATCCGGGCCGCGCAGGATGGCGTTCTCCCGGTAGGGCGGGGGGTCCGCCACCAGGCGGGGGGATGCCAGCCGGCGGGCGAGGGCGGTCAGGGCGATCTGCGCTTCGGCGCGGGCGAGGGTGGCGCCGATGCAGTAGTGGATGCCGCCCCCGAAGCCGAGGTGGGCGTTGTCGGGTCGGTCGGGTACGAACCGGTCCGGGTCGGGGAAGCGGTGGGGGTCGCGGTTGGCCGCGGCGAGGAGCAGTCGGACGCGCGCCCCCTTGGGGATGGTGGTGCCGGCGATGTCGATGTCGGCCAGGGTGCTGCGTCCGGACATCTGCACCGGCGGGTCGTAGCGCAGTACCTCCTCCACGAGCGGAGTGGCGAGCTCGGGGTCGGTGCGCAGCCGGGCGAGTGCGTCGGGGTGGCGCAGGAGTGCGAGGGTGCCGTTGGCGATGAGGTTGACGGTGGTCTCGTGGCCGGCGATGAGGAGCAGGCCGAGGGTGACGCGGAGGTCCACGGGGTCCATGGGGCCGTCGGGCCCCTGGCCGCGCATCAGGCCGGAGAGCAGGTCGTCGCCCGCGGTGGCGTCGTGGCGTGCGATGAGCCCTTCGAGGTACTCGATCAACTCGCCGCGCGCCTGCTGGAGTTCGCGCAGCTCGTCCTCGGTCTGGGTGTCGACGGGGTCCAGCCCGCGGGTGAGGCGGCGGGCCAGGCTGCCGAAGAGGCGTTCGTCCTCGCGGGGCACGCCGAGCAGTTCGCAGATGACGGTGACGGGCAGGGGGTAGGCCAGGTCGCCGACGACGTCGAGCGCTCCCGGCTGCTCGCTGGTGTGTGCGTCGAGCAGTTCGGTGACGAGTGCGTCGATGTGGTCGCGCATGCCCGTGACGCGCGGGACGAACTCCTCGGTGACCAGGCGGCGCAGCTGGTCGTGCCGGGGCGGGTCCTCGACCAGCAGGCTCTTGCGGATCTGCTGCTGTTGCGGGTTGCGGCGGTCGGCGCTGACGCGCGGGTCGCGGAGCAGCAGACTGATCTCGCGGTGGCCGCTGACCAGCCAGGTCCCGTCCTCCGTGCACACCACCGGCTGCCGGCGGAGCTGTTCGTAGCAGGGGTAGGGGTCGGCGCGGTTCTCGTAGCGGAGGGCCTGGGCGAACAGGACCGAGGCCGTGTGCTGACGGGTGGTGGTGGTCATGGCGGGTCTCCCTTCAGTGGTGTCTCACTGGTGTCCGGCCAGGGCGGACGGGTGGGTCGGCGGGATGGGCGGCCGGCCTGGTGCGGGGGCGGTGGGTTGCGGAGCTGCGGTGGGTTGCGGGATCGCGCCGCGTCGGGGGAATTCCGCGTCGACGGGACGGAGTCGGTCCGGGCCGTCGGTGGCGTTGAGGTCAGGGGGGAAGGGGGCGCCGGCCTCGATGAGGGCGGCGTAGCCGTCCAGCACGCGGGGGCTGTCCACCGCGACGGCGGCGACCAGGCGACCCTGTCGGCCGTAGGCGGCCACGAAGCGCCGTTGGTCGAGCGAGCCCTGGGTGAGGACGACCTGGTCGGCGTGGGCGGGCAGCCCCACGCACTTGAGGTTGACCTGGAACTGGTTTGACCAGAACGCCGGCAGGGGCTGGTGGCTGCGGTGGTCTCCCGGCTCGTGGGTCATGTTGTGCGCGGCGGTACGGGCCTGGGCGACGGCGTTGTCCCAATGGTCCAGTCGCAGCAGCTGCCCGGGGTAGCGCGGGTGCGGCCAGCGGGCGACGTCACCGGCGACGAAGACGTCCGGCACCGGCGTCCCGTCATCGGTCCGCGCCCGGCAGGCCGCGTCGCAGACCACCCCGCGGGAGTCGGCGGCCAGGCCGGAGCCGGCCAGCCACTCGGTGTTGGCGAGGGCACCGGCGGCGACCACGGCCACCTCGGCCGTCACCACCGTGCCGTCCGAGAGGAGCGCGCGCCGCAGCCGGCCGCGGGCGTCGCCCTCCAGGGCGTGGACCGTGGTGCGCAGCCGCAGGTCCACGCCGGCGTCGCGGTACCAGCGGGCCGCGGCGGCGCCGACGACACCGCCCAGTGCGCTCGCCAGGGGGGCTGGGCCGCGCTGGGTCGCGGTCACGTCGAGCCCCAGGTCGCGGCAGGACGAGGCGACCTCGCCACCGGTGAAGCCGGCGCCGACGACCAGCACCCGGCTCGGCTCCGCGGCCAGCGCCGCGCGCAACCGGTCGGCGTCGTCACGGGTGCGCAGCACATGGACCCCGTGCGGGGTGCCGCCCTGCCGAACGGGCCAGGGCCGGGCCCGGGTGCCGGTGGCGATCAGCAGCCGGTCGTATCCGAGCTGCCGCCCGTCAGCCATCCTCACCCGGTGTTCGCGCGGGTCAAGGCCGGTTGCGGGAGTGCCGAGCAGCCATTGGGCGGCGATGTCGCGCACCCGGGGCAGCAGGGTGCGGTCGGTGGTCAGCCAGCCGGACAGCACCGCCTTCGACAGCGGCGGACGGTCGTAGGGCGGGTGCGGCTCGTCGCCGATGAGCGTGAGCTCGCCGGTGAAGCCCTCGTCTCGGAGCGCCTCGGCGGCGCGCAGCCCGGCCAGGGAGGCGCCGACCACGACGATGCGTTCGGGGGCGCTCATCGGGCACGCTCCGGGGTCAGGGGCGCGGGCTCGGTGGCCCTGCCCAGGGTGATGGCCTGCACGGGGCACGCCGCGACGGCCCGGGCGACCTCGCTGCGCGTGCTCGGATCGGGCGCGTAGTCGTACTCCAGCGCCTCCTCGCCGTGGAACCGGAAGACGGTCGGCGCGGCGTAGACGCACTGCCCATAGCTCTGGCAGCGGTTGAGGTCCACCACGAGCCGGGGTGCGTCGGGCGGGGAATCGGTGGTCATTTCTTCGCTCTCCTCCCAGGTCAGAGCGGGTCCGGTGGCTCTAGGGGCCGTCAGCGGAGGCCTCCAGCTGCGCACCGAGTTTGATCGCGATTGCTATTCAGATAGCGACCACTATTCGGACTGTACACGCTATCCGAGCGTTGACATAGTGACCACTATCCAAATAGCATCGACAACATGAGCAGCGAGCTTGACGAACCGGTACGGCAGCGACTGACCCGCGCGGAGGCCAAGGCCCGCACCCGGCGCCTGCTGCTGGACGCGGCGGCCCGGGTCTTCGCACGCAAGGGCTTCACCGGGGCCTCGGTGGAGGAGATCGCCGAGTCCGCGGGCTTCTCCATCGGCGCGCTGTACTCGAACTTCAACGGCAAGGAGGCGCTCTTCCTGGAGCTGATGGCCGAACGCGGTCTGGGCCGTGTCGCCGAGGCGGCCCGGACCCTGGACCGGCACGAGGCGGGCACCGGCGGGGCCGCCGCCGAACTGGGCCGGCTGCTGGTGCACGTCGCCGACAAGGACATCGACTTCGCCCCGCTCCAGGCCGAGTTCTGGCTCTATGCGGTGCGCAACCCCCATGTCCTCGACACCATGGCCGCCGCGCTGCGCGAACCGCGCCAGGAGCTTCAGGGCCTGGTCGGCACCTGGCTCGCGGACCAGGGCGCCCCCTCCGAGGTCGACGCCGAAGCCGTGGCCACGGTGGTGGCGGCACTGTTCCAGGGCCTGGTGCGGCTGCGGCGGGTGGACCCCGACAGCGTCCCCGAAGAGCTCTTCGGCCAGGCCCTGCGCTGGCTGTTCACCGGCATCGGCGCCACCCCCGGCGGCGACCGGGACCACCCCTCCCCCGAGGAGCCGGCGTCATGAACCCGGACCGGCGAGACCCCGCCCCCGCCCGGAGCGTCCGCCGGGCCTACGCCGGGGTCGGCCTGGTCCTGGCCCTGATGTGGATCGGTGAGGGCAACGAGCCCGCCTGGGCCCACGCCGTGCGCGCCACCTTCCTCCTGCTGCTGCTCCCGCCCCTGCTGCTGCGGACCAACCGCCGGCTGTCCACCGCCTTCCACGAGTCCGCGCGCCCCGGCCCGGCGCTGGCCAGGCTGATCGCCGCCCGGGTCCTGATCGTCGACGCGGCCCTCGTCGCCAGTGCCCTCTTCGGCCACCTGCTGGATCCGCACACCCCCGTCGACACCAGGGCGCTCGCCGTCCGGCTGCTGCTGGTCCTGCTGACCGTCCCGCTCCAGATCCGCGCCGCGGGGCGGGCCCGGGCCGCCGGCGTGCACCCTTCGACCCGCCCCACGCTGTCGGCACCCCGGCTGATCTGCGCCAAGCTGAGCCTCATCGCTGCCGCGTTGCTGGTGGAGATGCTCCTCGACCCGTATGTGCCCGACGCCCAGTTGCTGATCGCCGCCGCCATGGCCGTCGGCGTGGCCGCCCTGGGACCCAGGATCCACCCCAGGCTGCTGGTCCCCCGGCCCGCCGACATCCCCCGGGAGCCGAGCCCGGCCGGCTCGGCCGCCTGAACGCGCACGACGACTGCCGAACGCGGCCGCTCCAGGGCGCGTACGGGAAGGTGACGGTGCCGAGGGAGCGCCGTATCGTCGACTCACCTCAGAATCGGCGGGAAGCGTCGACGGGGATCACTGACGGGGGTCGGGGTGGGCGTGCGGAGCGCACAGGCCGTGGCGGGGGACGTGGACGAGGCGGCCGCCCGGCGCCGCGAGCAGCGCGGCTGGTACTGGTACGACTGGGCGAACAGCGTCTACTCGACGAGCGTGCTGACGGTGTTCCTCGGCCCCTATCTGACCTCGGTGGCGAAGGCCGCGGCGGACGCGGACGGCTTCGTCCACCCGCTGGGCATCCCGGTGCGAGCGGGCTCCTTCTACGCCTACACGGTGTCGGCGTCGCTGCTGCTGTCCGTACTGGCGATGCCGCTGGCCGGGGCGCTGGCCGACCGGACCGGGCGGAAGAAGCCGCTGCTGGGCGTCTGCGCGTACACCGGTGCCGCGGCGACCACGGGGATGTTCTTCCTGCGCGGTGAGCGCTATCTGCTGGGCGGCGCGCTGCTGATCCTGGCGAACGTGGGCTTCGTGGTGTCGTCGATGCTCTACAACTCCTTCCTGCCGCAGATCGCCCGGCCCGACGAGCGCGACGCGGTCTCCTCCCGGGGCTGGGCGTTCGGCTACGCGGCCGGGGCGCTGGTACTCGTCGCCGACCTGGTGCTCTACGGCGCCCACGACTCCTTCGGCCTCTCCGAGGGCGAAGCGGTGCGCATCTGCCTGGCGTCCGCGGGGCTGTGGTGGGGGGCGTTCTCGCTGATTCCGCTGCGCCGGTTGCGCGACCGACGGGCGGGGGCGGGCATCGCCACGCCGGGTCCGGCCGGCGGCACCTCGCCGGGCCGGGTCCCGCGCCAGCTGCGGGAGACGCTGGGCGACATGCGCCGCCACCCCCTCACGCTCGCCTTCCTCCTGGCCTATCTCGTCTACAACGACGGCGTGCAGACGGTGATCACCCAGGCCTCCGTCTACGGCTCCGAGGAGCTCAAGCTGGACCAGACGACGCTGATCACGGCGGTCCTGCTGGTGCAGGTGCTGGCCGCGGCGGGAGCCCTGCTGATGGGGCGCCTGGCCCGGCGCTACGGCACACAGCGGACGGTACTGGGCTCGCTGGCGGCCTGGACCCTGACGATCGCCGTCGGCTACTTCCTGCCCGCGAAGGCGCCGCTGTGGTTCTTCGCCCTGGCCGCCGGCATCGGCCTGGTCCTGGGCGGCAGCCAGGCGCTGTCGCGCTCGCTGTTCTCGCATCTGGTGCCGCGGGGCAAGGAGGCGGAGTACTTCTCCGCGTACGAGATGAGCGACCGGGGCGTGAGCTGGCTGGGGCCGCTGGTGTTCGGGGTGGCCTACCAGCTGACCGGCAGCTACCGGGACGCGATCGTGTCCCTGGTGGCATTCTTCGTGATCGGTTTCGTCCTGCTGGCGAGGGTGCCCGTGAGGCGGGCGATCATGGCCGCCGGAAATCCCATACCTGACCGGATTTAGTCCCGGAGGGTGTGGGGCGGTAGTGTACGCCTTTGGCTCACCAGGCGGACCGTTACTGCGCGCTCAAGCATGAAAGGCGTTGGGTGACATCTGCTGCCAGATGTGACAAACCGGGCGCCGGTGGGTACAACAAGGGGCGGCACGAAGGTAGGCAGCGGCGCACAGCGCCTCCGTCAATGGCGGTGGTGGGCGACGGGTGGGCTCATATCCCGATACGGGAATCTTCACCGCCGACCGGACGTTGACCGGATGACGACGACAGCGACACCTGTCCTGTGGGCGACAAGCCCGGGAGGCACGATTCATGAGTGAGCGAGCTCTCCGCGGCACGCGACTCGTGGTGACCAGCTACGAGACCGACCGCGGCATCGACCTGGCCCCGCGCCAGGCGGTGGAGTACGCATGCCAGAACGGACATCGATTCGAGATGCCGTTCTCGGTTGAGGCCGAGATTCCGCCGGAGTGGGAGTGCAAGGTATGCGGTGCACCCTCGCTTCTGGTGGATGGCGATGGCCCTGAGGAGAAGAAGGGTAAGCCCGCGCGTACGCACTGGGACATGCTCATGGAGCGGCGCACCCGCGAGGAGCTGGAGGAAGTGCTGGCCGAACGGCTGGCGGTCCTGCGCTCCGGCACCATGAACATCGCCGTGCATCCGCGCGACACCAACCGCAAGTCCGCCTGACGGCGGACCTGCGACACGCAGTACGCAAGGGCCGGGGCCACTGCACTTCGCAGTGGCCCCGGCCCTTGGCGTATGCGTCCGTGGCTCGGGCGGCCCGGACCCTGCCGTGATCAGCCCATGAGCGGCGGGTCCTGGCGGCGCTCCGGTCCCTCGGACCGTGCGGCGTCGTCCTCCCGGATGACCTCGCCCTGGACGACCTTGCCGTCCGGCCGGTGCATCCGGGCCTGCTGGAAGGCGTCACCGAACGAGCCCGGCGCGTAGGTCGCCCGCCGGTCCAGCAGCTTCTGCACCCGGCCCTGGATCAGCTTCGCGGTGGGCGGGAAGAGGCAGAGCAGCCCCAGGGCGTCCGACACCAGCCCCGGCAGCATCAGCAGCAGTCCCCCGGCCATCGGGAGCGTGCTGCCGGTGCCGGAACGGTCGCTGCCGGACGCGGCGGGCTCGGGGGGAGCCGCCGGGTCGGCGGGCTGAAAGCTCTCGGTGAGGTTCTTCCAGGCCCGACGGCCGGCCCGCTTGATCACATAGCCGCCGACGAGCACGCCCGCGACCAGCAGCAGAAAGACGGTCAGACCGTTGGTGGCCCCGGCGACCACGGTCAGCAGCCAGATCTCCAGCACCATGAAGGCGGCGATGCCCAACGGCACGAACCGGCGGGCGCGGGAGCGCCGGGGCGGGCGGGGACCGGGCGATGCGGTGGCTCCGAACGTCATGCCTCAAGTGTGCCTGGCGCCTCCCCCGGCACCCCCCGGGGGTTACGCGAGGAACCCCGTACGGGAGGCGCGGCCCGGCTTCTCAGCGGCCGCGGAGCTTGTCCACCCGGGAGCCGACACCCCAGGCCGTGACCCGCCACAGTGCCTCCACGACGATGTCGCGGCTCATCTTGCTGTCGCCGTGCTCCCGCTCGACGAAGGTGATCGGGACCTCGACGACATGGAAGCCGGCCTGCACGGCACGGCGGGCGAGGTCGACCTGGAAGCAGTAGCCCTGGGAGGCCACCTCCTCCAGCCCCAGGCCCTGCAGGGTCTCCGCGCGAAAGGCCCGGTAGCCGCCGGTGATGTCGCGCAGCGGCAGGTCCAGCACCAGCCGGGAGTAGGTACTGCCGCCGCGGGAGATGAACTGGCGGTACTTGGGCCAGTTCACGGTGCGGCCGCCGGGCACCCATCGCGAGCCGAGAACCAGGTCGGCGCCCTTGAGGGCGGTGAGCAGCCGCGGCAGCTCCTCGGGCTGGTGCGAGCCGTCGGCGTCCATCTCGACGAGCACGCCGTAGCCGTTGTCGATGCCCCACCGGAAGCCGGCGAGGTAGGCGGCGCCGAGGCCCTCCTTGCCCTTGCGGTGCAGGACATGGACCTTTTCGTCGTCGGCGGCCAGCTCGTCGGCGAGCTTGCCGGTGCCGTCGGGGCTGTTGTCGTCCGCGACGAGAACATGTGCCTCGGGGACGGCGGACCGCACCCGCGCGACGACCGGCTTGATGTTCTCCGCCTCGTTGTACGTCGGGATGATCACCAACGTGGTGCCGAGCGGTCCGTACTGCCGCTGACCGTCTGTCACTGCTGCCCCTTCTCGTCCTTCGTACGCCCGCGCCGGCCGACGGCTACCGCGGCGGCACAGGACAGAAGCCCCACGATAGCGATCGCCCACTCAGGCGCCGCACCGACGCGGTCGGCGAGCGTCGTTTCGTCCCGCAGCGGGATGCGCGCGGAGACCACGCCCTGGGTGAACTCCGGAATACGGTGGGTGATGGTGCCGTCCGGGGCGACCACGGCGCTGATCCCGCTGGTGGCCGCGGTGACCACGGCCCGGCCGTGCTCGACGGCGCGCAGCCGGGACATCGCCAGCTGCTGTTCGGGCTGGCCGGTGCGGCCGTAGGTGGCGTTGTTGGTCTGGATGACCAGGGCGCGGGCGCCGGCCGCGACGGTGTCGTGCACGATCTCGTCGTAGGCGACCTCGAAGCAGATGACGTCGCCGAGCCTGGCGGGGCCGACCTTGAGCACGCCGGTGTGGTCGCCGGGGTAGAAGTCGCGGGGCACCCGCTGGAACCGCGTGATGATCTTGCTGAGCTGATCCCGGAAGGGGACGTACTCACCGAACGGCACGGGGTGCTGCTTGGTGTACGAGGCCCCCGGCCCCTTCTTCGGGTCCCAGACGATGCCCTCGTTGTAGACGTAGCCCTCCTTGGAGGGGTGGTCGACGAGCGCGCCCACCAGGACGGGCACGCCGATGGCCTTCACGGCCTCGTCGATCCGGTCGTAGGCCTGCGGGTACTGGAAGGGGTCGAGGTCGGAGGAGTTCTCCGGCCAGATGACCAGGTCGGGCTTCTTCGCCCGGCCCGCCTCGATGTCGGCGGCGAGCTTCTCGGTGGCCGTGGCGTGGTTGTCGAGGATCTTCATCGGGCGGCCCAGGAAGTCCATGCCGGGCTGCTGGACGTTGCCCTGGACGACGGCGATGTCGACGGTGTCGGCTGCCTTCGTGGGGACGGGGACCAGGAGACCGGCCAGGGCCACCGCGCCGGCCAGGCCGAACGCCTCCAGGGCGGGCACGGCCCGGCGCGGCGCGCCCTTGCCGCGCAGCCCCCACAGGCCGGCGGCGCAGGCGGCCAGCAGTGCGCCGGTCAGCGCGACGGCGAAGGTCACCAGCGGGGCCCCGCCGAGCGCGGCGAGCGGGGTGAACGGCGAGGCGGTGTTCGCGAACGCCAGCCGGCCCCAGGGGAAGCCGCCGAACGGCAGCCGGTCGCGGGCCCACTCCTGGGCGACCCACAGACAGGCGGCCCACAGCGGCCAGGCGGGCAGCCGGGACGTCACGGCGAGCGCCGCGCCCAGCAGCGTCATGAAGAGCGCCTCGGCGATCGAGAGGCCCACCACCGCGTCCCAGCCGACGACGTGCAGCCACTTCAGCAGGATCAAGAAGAACGGCAGCCCGAAGACCAGGCCCGTCCAGGCGCCCTGGCGGGCGGTCCGGCCCCGGGTCAGCAAGGAGAGCGCGGCCACCGCCACCAGCGACAGCGGCCACAGGTCGTACGGCGGGAAGGCGAGGCCGAGCGCGACACCGAAGACCACCGCGAGGCCGGTGCGCGGCGCCTCCCGCCGGGCCAGCGCGGCGCACCGCCGGGCCCGTCCGGGGCGCGTGGCCGCGGCGGTGGCGCCGGCATCGGCGGACGGCACCGGGTCGCCGGGCATGGCGCCGCTGGCGGCTTCTTCGGTGGTATCGGAACCCGATGGCACGGTCGCGGGCCTCCTGCAAGACGGTCGTGCGGTGTGAGCTGACCGTACATCGGGTGGCCGGGTATGCGGATGCGGGGTGCACAAAAGGTGAATGCCGCGCGCAGGGCCGCGGCGGTGCGGAGCGGGGCCCGGCGCCCTTCGGGCCGACCTGGGACCCGCTGGCTGCGGGTCGACCGAGAGCCGTTGTCTACTGAGCGTCCGGGCCCCATCCGGGTCGCACCTGCCGACCTGCCAAGACTTTCCGTCGCCCCGTGTCGCTGGTCCTGGACCTGGCTCCCAGTGGCGGTGCCGAAGTGGCGCACCGCCCCATGGCCCAGTTGCGTTCGACGACTGCGCGGAGGTCTCCCGGTCGGACGTCCTGAGGTGGACTCGGCCGAACCTACCGGCCGTCGACCGCCTGCTGTCAACAGGTCCTGCGCCTGCATCGATTTCGCGTCGTCCCAGGTCAGCCGCGAACACCCCTTGGTGGGGCGGGCAGCGGCAAGCGCGGGCCGCTACGGCACGAGTCCGTGCGATGTCACTCGTTCGGCCGCTCGAAGACCGTTCGGCCGGCGACGACGGTGCGCAGGCACACCGGAAGGTCGCCGCCGGGGGTGAGATCGGGCAGGCCGGGGGTGCCGGAGCGGGGGTCGGTGGACCAGCGCTCCACCCGCTCGTCCGGCGCCTGGACGAGCAGCTCGCCGGTGCGCCAGACCGCGTAGTCGGCGGGCGCGCCGGGCACCAGGACTCCGGCGTCGTCCCGGCCGACGGCCCGCCAGCCGCCGCGGGTGTGCGCGGTGAACGCGGCGCGGGCGGAGACGCCGTGGGCGCGGGTGCGGTGGAAGACCGCGGCGCGCACGGTGCCCCAGGGGTCGAGCGGGGTGACCGGGCTGTCGGATCCGAGGGCGATCGGCACACCGGCCTTGAGCAGCGCCGCGTACGGGTTGAGCGTGCGGGCCCGCTCGGCGCCCAGGCGGGCGGCGTACATGCCGTCCGCCCCGCCCCAGGCCGCGTCGAAGGCGGGCTGGACGGACGCGGTCAGGGCCAGGTCGGCGAAGCCGGCGATGGTGGCTTCGGTGAGCATCTCGGCGTGCTCGACGCGGTGCCGGGCGGCCCGGATCCGGTCCGTGCCGACCTTCTCGGCGGCGGCTCGTACACCGTCGACGACGCTGGTCAGGGCGGCGTCGCCGATGGCGTGGAAGCCGGCCTGCAGCCCGGCCTCGGTACAGGCGGCGACATGGGCGGCGACCGCGTCCGCGTCGAGCCGGGCGGCGCCGGTGTGGGCGGCGTCCGCGTACGGGGCGTGCAGATGGGCGGTGTGGGAGCCGAGCGAGCCGTCGACGAAGAGGTCGCCGGCGGCGCCGATCGCCCCGAGTTCACGGATCCGCTCGGCATCCTTTGCAGATGCGACGAGTTCGGCCCAGTAGCCGACGACGCGCGGGCCATCGCCCTCCCGGGCGAGGGCGAGCAGCCCGAGGAAGTCGTCCTCACCGGAGATGTCCGGGCCCGCGCACTCGTGGACGCTGCCGATGCCGAGCGAGGCGGCGCGGGCCAGTGCGGCGGCCTGGGCCTCGGCGCGCTGGGCCGGGGTGACGGTGGCGTACGCGGCCCGGCGCACCGCGTGGTGCGCGTCGCCGGTCAGCGGGGCCTCGGCGTCGAAGCCGGACTCCCCGCGGAC
The DNA here is from genome assembly GCF_056436545.1 of Streptomyces sp. NPDC043738. Classification (NCBI taxonomy): domain Bacteria; kingdom Bacillati; phylum Actinomycetota; class Actinomycetes; order Kitasatosporales; family Streptomycetaceae; genus Streptomyces; species Streptomyces sp. NPDC043738. Next base: position 58,476 of record NZ_JBWKCJ010000038.1, on the reverse strand, counting down.
GCCGGGGACCAGGTCGAGCAGCGCCGTCGTCACGACCGCGGAGTGCACATCGACGCGGGTGAGATACAGGGGACGGCCGCCGGTGGCCGCGTCCAGCTCCGCGCGGGACGGCGGACGCCCCTCCGGCCAGGCACTGGCGTCCCAGCCGTGCCCCAGCAGGATCCGGTCCGCCGGACGGGCGTCGGCGTACCCGCGGATCCGGGCCAGCGCGTCGGCCAGCGTGCCGGCACCGGCCAGATCAAGTCCGGTGAGCGCGAGCCCGGTCGCCGTGGTGTGCACATGCGCGTCCGTGAACGCCGGGGTGACCAGCGCGCCGTCGAGGTGGACGACCTCGTCGACGCCCTCGGCGAAGGAGTCGGCGGCGCCCTCCTCGCCGACCCAGGCGATGCTGCCGCCCTCCACGACCATGGCGGTGGCGAAGGGGTCCGCGGGGCTGTGCACCTCGCCCCCGCGCAGCAGGACGGTACGGGACGGTGCGTCGGGGATGCGCTCGCTCATACCGGACAGTTTGGCCCCTGCCCGCGGCCGCTCCGCGCGCGGGGGGCGATTGCCGGTCAGATGCGCGGCGGGCGGGCCTCGTACGGGGTCGACAGCACGACCGTGGTGCGGGTCGAGACGCCGGCCAGCGTACGGATGCGGGTGAGCAGGTGCTCCAGTTCCAGCGGAGTGGAGACCCGGACCTTGAGGATGTAGTTCTCGTCGCCGGCCACGCTGTGGCAGGCCTCCAGCTCGGGGACCTCCGCGAGGCGGTCGGAGATGTCGTCCGGCGCGCTGGGGTCGAAGGGTTTGACCGAGATGAAGGCGGTGAGCGGCAGGCCCACGGCTTCGGGGTCCACGATGGCGGCGTAGCCCCGGATGACACCGCGCTGCTCCAGGCGGCGCACCCGCTGGTGCACCGCCGAGGTGGACAGGCCGGTGGCCTTGCCCAGGTCGGTGTAGCTCATCCGCCCGTCCTTGACGAGCAGATCCACGATTTGTCGGTCCAACTCCTCCACCCGTTCAACCTACTGTGCGCGGGCGCGTATGCGCATCGCGCGCCGGATCGTGGACACCTCCGCGCCGGTCCGTGTGACCAATGCCACACGAGTGAACCGGTGTCGGCAGGGCGCCGGCGATTATGCGCCCGGCATGAAGGGAATTGCTGCTGGTGGCCAGGACCGCCCGTCACAGGAAGCCGGCGGTCCGATCGGCCCACCCGAGGGGGATGGACATCATGCGACGCCTTAAGCAGGACTCCGCTGCCGCGAGCATCAGCGCCCAGGAGGGCGACAGTCTCGGTTTCTCCGGCGACGACGGCGCGTACGACGCGTTCGACACCTTTGAGATCTTCCGCGTGACCTGCCCCGACTGCCTGCAGCCGATCGCGCTGCTGGCGGACGAGGACACCCTTCCGGAGCACGCCCTGTGCCCCACCCCCTGGAACCCGTTCGGTCTGACGGTGTGCCAGGGCTCCGGCCGTCCGGCGTCCGAGGCGCCGGAGACCGACGACACCCTCGACGCCCAGGAGCAGGACGCGGCGATGCTGCTGACGCTCCCCGAGGGCCTGGACTGGCGCCGTCAGCCGTTCTCGCACATCGGCGGTCCCGGTACGCAGCCGATCCGGGTGCCGCGGATGCGCCGCGGCGCCTGAGCGCGCCGCCGCACTCGCCCGGCGGCCGCCGCGGCGCTCACCAGTAGCGGCCCTCGATCATCGCCTCCAGGGTGTCCCGGTGGAGGATCAGCGCATCGGCGTCGGCCGGTACCGGGACCTCGCCGAAGTGCACCTGCCGGTAGGCCACCCGCAGCATGACGATGGCGTGCCGCAGGGCCGCGTAGAGGGTGTGGAAGTCCATGTCGCGGGGCGGGTGCCCGGTGAGCCGGGCGTAGCGGCTCTCGACGCGGTCGCGGCGCAGGAAGTCGGGCAGCCCCCGCTGTCCGCTGCCCTCGGTGAGGTCCTGGAAGAAGCGGTGGAGATAGACCGTCCACCCCAGGTCGAGTTCGCGCGGGCCGAGGGCCGCCATCTCCCAGTCGAGGATGGCGGTCGGCTCGAATCCGTCGTAGACGATATTGCCGATCCGGGCGTCGCCCCAGGTCAGGACGGTTTCGCCGGGGTCCTTCGGCCAGTGCCCGGGGTCGGTGAGCCAGTCGAAGGCCCGCTCGATGAGCGGTGAGCGCGGGCGCCCGTCAACCACCCATGCGTAATAGGCGCGTTGGGCTTCGACGTGCCGGTGCAAGGCGCCGCCCGTCCCCTTGGTTTCGAGGAAGTCGGCGGCGCCCACCGGGACTTGGTCGTGCAGCCGGGCAAGGACCGACACACTCGCGGCCTCCAGCGCGTCGCGTTGCGCGTCGGTGGCGTCATGCAGCCAATTGCCCTCGTACGTATAGGGCATGACGTCCGGCGGGACGCGTCCGTCGGCGCGGGCCATGACGAAGAACGGGGCGCCGAGGTGTGCCGGGTCCTCCTCCAGCCAGAGGGTGCGGGGCACCGGCAGGTCGGTGTGCTCGGCTACCAGGCGCATGGTGCGGTACTGCCGGGCCATGTCGTAGCGGGGGAAGATGGTGTAGGCGGCCGGGTCGGCGGCGAGCCGCAGCGCGCAGGAGCGCGGGGTCCCCGGGGACGGCGGACCGGGGTGGTCGATGTCGAAGAGCAGCGTCTCGCTGGACATGCCGTTGGAGTCGGGGACGGTCGCGGCGGTGGCGCGGGCGCCGGGCAGCCGGGTGCCGAGCCAGGCGGTGAGCCGGCGGGTGAGTTCCTCGGGGTCCCGGGTCGTGGTGCGCGGACGCCGGTCCGCGGGTGCGGCCGCTCCGGGCGGCTTCGGGGGCGACGGGTGGTCGGTCATTCTCCCGCCTCCTGCGCGACGGAGTCATAGCCGGTGAATCCGCTGGGGTCGTGCCGGCCGAAGCTGCCGTGCTCGAAGATGCCGTAGCCGGTGCGGCCGTCGAGGGTGAAGCGGGCCGCGTGGTCGGTGACGCCGTACGCGGCGAGCGGATGCGCCGAGGGGTCGGACAGGTCGTAGCTACGGCGGTCGGTCCAGCCGCGGCCGCGCCAGGTGCCGTGCTGCCAGTCGTCCGCGGGCGGATAGCCGGCGCCGACGGCCAGGGGCGAGAGGAGGTGAGGATCTCGGCGGTCAGCTCCAGCGGCTTGCGGGTGGGGTCGGTGAGGTGGATGACGGCACGCTGGGGGTGGCGGGTGCCGGGGCGGTAGCCGATGTCGGTGTGGGGCCAGCCGAGCTGGACGTCGGGGCGGCCGTCGCGGACCAACCGGGCCTCGTTCAGCGTGCGATGGCCGTCCGCGTCCTCCTGGACGATGACCATGACGAAGCGGTCGTCGAAACGCACCGGGCACCAGACCCAGTGGAAGCCCTCGGGGCGCAGCTCCTCCCCCGCCCGGCCGGCGTCCTCGCCGGGGATCGGGCGTACTCCCCAGCTGCGGTCGCGGGTTCCGGTCCACTCCCCCGGCGTGACGGCGAGCTCCTGGCCCGCGACGCGGATGCGGCCGGTGCAGGTGCCCGCCTGGACGAACCGCCGGCCCTCCAGCGTCAGCCGGTCGCCGCGGTACTGGGTGTGGTGCGGCTCCCAGGTGGCGGGAAACGCCGCGGTCCAGGTCAGGTCGTACGCCAGGCCGTCCGGGTCGGCGGGGTCCGGGTCGCAGGTCAGCCGCAGGCGGGCGAGCGGTTCCTCGACGGTGATGGTGAGCGGGCCGACGGTGAGCGCCAGCCGGTCGTCGGTGAGCGCGTCGGAGGCCCGTACGGCGTGCAGTTGGTCGCCGAGGCGGAGCGTGGCGTAGGCGTCGATGACGCCGGTGTTGGGGTAGACGCCGAGCCCGGCGATCAGCAGCGCACGTCCGGAGTGGTCCATGACGTGGAAGATGCACCGGTCGTAGGCGTTGCGGTCGCCGGTGGCGACATGCCGCATGGACAGCGGGACCTGGTGGATCGGGTACTCGTCGAGCGCGATGGGGCGGTCGGGCACGGTCTCCTCCTGGGCGCACGGTCGGCAGGGGTCGCCCGGTGTGCGGTGCCGCGGCGGGGAGTTGACGGTACGTCAGGTGAGAACGGACGGCCAGCCCCCGGGAGGAGGTACCGCGCCCGACGGCCGCATCCGGCCGTCCGCGCGCGGGCCGGGGCCGGGGCGGGGAAGGTCGCCCTCCCCCGCCCCGGCCCGGCCTCAGCGGGTCTCGGGTCCCGCCAGATGGCGGGCGATGACCATGCGCTGGATCTGGTTGGTGCCCTCGACGATCTGGAGGACCTTGGCCTCGCGCATATAGCGCTCGGCCGGGAAGTCCAGGGTGTAGCCGTAGCCGCCGAGGAGCTGGACGGCGTCGGTGGTCACCCGCATCGCGGTGTCCGTGCAGAAGAGCTTGGCCATCGCCGCCTCCTTGGAGAACGGCAGTCCGGCGTCGCGCAGCCGGGCGGCCGTGAGGTAGAGGGCGCGGCCGGCCTCGACCTGGGTGGCCATGTCGGCGAGCATGAAGCGCAGGCCCTGGAAGTCGGCGATCGGACGGCCGAACTGTTGCCGCCCGGCGGTGTAGGCGAGCGCTTCGTCGAGCGCGGCCTGGGCGACGCCGATGGCGCAGGCGGCGATGCCCAGGCGCCCCGAGTCGAGGGCGGACAGGGCGATGGCGAAGCCCTGGCCCTCCTCGCCGAGCCGGCGGGAGTCGGGGATGCTCACGCCGTCGAAGTGCAGCTGGGCCGTCGGGGAGCCCTTCATGCCCATCTTGCGCTCGGGTGCCGCGGCGCTGAGGCCCTCGGCGTCGCCGGGGACCAGGAAGGCGGTGATGCCGCGGGCCCCGTCGCCGCCGGTGCGGGCCAGGACCGTGTAGAAGTCGGCCACGCCGCCGTGGGTGGTCCAGGCCTTGGTGCCGTTCAGGGTCCACGTTCCCCCACTCTCGGCTCCGCTCGAGCGGGAGGTGCCCCCACCCTCGCGCGTGGCGCGCGTGGTCAGGGAGGCGGCGTCGGAGCCCGAGGAGGGCTCGGAGAGGCAGTAGGCGCCCAGCAGCCCGCCGCCGAGCATGTCGGGGAGGTGTTCGGCGCGCTGCTCCTTGGTGCCGAAACCGGCCAGGGCGTGGCAGGCGAGGGTGTGCACGCTGACGCCGAGGCCGACGGTCAGCCGCGCGGCCGCGAGCTCCTCCAGGACCTGGAGGTAGACCTCGTAGGGCTGGCCGCCGCCACCGAACTCCTCGTCGTAGGGCAGGGAGAGCAGGCCGGACTCCGACAGCAGGCGGAAGAGCTCGCGGGGGAAGCGGCCGGCGTCCTCCTCCTCGGCGGCCGCGGGCCTGACCTCGCGCTCGGCGAGCTCGCGGACGAGGGTCAACAGATCGCGGGCTTCCTCCGTGGGCAGCCTGCGGTCCACCGGCCGGGGGCCGTACTCGGTCATGGCGGCGCTCTCCTCCCTGTCGGGCGCTGCGGCGACGCGCGCGGGGATGGGCGGCGGCGCCGGTTTCCGTAGTGCCAGGCCGATGATCGCGTTCCGGGTCTCGGAAGGCGATGACCTGCGGCTGTGGCGCTAGGAGTATGCCCGATCGGAGGCCCGGCGTCACGGGTTGATCATCACCGGCTGCGCGGACCCGGCAGACCGCCGGCCACCGCGGGCCGGAGAAGTCTTTACCCGCTGGTCACGAGATTGGTCCGAACCATTGACTCAGTGGTCTAGTCCTTCTAACTTTTCCTCCAACGTTCAACGCGTTCATGCCAATTCGGAACGCAGGTCAGGCTCCACCCCTCGCCCCCCTCCGAGGAGACGACATGCTCAGACCGCACCGGATGCGATCACCGCGCGCGGTGATCGCCGCCGCCACCGCGCTGTGTACGGCGGCGCTGGCCGGCACCCTGCTCGCCGGACCGGCCTCGGCCCACCCCACCGGCACCCCCGCCGCACAGGGCCGGTCCGCGGCCCACCCGGCCGGCACGACGGCGACACCGGCCGCCGCGGGCGACAAGGTCGTCGGATACTTCACCAACTGGGGTGTCTACGACCGGAATTACCACGTCAAGAACATCGAGACGTCGGGCTCGGCGGCCAAGCTGACGCACATCAACTACGCCTTCGGCAACGTCCAGGGCGGCAAGTGCACCATCGGCGACTCCTACGCCGACTACGACAAGGCCTACACCGCCGGCCAGAGCGTCGACGGCAAGGCGGACACCTGGGACGACGGCGCGCTGCGCGGCAACTTCAACCAGCTCAGGAAGCTCAAGAAGCTGCACCCGAACCTCAAGGTGATCTGGTCGTTCGGCGGCTGGACCTGGTCGGGCGGCTTCACCGAGGCCGCCAAGAACCCGGACGGCTTCGCGCAGTCCTGCTACGACCTGGTCGAGGACAAGCGCTGGGCGGATGTCTTCGACGGCATCGACGTCGACTGGGAGTACCCCAACGCCTGCGGCCTGAGCTGCGACACCAGCGGCAAGGACGCCTTCACCAAGGTCATGAGGGCGCTGCGGTCGAAGTTCGGCCAGAACAACCTGGTGACCGCGGCGATCACCGCGGACGCCTCGAACGGCGGCAAGATCGACGCCGCCGACTACGCGGGCGCGGCCCAGTACGTCGACTGGTACAACCCGATGACGTACGACTACTTCGGCGCCTGGGACGCGAAGGGACCGACGGCCCCGCACTCCCCGCTCTCGTCGTACAACGGCATCCCCAAGGCCGGCTTCAACACCACCGACACCACCGCCAAGCTCAAGGGCCTCGGCATTCCGGCGAACAAGCTGCTGCTGGGTGTCGGGTTCTACGGCCGGGGCTGGACGGGCGTCACCCAGGACGCGCCGGGCGGCACGGCGACCGGCGCGGCGCCGGGCAAGTACGAGGCCGGCATCGACGACTACAAGGTGCTCAAGAGCCGCTGCCCGGCCACCGGGAAGGTGGGCGGCACCGCCTACGCCAAGTGCGGTGACCAGTGGTGGAGCTATGACACCCCGGAGACCATCGGCACGAAGATGGCCTTCAAGAACGCCCAGGGCATGGGCGGCACGTTCTTCTGGGAACTCAGCGGCGACACCGCAGACGGCGAGTTGATCAAGGCGATCAAGTAGCGCCGACGGCAGCCGGGCCGGCGGGCGGGGAGGCAGCGGCCTCCCCGCCCGTTCGTCGTGCGGCGGCGCGCCGGACGGAGGTCAGGCGGGTGACCTGGGTGGGGCCGGGCAGCCCGGTTCGTACTCCTCGATCAGCCGGAGGGTGTCGCCCAGGCCGCGCACCAGCAGCGAGACCACCGTCTCGCGGGGCAACTGCTGCTCGGCGATCCAGTCGAGGGTGACGCCCTCGACGCTGGAGAGCCAGCCGGTCAGCGCGGTGCGGGCGAGCGGCGGAATGTCCTCGCGGCCCCAGGCGCCGCGGGCGATGGTGCCGAGCAGCCGGGCGCGTACGGTGTCGCGGATCGCCAGCACCTCGGCGTCGAAACCGACACCGCCCGTGACGATGGCGCGATAGGCGGCCTGGTGGTGCTGGGCGTAGCGCAGATAGCCTTCAACGGTGCGCTCGACGCGTTCGACGGGCGGAAGGTCATGGGTGCTGCCGGCCCGCTCGACCAGTTCGGCGACCGCGTCTTCGATGATCGCGAGGTAGTAGCCGCGCTTGTTGGTGAAGTAGTAGTAGATCAATCCCTTGGCGACCCCGGCCTGACGTGCGATGTCGTCCATGGACAGCGCGTCGTAGGAGGTGTCGGCGAACAACTTCCTTCCGGTGGCTATCAGTTCGGCGCGGCGCGCCTGTGAGCGCCCGGTCCCGCGGGCGGCCGGCGAGCCGCCCCCTCCCCGCTGTTGACTCTTATTCAAAATCCGCCCTAGTCTCCAACTGCCAAGAGTTTTGCGCAGTATGACAGAGCGTCATGAACCGCGGACCTGGCTGCTCCGCAGGGCGCCTGGAAGCACTTTCCCTCGTGCATTCGACCACTGCCCCGGGGAGGACGCAGTGAGCTCAAGGACGGACACCTCGCCCGAGGGGCGAACCTCCTGGAAGAAGACCGCGGTGGTGGCGCTGCCCGCCGTGCTCGCCGTGGGCGCGCTGGCCACGGCGATGGCCCAGGGCGTGCTGGCCTCGTCGTTCGCCGTCTCCGGCACCCACTTCCAGGTGTCGTCGGGGAAGCTGACCAGCCACGGTCTCGCCTCGTACGTGCACACCGACCGCGACGCCGACGGCGGCGGCCATCCAGTGGCGCTGCTCGGCATCGGCAAGGCGTCGCTGGCCGACATCTGCCAGTCGGCGCAGGTGAAGACGCCGGTGGGCACGGTGGTGTTCAAGCTGACCGCGGGCGGCAAGGCCGGTCCGGTGAGCGCCGACAGCCTGGTCATAGACGGTGAGGACCTGGTCGGCGACGCCCGCTTCGGCACCGCCCAGATCGGCCGGGACGCCGCCTCCCTGGACTCCGTGCCGGGCGTGCACGGGCGAAAGGGCGCGTTCGGGCTGCAGGCCGGGGACATCGAGGTCGCCGGTGTGAAGTCGCACGCCTGGTCGGCCACCGGCGGAAACTTCCGCCTCAAAGGAATGCGGGTGAGCGTGAGCCTGGACGGCGCGAAGTGCTTCTGACCGCACGGCGCGCCCGGTGCGGCGCCTGGCTGGAGCGGACGCTGCCCTGGCCCGAGCGGCGGGCCGCGCTGCGGCGCTGGCGGCGGACCCGGCCGTTCTGGGCCGGACTGCTGCTGGTGTGCGGCGGGGCGGAGCTGCTGCTGGTGCCGCTGTCTCCGCTGACCGTGCTGGTCAGCCTGGGGCTCGGCGGGCTGGCAGCGCTGGGCATCGGACTGGCGCTGATCGTGGCGGGGCTGTTCCTGTGGTACGCGCCGGCCGCCCACCACTACGTCAGCATCCATGCGCTGATCCTGTCGGTGCTCTCCTTCGCGGCGACCAATCTCGGCGGGTTCCTGGTCGGCATGGGGCTGGGCATCGCGGGCAGCGCGATGGGGTTCGGGTGGACGCCCGGAGCGGCCCCGGCGCCGGAGCGGACGCCCGGGCAGGCCCCGCCGCCGGAGCCTGCGCCGTCCGACTGCGGGGATCCGGCGGCGCTGCGCGGCGGCACCGGCGGCAGGGCGCTCGCCGTAGGACTGCCCCTCGCCCTGCTGCTGACCGTCGGCGGCCCGGCGCGGCCCGCCCGCGCGGCCGCCGGCATCCCGGCGCCGCCGCATCCGCCGACCGTGACCACCACGATGTTCGCACCACAGGGATTCACCCTGGCCGGGGTCGAGGAGGTACCGACGGCGAACGGCCCGATCAAGGCGATCGTGCTGCGCATGAAGGCGGCCTCGCTCACCGACTACCGGCTCACCACCCGCGACGGCGGATACGAACTCGGCCTGAGCGCCGACTCGTTGAGCCTCAAGGGCGAGGTCACTCTCTACCTCACCAAGTTCAGCGGCTGCCTGGAGGGCCTGATCTGTCTCACCTTCACCCCGGACACCCTCCCGGTGCCGCCGGTCGTGCCGCCCTTCGTCTTCATGACGGACGTGCGCGCCGAACAGGCGCTGGTCACCTCGGATCTGGTCGTCGCGGACGGGCTGCGACTGCGCGCGGGCGTCCGCGGCGGCGCCCGTGGCTGAGGCGGCGCGCACCACGCGGGGTTTACGGCCCGGGCCGGTACGAGCACCATCGGCCGTAGGGCGTGTCCGCAAGGTCCCCTCGTCCGCCCGCAAGGCGGGCCGGGCGGGACTCTGCCGACGCGCCCAACGGGGGCAGGAGCCGCTTCTGGAGAGGTGACACGTGGTCAACCCTTGGCTGGCGATGGAGGCCGGTGCCGATCCGGTGGAACGGACCCGTACGGTGCGCCGGGCACATGCGGCGTTCCTGGCCGACCCGACCGTCGCACCGCCGGTCCGCCAGGTGGTCGCCGACTCCTGGCGTCGTTCGGCCGACGCCCGGGCCGCGTACGACGGGCCCGCGCCCATCGAGCTGGACGAGAGCGCACTGCGGGCCTACCGCGAAGGGCATCCGCTGGCCCGGGCGATGCCCGTCTTCCGGGAGCTGCTGGGCAGCTTCGCGCAGGACGGGGCGCATCTGCTGGCCGTCTGCGATCCGCAGGGGCGGCTGCTGTGGGTGGAGGGGCACCGCGGGGTGCGGCGCAGCGCCGAGCGGATGAACTTCGTCGTCGGCGCCCGCTGGGACGAGCGGCACGCCGGCACCAACGCCCCGGGCACCGCGCTCGCCGCCGATCACGCCGTACAGATCTTCGCGGCCGAGCACTACAACCGGCGGGTGCAGCGCTGGACCTGCGCCGCGGCCCCACTGCACGACCCGCGGACCGGACGGCTGCTGGGCGCGGTCGACATCACCGGCGGCGACCATCTGGCGAGCCCGCACAGCCTGGCCCTGGTGCAGGCCACGGCACGCGCCGCGGAAGCCCATCTCGCCTCCGGCGCGCCGGAGTGCGGTGTCTTCCTGACCGCGCTGGGCCGGGACGAGGCGCTGCTGGTCGTGGACGGTGAGCGGCTGCGGCTCGGGCGCCGGCACAGCGAGATCCTGCTCCTGCTGGCCCGGCACCCGGAGGGCCTGACCGGAGATCAGCTCACCCTGCTGCTGTACGGGGAGCGCGAGATGCGCCCGGTGACGCTGCGGGCCGAGCTGTCCCGGCTGCGGCAGCTCGTCGGTGCGCTGCTGCACTCCCGCCCGTACCGCCTGAGCCGGCCCGTCGAAACCGATCTCGGTACGGTCGAGGAGCAGTTGGCGGTTGGCGACCCGCGCTCCGCGCTGGGCGCCTATCCCGGTCCGCTGCTGCCGCTGTCGGAGGCGCCCGGCGTACGACGGCTGCGCGACGCGCTGGCGGACCGGATGCGGTGCGCACTGCTCGCCGCGGGCGATCCCGAACTGCTGCGCGAGTGGTCGCGTACCCCCTGGGGTGAGGACGACCTGGAGATCTTCGAGGCCCTCGTGGGCGCCCTCCCCGAGCGCTCCCCGGCCCAGGCCGCCCCTCGGGCCACCGCCGACCGGCTGCGCGCCGCGTACGGCCTGACCGGCGGCGGGAGCGCGGCGCCACCCGCCGTGCGCGTCGCAACGTCCGCGCAACCTCGTCCGCTCTAGCCTGCGCACAACGCCCGGCGCACGGGAGCGGCGGGCTTGGTGCCGAGAGCGATTTGGGAGGCCGCCCCATGGCCCGTTACGCCAGCCCGGGTTCCGCCGATGCCGTCATGAGCTATCTGCCGCGCTACGACCACTGGATCGGCGGGGAGTTCGTGGCGCCCGCGCTGGGCCGGTACTTCGAGAATCCGACACCGGTCAACGGGCAGCCGTTCACCGAGGTGGCCCGCGGCACCGCCGAGGACGTCGAGCGCGCGCTGGACGCCGCGCACGCCGCCGCGCCCGGCTGGGCCCGCACCTCCGCCGCCGACCGCGCCGCCGTCCTGAACAAGATCGCCGACCGGATGGAGCAGCATCAAGAGGCCCTGGCGGTCGCCGAGAGCTGGGAGAACGGCAAGCCCGTGCGGGAGACCCTGGCGGCCGACATCCCCCTCGCCGTCGACCACTTCCGCTACTTCGCGGGCGCCCTGCGCGCCCAGGAGGGCTCCCTGTCGGAGATCGACCAGGACACCGTCGCCTACCACTTCCACGAACCGCTGGGGGTGGTCGCCCAGATCATCCCCTGGAACTTCCCCATCCTGATGGCCACCTGGAAGCTCGCCCCGGCACTGGCCGCCGGCAACGCGGTGGTCCTGAAGCCGGCCGAGCAGACCCCCGCCTCGGTGCACTTCTGGATGAGCCTGATCTCGGATCTGCTGCCGCCGGGCGTGGTGAACATCGTCAACGGCTTCGGCGTCGAGGCCGGCAAACCGCTCGCCTCCAGCCCGCGGGTCGCCAAGGTCGCCTTCACCGGGGAGACCACGACCGGCCGCCTGATCATGCAGTACGCCTCGGAGAACCTCCGCCCGGTGACGCTCGAACTCGGCGGCAAGAGCCCCAACATCTTCTTCGACGACGTCTCGGCGGCGGCGGACGACTTCCAGGACAAGGCCCTGGAGGGCTTCACCATGTTCGCCCTCAACCAGGGCGAGGTGTGCACCTGCCCGTCGCGGGCACTGATCCAGCGCGGGCACTATGACACCTTCCTGGCGGCCGGCGTGGCCCGTACGGAGAAGATCGTCCAGGGACATCCGCTGGACACCGACACCATGATCGGCGCACAGGCCTCCAACGACCAGCTGGAGAAGATCCTCTCCTACCTGGACATCGGCCAGAAGGAAGGCGCCCGCATCCTGACCGGTGGCTCCCGGGCCGAGCTGGGCGGCGAGCTGGAGGGCGGCTACTACGTGCAGCCGACGATCCTCGAGGGCAACAACAGCATGCGGGTCTTCCAGGAGGAGATCTTCGGCCCCGTGGTCGCGGTGGCGCCGTTCAACGACTTCGACGACGCGATCGACATCGCCAACGACACCCTGTACGGCCTGGGCGCGGGCGTCTGGACCCGGGACGGCTCCACCGCCTACCGCGCCGGCCGCGCCATCCAGGCCGGCCGGGTATGGACCAACTGCTACCACGCCTACCCCGCACACGCGGCCTTCGGCGGCTACAAGCAGTCCGGCATCGGGCGCGAGACCCACAGGATGATGCTGGACCACTATCAGCAGACGAAGAACCTGCTGGTGAGCTACTCGCCGAAGAAGCTGGGCTTCTTCTAGGCCCACGAGAAAAGGCGCCTGACCTGGGCTTCTGCCCGTCAGGCGCCTTTCGCTCGGCCCGCTCAGAGCAGAGCCCGGTTTACGTCATAACTCCCAGTTTCTCCCGCGGCCATCCCGGTTCTGACCAGCTCTTCCGGTCTGTTTCCGGTCCAAGTCCCCGGCTCACCCCGCAGGCGCCACGCCCTGGCTGACGCGGTCCCACTCCTTCATCGACTGCTCGATGAGGCGGTTGGCCTGCTCCCGGACGCCGTCCAAACTTGGCAACTTCATGGCGCTGGCCAGCGCCATAACCGCCCAAGGTCCGCTGCGGCCCGTTTCTACATAGAAGGCCCGGCAGCCGCGACCACCGAAACAGGCGTACCGGAGCCGCGGCTTCGAACCCGGCCGGCGCACAGTCCAGCGACTGGTGAACATCTGCTGTCCGCTCTCGACTCTGGCCCACCTATGTGGAGCTACTCCGAGGGGCGGTTACCGCCCGGCGTTGCGAGAACAAGAGGCAGCTCGTCCCGGAGGAAGCCGACGTCGTCATCCGGATCTTCCAGGACTTCCTGTGATCACCGCGTGGAAGGACCGGCACCGCTCGGTTCAGCGGTCGTCAGGGCACCTATGACATGCGGGAGATCGTGAACGCGGTCCGCTACCAGGTGCGGACCGGCTGCCAGTGGACCCACCTCCCGCACGACCTGCCGCAGAAGAGTGCGACGTACGACTATTTCGCCGCCTGCGGGACGACGGAACCCACCAGGTCATCCAGAACTCCTGCGCTGCCAGGTCCGTGAACGCGCCTGCCGGTTACAGGGCCCGACCCTGGTGGTGCTGGACACCCAAAGCGTCCACTCGGCTGCCGGGGTCTCCGCGGCCACGACCGGCCACGATCCGGCCAAGCGGGTGCCGGGCCGCAAGCGCGGCTCGGCCGTAGACGTCCTCGTCCTGGTCATCGCGGTCGTCTTCCTCGCCGCGAACATCCACGACAACACCGCGGGCATCGTCCTTCTGGACCAGGTCGCCGAGCACACCGGCGGCAGCGTCCGCAAAGCCCTCGTCGACCAGGTTTCAAGAACCAGGTCGTCAATGTCCCACTCCCACGTCATGATCCGCCGCCTCACCGGCGCGAACACCTCCACCTGGCGCGAAGAGGCGGTGAGCGTGTGAACATCCGCCCCCTCCCTCAGGCACTGGACCTGCAGGAGGACGCCACCCGGGCTCTGGCCGACGACCTTCGCGCGCAGAGAGATGACCTGCAGATCCGGCTGCGGGAGACCGAGACACACCTTGAGCACCTCGCGATCACCCGCAAGACGGTCATCGGTCTCGCCGATCGGCTCCCCGCATCCCCGCCGGAACTGCCCGAGCACCCGGACCAAGCTGAAGCGCCTGGTCAAACTGTGGACACCCAGGCGCTCGGCCGCGGCACCACCGTCGAGGTCAGCAGCTTGTAGCAGGCATTGCGGGACATGTCAGCGGGATCAAAGTCAATGCCTTGGTGATCAGTATCCACACAGGCGGCCGCGGACCCTGCAGCGATTCCACGGCACCACCAAACCCCTGAGTTCGGCGGAAGGTGGGGGACGTCGGGTAGCGCGCCCCGGCCCGGGGCGCGCCGTCTCCCCGCCCCCCGCACGCCTACGAACGTACGCCAGGCGCCGTCTCCTTCAACTCGTCCTCTGCGTCCGGGAGTTCATCGTGCAACCGTGAGTGGTGACGGCTGTAGAGGAGATACACGGCGAGGGCCGCGGCGAGCCAGCAGGCGAACATGATGTACGTCGACACCGGCAGCCCGTAGAGCAGATAGCCGCAGAACGCCACCGACAGCAGCGGGACCACCGGGTAGCCGGGCACCTTGAAGCCGCGGTCGAGACCGGGCGCCCGACGGCGCAGGATGATCACGCCGACCGAGACGACGGTGAACGCGGCCAGGGTGCCAAGGCTGGTCAGGTCGGTCAGCAGGTCCAGGGGAAACACCGCCGCCAGCAGAGCGACGAACCCGCCGACGATGATGGTGCCGAGCACCGGGGTGCCGGTGCGGCGGTCGATGCGGTGGAAGGCGGCGGGGAGCATGCCGTCCCGGCTCATGGAGTACAGGATGCGCGTCTGCCCGTAGAGCACCACCAGCGTGACGCTGATGATGGAGAGCACCGCGCCCGCCGAGAGCACCACGCCCGGCCAGCCCGCCCCTGTGACCTTCGCCAGGATGGTCGACAGGCCCGCCTCCTGGCCTGCGAACGCGGTCCACGGCTGGGCGCCGACGCCGACGAGGGCCACCAGAACGTAGACGGTGGTGACCACCAGCAGCGCGCAGATGATGGCCCGCGGCAGCGTCCGGCGCGGGTTACGGACCTCCTCGCCGGCGGTGGAAACCGCGTCGAGGCCGATGAAGGAGAAGAAGACGGTGGAGGCGGCGGCGCCGATGCCGGCCATCCCCATGGGCGCGAAGGGGTGCAGATTCGCACTGTGGAAGCCGGTGAGGCCCAGCGCGACGAACAGCCCCAGCACCGCCAGCTTGAGCAGCACCATCACGGTGTTGACCAGCGCCGATTCCTTGGCTCCGCGCACCAGCAGGACGCAGCAGAGCACCACCAGGACGGCGCCCGGCAGATTGAGGTAGCCACCGGCGCCGGGCGGTGCGGAGATGGCCGCCGGCATCTGGAAGCCCAAGAGGCGCTGCGTCAGGTCGTTGAGGTACTGGCCCCAGCTCACCGCGATGGCCGCGCCGGAGACCGCGTATTCCAGCAGCAGGCACCAGCCGACCGCATAGGCCGCGAACTCACCGAGCGTGGCGTATGCGTAGGAGTACGAGGAACCGGAGACCGGTACGGCGGAGGCGAGTTCGGCGTAACAGACGGCGGTGAGCGCGGCTGCGACGGCGCCGATGACGAAGGAGATCGTGACGGCCGGGCCGGCCTCCGGGACCGCGGCGTTCAGGGCGAAGAAGATGCCGGTGCCGATGGTCGCACCGATGCCGATCATGGTGAGCTGGAACGTGCCCACGGTGCGGCGCAGCCCGCCGCCGTCGGCCGGTGTTTCGGCGTCCGCGAGGAAGGCCGCCACCGGCTTGCGGCGCAGGAGCTGCTGACGGAGTGGTGTCCTCGTGGGGTGGGGCGTTCGCGTTGCAAGTCTCAAGGCGACCTCATTCCAGGGGAGGGGTAGCGGGCGTTTTCAGGGGAGGTCGCGGCGCATCAGGTCGGCATAGGTCTCGCGGCGGACGACCGGGCGGGAACGTCCGTCGCGACAGAAGACGACGGGTGGGCGGCGGGCCGCGTTGTAGTTGTTGGCCAGGGAGTAGGTGTAGGCGCCGGTGACGGGGACGGCGATCAGATCGCCCGGACGCGGGTCGTTCAGGGGGACGCCCGCGCTGAGCACATCGCCGGATTCGCAGTGCCGGCCGACGAGCCGGCACATCTCGTCGTCGGGGCCGGCCGGCCTGGTGGCGACCGTCGCCTCGAACCGCTGCCCGTACAGGGAGACTTCGAGGTTGTCGCCCATTCCGCCATCCACGGCGACGAAGGTCTCGCCGCCGGTGCGCTTGACCGTCACCACGCGGTAGAGGGAGACGCCCGCCTCGGCGACCATGGACCGGCCGGGCTCGATGATCACGCGGGCTCCGGAGGGCAGCAGGTCATCGGCCGCCGATGCCAGCGCGTCGAGGTACTCCTCCACACTCGGTGGCCGGTCGTCGTACGTATAGCGGGCGCCGAGCCCGCCGCCGAGGTCGTACACCGGGAACTCCCCGAGTTCCGCCACCGCCTCCACGGCCCGGACGAACGGTTCGGTGTCGAGGATCTGCGAGCCGATGTGCACATGCAGCCCGTCGAGCCGCAACCTGGTGCTGCCGCGCAGCCGGGCGATGGCCTCGCGCGCCTGCGGCACCAGCAAGCCGAACTTCGAGCCGCGCTGGCCGGTGGAGACCGCCTCGTGGGTGTCGGGCCGGACATCGGGGGTGACCCTGACGAGGACGGCCTGCTCACGGCCCCCGGCGGCGCCCAGAATGCGCTCCAGACGCTCGATGTCATCGAAATTGTCGATGACGACGAGCCCGGCGCCCGCCTCGACGGCCGCGCGCAGATAGCCGTCGGTCTTGGCGTTCCCGTGCACGATCAGCCTGGCCGGGTCGGTGCCGGCGGCGAGGGCGAGGGCCAGCTCGCCACCACTGGCGACGTCGATGCCGAGCCCCTCCTCGGCGAGCAGCCGGTAGACCGCGGTGCAGGGGAAAGCCTTGGAGGCGAAGGCGACCGCCGAGTTCGTACGGCGGGCGGCGAGCCCGTCGGCGTAGCGGCGGGCCCGGTCCCGAAGCGCGCCCTCGTCGACGAGCAGGGCGGGGGTGCCGTAGCGCTCCGCCAGCTCGGCCACGTGGCAGCCGCCGATGCGCAGCGCTCCGTCGGGCGCGAGGGCGGTGCCGGGCGGGAAGAGCCCGTGCGGGCGGGGGGACGAGGGGTGGGCGGGTTTCGCAGTGGTGGCGGTCTCGGTGGTGGTCCCGGGGACCATGGCACTTCTCCTCAGGGCTGACTTCCTGCAGGGCCGGGCTTCACGCAGGCCGGCTGCAAGGGGCGTACGGGATGTACGAGGTAGGTAGGAGGGGGCGTACGGGATCGATCGGTTCGCACCATGGTGAGGTGCAGATCACTCCCCGTCGTTGGCGAAATCGCCTAGGGTCCGCACATGGAGACGACGGATTCGCCAAACCCGCCGGGTGCACTGCCGCCTCCGGCCGGGTCCGGGCTCGGCGGCACCAGCGAGGAGCTGTTCGCCCTGGCCAACGCCGTCGCGGCGGTCATCGGCGGTTCGGTGGCGATCGAGGATCTTGATCACCGGGTGCTGGCCTATTCGTCGATTCCGGGCCAGCGGATCGACGAGCTGCGCCGCCGCGGCATCCTGGAACGGCGGGTCCCCGAGGATCCCGAGCAGCTGCGCCAGTACCGCGAGGTGCTCGGCGCGCAGGGCATCGTGCGGCTGCCGGTCCTCGCGCCCGACGAGCTGCCGCGCGCCGCGGCCGCCATCCGGGCCGGGGATCTGCCGCTGGGCACGATGTGGGCCATCGAGGGGGAATCCCGGCTGGACGCGGCGGGCAGCCGGGCGCTGCTGGACGGCACCCGGCTCGCGGCACTGCACATGCTGCGCCGCCGCAGCTCGGCCGAGCTCGAACTGCGGGCTCGCGAGGACACCCTGCGGGCCGCGCTGCGCGGCGACGGGCCCGCCGAGGAGATCCGCTTCCAATTGGGCCTGCCGGAACGGCCGCAGCCGACACTCCTCGGCTTCGCCCCGACCGTGTACGGCACCGACCGCACAGGCCCCGCCGTCGTCCGGCTGGGCGCGTCAGCGGCCCGGCACTGGGCAGCAGTGCACAACGAGGCGGCGGTGGCCACCGTCGGCCGCACCGTCTACGTTCTGCTGCCGCAGGCCGGCCCGGCCGAGGCCCGCCGTCTCGCCGAGCAAGCCGTGGCCGCCCTGGGCCGCATCCTGGAGACCCCACTACGGGCCGCCGTCAGCCGCCCCTCCGACGACCTGGCCGAACTGCCCGGGCTACGTGCCGAGGTGGACGACATCCTCCGGGTGACCACCGCCTCCCCGGACACTCCGGCCGTCGCCGCCCTCACCGATGTGCACGCCCAGGTGCTGCTGCTCCACTGCGCCGACGAACTGGCCCGCCGCCCCCGCCTTCGGCACCCCGGCATAGAGGCGATGCGCGAACACGACCGCACCCGCCACACCGATTACGCCGCGTCCGTATTGGCCTGGCTGGACGCGACCGGCAACATCGCCGAGGCCGCCCAGCGGCTCACCGTCCACCCCAACACCCTCAAATACCGCCTCCGCCGCACCCAAGACCTCTTCGGGCTCGACCTCACCAACCCGGACGTCCGGCTCTCTTGCTGGCTCCAGCTGCGGCTGCCCCTGGGCCCCCGGAACGCGGGCTAGAGGTCTACTCGTGATGACTGTGCTGGTTGGCTTGCATTGAGGTCGAAGACGGCCGCCGCGCCGATCGCCGGCACGACCGTGACCAGCACCGCTGGAACCTTCGGCAACCAGCGCTGCAGTACGTCGGCTTCTTCGAGATCATCTCCGCGAACTTCCTGGACACCCGCGGCGCCAGACGGCACGCACTGGCGGAGATCGCCGAACGGTACCCGGTCGTCCTGCACGGGGGCTCGCTGTCCATCGGGAGCACGGCCCCCCTGGACTTCGGCTACCTGCGCCGGCTGAAAGGGCTGGCCGACGAGGTACGGGCCCCGTGGGTCTCGGACCACGTGTGCTGGACGGGCGTACTGGGCGTGCACACCCACGACCTGCCTCCGCTGCCGTTCACCGAGGAGACCTTGGACCACGTCGTGCGCCGCGTGCGCATCGTCCAGGACGTGCTGGAGCGCCGACTGGTCCTGGAGAACCCCAGCAGCTACGTGGAGTTCCGCGCCTCCACGCTCGCCGAGTGGGAGTTCCTCGGGCGGATGGCGCAGGAGGCGGAGTGTCCACGCTGCTGGAACGCGACGACAAGCTGCCGCCGTTCCCGGAGCTGCTGGCCGAGCTCGACAGGGCACGGGAGCGGGCGGCAGCCGCCCCGGCGGGGGCTCCCGTGGCTGACGCCACCTCGCTGGCATCCGTGCAGCGCTGGATGCAGGCGGTGATCCTGCACCCGACGGACGAGGACCCCGGCCACACGAGATCACCGCGTCCAGCCGGCAGTCGGCCCGCGAGCGGCTGCTCGTCCACCAACAGGGCTATCGGCTGCGGCTGCTGGAGTGCATGCGCACCCTTCACCCCGGATCGGTGCAGCTGCTCGAGCAGGAGATCTTCGACGGTTTCGCGCAGGAGCACCTGGACGCGCACCCCTCCCGCTCCCCCACACTGGCCGGGCTCAGTGCCGGTTTCGCCGGCCACCCGGCCCGTACGCGGCCGGACTCCGGACCCGGCGCGGAGCGCGAGGCGTGGATCGACCTGCTGATCGACCTGATCCGCTTCGAGCGGGCCTTCACCGAGGTCCTGGACGCGCCCGGCACCGAGGACGGCACGGCCCCGGCGCCGCCCCTGCGGCTGCTGCGGGTCTGCGCGCCCGTCCACGCGTACCTGGCCGCGGTGCACCGGGGCGAGGAACCGGATCCGCCCGCACAGCGGACCGTCCATCTCGCCGTGACCCGACGGCACTTCACGGTCGTCACCCGGGAGCTGAGCCCGGGGGCGTACGCGCGACTGCACGTCTCTTCTTCGCCTCCCCCAACTTCCCCAGCGGCACCGGTGTCGGCATCGGCATCGGCATCGGCATCGGCATCGGCATCGGAGGATTGATTCACCGTGACCACGAAGGAATCGGTTCAGGAGATCACCGACCTGCAGGACCTGATCGACCATCTGAAGGCCGCCGCCCAAGTCGAACTGTCCACGGTTCCGCTGTACTTGTACGCGACCTATTCGATCAAGGCACGCGGCTACTCGCAGTGGGCGGCCGGCGCGTCGGCGCAGCGCACGATGATCGGTGTGGCGATCGAGGAGATGCTGCACCTCAGTCTGGTGCGCAACCTGCTGATCGCGGTCGGGGACACGAGTTTCCGGCTCTACGACCCGAAGGTCATCCCCACCTACCCAGGCGTGATGCTCAAGCGCGAGCCCGAGCTGACCATGCGGCTGCGGAAACTCTCCACCGACCAGGTCAGGAACACGTTCATGCAGATCGAGCTGCCGGCCGCCCCTCCGGTGGCCGCTCTCGGCGAGATCGAGCCGTACCACTCCCTCGGGGAGTTCTACGCGCGCATCGAACGGGGCATCCACGACCTCAGCTCGACCATCGACTGGGCCAAGGCGAAGAAGGACCTGTGGAAGTTCCAGTACCACCGGGCCTACTGGAACCAGAACGGGGCTCCGACCAGCCGCGGCTCATCGTGGACGAGGCGTCGGCGATCGAGGCGATGCAGATCACCGTGGCATCTGAGGGCGCCGGCGGCGGTCCCGCTCGTCCGGGCGACCGGAAGCCGGTCCGCTCATCAGCCGTCCTCCACCGCGGTGTTCGGCGGCTGTCCCGCGAGGGGAACACGGCCGCGGTGTGGCCCTGTGGCAGGCGTGGCACGGAGCAGGTAGCCGGAGAACCAGGTGGGGAAGGCCCGTCGCAGCGTGCTCGGTCCGGTCAAAGTGACGGCTCCTGAGCGCAGGAGCGGGGCCCATGGGGTCTCACCGAGCCAGTAGCGGGTCAGTGCCTCCAGGTCGGCGTCCACTCGCAAGGCCACCTCAAAGCCGCCGTCGTCAGTGCACAGGTCGATCTGCGGCCGGGCGATGTGCAGGAAGTACGGCCCGCCCTCCGTTCCGCGGAAGCGCAGTTCGACGATGGTCCGCCGCTCCGGCAGGTGCTCGGTCACGGTACGGCGGCGGATGTCCCACACGAGGACGTCGGGGTCGAGGTGTTCGGGCCGCAGGCCGCGCCGGTCCCAGTGCGTGGCCCAGCCGCCCAGTTCCCGCACCACCGGCGCCAGATTCTCGCCTGCCTCGGTGAGCCGGTAGCCGCCGTCCTCCCGGGAAACGATCCCGGCCTTCTCCAGGGTCTTCAGGCGCGTCGACAGCATGGTCCGTGAGATGCGCGGCAGGCCCCGGCGGATGTCGTTGAAATGCCGCTCGCCCAGCAGCAGCTCCCGTACGACCAGCAGCGTCCACCGCTCACCCAGGACTTCCAGCGCGCGGGCGACCGCGCAGAACTGCCCGTATCCACTCATGCAGCCCACGGTAGCGGTCCAGAATCCGTACTTGCCGTGTCGTGGCGGCGATCTAGCGTTACTCCCATGAGCAGCGAAAACACCAAAACCACCGCTCCTTCCGGCCTGGACTTCCTGCGTTCGATCATCGAGGGCCGAACGCCGCAGGCACCCATCTCGCACACGCTCGGCTTCACGCTCGTCGGCGCGGAGCCCGGCCGGGCGGTCTTCGAGGGCGGAACCGGCGAGCACCTGTACAACCCGATGGGCACCGTGCACGGCGGCTACCTGACCACCCTGCTGGACTCGGCGCTCGGCTCCGCGGTCTTCAGCCGCCTGCCCGCCGGTACGGGCTACACGACCGCACAGCTCAACGTGCATCTCATCCGGCCGGTGACCGCGCGGACCGGAAAGCTCCGGGCGACCGGCACCGCCGTCCACGTCGGGCGCACGCTCGGCACCGCCGAGGCTCAGGTGGTCGGCGTCGACGACGGGAAGGTGTACGCACACGCCACCACCACCTGCGCGATCTTCCCCATCCGGTGAGGGCGGCTCACGAGTGACGGCCTACATCGCCACGCGGTAGGGCGCCGCGAGCGCGTCGTCTGCGAGTGCGGCCCGTCGACGCACGGTCCAGCGGGAAGATCCGGTGTCCCGGAGGCCGGCACGTTCGATGGCGTTCCGGGTGATGTACCGCTCGGCCGTGGTGCCGGTCATCTCCTCCAGGAGTTTCCCGAGGAGCAGGTAGTTGGTGTCGGAGTACACCCCCGGCGTACCACCCGGGACGCCGACGCCGGGTGTCTGGTGAAGAACCTCGGAACGCGGAAAATTGAGGGAACCTTCAGACGGCAGTCGGCGGCCCATTACGTGGACGCGACCGGGGACCGGGCTACATGCCTCGTTTCCCGCCAGCGGACCTAACGTTGGGGAATACCTTGGAGGCTGGCGATCTCACGGGGACCAGCTTACCTACCTGCTTCGGGACGGCATCCTATGATGGCGGGTCACGGTTGCGAGATTCACGGGGAGGCTTCGAATGAACATTGAGTTGACGGGCGACCAGGCCCTTGTCCTGTCAGACTGGCTGGACCGCGTCATGCATAGCGAGGATTTCTCGAATTTGGTGGACGACCGCTCCGTCTGGTCCGCTCTTCTCAAGATCAGTGGGACACTGGAGACCGGACTGCCTCAGATCTTCGACTCCAACTACTCCGGCCAATTGGAAGCGGCACGCGAGCGCCTGATTGCGGAACTCGGAGATTTCGGCAAGTCAACTCCCTGACGTCCGACATCGTGCCGCCATGGAACTCGTACCTCCCGATCGACACGGGGAGTGGCGTGCTCAACGACTAGCAAGTCTTGTGCGCGCGCCTTCGCCATGCACGTACCGTGCCCGCCTGGCGGTAGGCGGCTACCACTCTGCCTGCTCCGCACGCTCTCAGCATTCCAAGAGCCGTACCTCGACGCTACAGCGGCGAACCCAGATCGGTGCCGGCCACCGCTCCCGCCCGGGCACCCCTTTTCAGAGCCGACTTCGTAGCGCAGGGCACTGCGGGAAACTGGGTAGCAGTCGAGGCAAAGACCGGAAAGGGAGCAGTACTGACCGACAACCAGCGCCTAAGGCTTGCCCCGTAAATCATCTCTGCCTGGTGTGGACAAGGCCGGGGATCAAACCGTCCGCTCGCCTGTCCGGCGAGGTTGAGGTTGCGTGGGCGTGCGATGCCGAGCATGCCGGGGTGGACGCCATCGCCGTGAGGCGGCAGTGAGGCATGACAAGCCCTGTGCCTGGACAGCCACCGTCGGCGATCGTCATGGTCGTGCTCACGGCGGCCTTCGCGCCGGGCTCCTCCCACGCCTTGCAGTCGTTGCGGTTACCGGGAAGGGGCCGGCCGATCACCACGACGAGTCGGATATCGGCGTTCAGCAGGGACACCGTCCTCATCGTAGACGGCACCCTGGTTCCCACCCGCCCACTGAACGAGCCTATCCAGGACGACTCCGACGCCGTGATCACACCAGCCACCACAAGATCGTTCCAGGGTGCCCGGCGCAACATCGCGAGTGCTCCATCCTCTACGTGTCGCCCGGCGCAGACCACGCCGAAATCCTGTAGCAACGCCCGAATTCCGTCCCTACAGTCAGCGCATGGCCACAGAGGACGAGCGCCCCAGTCACCCCGACATCGCCGCGATGCTCACCGATCAGACGAGCGCGTGCAAGGCAGCACGCGACGCCATCGCCAGCGGCGGCGAGGTACACGTCTCGGACAGGGCGGCGCCCCACTGGATGGTTCACGGCATCGCCGCAACGAGGCTGAGGCGGTCGTTGAAGCGTGGTCTGCCGAAGACCATCGGCCTTGACGAGACCGTTGAGATCCTCGCGCTGCACCGCGGCGAGCAACTGCGTACCGGGACCATCCTCGCAGCAGACCGGCTCTGGTTCTTCAACCTGTACTTCGACGCCACCGGGACCGAACTCTTGGCGTGCAGCGGCGTCAAACGCGCTCCCGTGCCCAGTACGAAGGACTCGCTCAAGCCCTGAGGTGATCCGCATCCGCATCACCGAACCACTGCCCGACCACAGCCGCCACTACCTGCAGAATCTCAGCTTCGAGCAGCAGGTCGTGGAGGCGGGCAATGTCGGTGCCCTGCCCAGGATCCCTAGCCTGCATCAACTCAGTAGGACGACGGCAATTTGAGAGATACCCCGTTGGGGTCGAAATCGGTCGTGGTGATGGTTGTTGCCGAGGGTGATCCGCGAGAGACTTTTCGATCCATGGCGGAAATCCATCCTTCCAAGTCGAAGGCCCTGGCCGAGAGGGCCCTCGGGACGGCCGTACATGAGACGGAAGCTCTCCCCCTCGATCTCGCGGTTTGACCTGATCCGGGTACCGTATGCACCGCATCCCTGCCCGGGTTTGAGCTCATCTGTTCCCGTGAATTCGCACGATCCAGCCCAAGCCACCTGACCGAAACAATCTCCAAGTGGTCGACTGGAGGGCATGCTTACGGTGTATTCATGGACAGCATCGAAAATGCGGCGGGTTCGGCAGGTCGGCGCCACCCGCCCTGTCGCAGATGCAGAGCGAACCGCGCCCGCCAGAGCGGCTTTCCCCGCTGATGCGTGGTTCCCCCCTGACATGCTCGATCGGCTACGCCTGAGCCCTGGCCTCGGTGACCTGGTCCGCCGACATGCGGCCCAACACCCCGCGGCCGGCAGCCCGCCGGACCGCGCCCGTCTGCTGCGCGACGAGGCGCCGGAAGGCACCGAGCTCCTCATCGTCGGCGTCCACCTCTGCCTTGAG
Organism: Streptomyces sp. NPDC043738; assembly: GCF_056436545.1. Taxonomy (NCBI): domain Bacteria; kingdom Bacillati; phylum Actinomycetota; class Actinomycetes; order Kitasatosporales; family Streptomycetaceae; genus Streptomyces; species Streptomyces sp. NPDC043738. Next base: position 33,934 of record NZ_JBWKCJ010000038.1, on the reverse strand, counting down.
GACGAGCACGGCCGGATCCTCCTCGGTCTGCGCCGTCCCGACTCCAAGTTTCGCCGACCACGTGACATTTCCTGGCCGGGCACTGCGAGCCGGGGGCTGTCGGAACTCCGCTCAGTTCTCCTGGACACGAATGACGGGTGTATGAGTGATGGGGAAGTTCACCGAGCGGGCGATGAAGCACAGCTCAGGTACGTCGCCATGCAGTGAGCGAGCCTTCTCCACCATCGACGCGTCGGCGACTGTCACCTCGGGGCACAGGACAACCTCGGTGATCTGGCCTCCTTCGCCGCTCTCGTCCATGGTCATGACTCCATGGGCGTTGTCCTCGTAGTCGGTGACCGTTATCCCGCCGACAGCGCAGAGGTGGAGGTACCAGAGCATGTGGCACTGAGCGACGGAGGCGACGAGCAGCTCCTCGGGGTTCCAGCGCGCCGGGTCGCCGCGGAACGCGGGATCCGAGGAGGCGGCGATCCCGGCCTTGCCGTCCGCCAATACCTCATGATCTCGGCTGAAGGACCGATAACTGTCCGTGCCTGACCCGAGGTTGCCCGTCCACTCGACCGTGACGTCGTAGGTATGCGTTGTCGTCATAGGGCCAGAGCTTAGAAGGCACTGGGGGCGGTGGTGCTACGCATTTCCATCCTCCAGGGTGCAGCTCCCCCGGCGCCGTGATCATCTCGCGGAGTGGTCATGGGGAGGGGCGCCCGGCAGTTTCGCGATCGAGGGGACGGTGCTCTCCGGCCGGGTGAGCACGTCGCGGGCGTGGCGGATTTGCTCCCCGGTCACGGCGGGCGGTGGACCCGAGGCGGACGTCGCGGGCGTGGCGGATATGTTCCCCGGTCACGGCCGGTGGTGGGCCCGAGGTGGGCGTCGCGGGTGCGGCGGCAGCGTCCAGGCCCTCGTTGGTTCCCTGGACGATGAGTTCGCAGTTCGCGGATGAACTCGGCAGGACGGACAGTACCCCGAACATCGCCCGGCCCCCTCGTGGAGGTGTCGATGCCCTGCTCGATGATGTGCCGCCCGATCCCGCGCTCGGAGACGACTGCCGCCGCCGCTTCGCCTCCGGCCGGCCTCAGTGGTGCCCCCGCAGGGGCTGCCGACACTCCCGAGCCAGGCGGCTAGCTCGGGCGGATCGCGGCCTCGATGTGGGCGAGTTGGGCAGCGAGGATCTCTTCGAACGCGGCGCGGCGGTCCGCCCCGAGGGGGCGAACGTCGCGGGCGAAGTGGGCCAGGGCCGGGAAGCGTTCGGGGTCGGCGCCGAGTACCGCGACGCGAAACAGCTCCATGCCCTGTTCGTGCTCTCCGGGCGTGACGGTACTGACCCCGGCCTCGGAGGCGATCAACGCGGCGATGAGGACCGCGATCCGGTGGTAGCGCGCCGGGATCTCCGCGTCGGGCAGTCCCGACGCACGCAGAGCCTGCAGCACCTCTTCCATGACCAGCCGGGAACCGGTGCCGCTTGACGCGTAGCGTCCCCAGACCGCGGCGAGCTGGGGCTGCTGACCGAAGGCCTCTCGCACCCGCAGGGCAAGGGCCGTGATGCGCTGCTTCCAGTCGCCCTCGGGGCGGTGGCCGTCCATGGCAGCCAGGAGGATCCGGTCGGCGACCGCACGCAGCAGTTCGGTCTTGCTGCGGAAATGCCGGTAGAGGCTGGAGGAATCGGTCCCGAGCGCCGCGGCGAGCTTGCGCACGCTGAACGATTCGGCGTCGCCCGTGCGCAGCAACTCCGCCGCCGCATCCAGGATCTCCTCGGTCGACCAGCGCCTTCTGCCTGCCATCTCACCCCTCTCGTCGGGTTCAGTCTAACCTATGCACTTGGTGTTGCACGCACCGCGTGCATAATGAGGTCATGCGAGTGCCGAACGGCTCGGCAGCAGGCGGGCCGGCGTGCCACTCGTGCCCCGTTACCCGGGTCAGGCGGCCGGCGTGCGGCTCACCCCCGGGACTACGAAAGGACGCATGTCGTGAGGAACCCGCTGGATCCCGCGGAGCTGAACGCCGCCATGGAAAACGTCCACCGCGCCGGGATGCCGGGCCTGTTCGCCGAGGTGCGTGACGGCGACCAGGTCTGGCGCGGCGCCGCCGGGGTCGCCGATGTCGCCACCGGTCGCCCCGTCACCGCCGACATGCGGCACCGCGTCGGCAGCATCACCAAGACCTTCACCGCCGCCGCGGTTCTGCGGCTGGTCGAGAGCGGGCAGATCGGTCTCGACACGCCGATCGGCCGGTACCTTCCGCGGCTGGTTCCCGGAGAGCGCGGTGCCGCGATCACGGTCCGGATGCTGATCAACCACACCAGCGGCTTCCCCGAGTACCTCCCGTACGCCTACGCCTCCCTCAGGGCGTACCCCGTCATCGCGGAAACCCGGCCCGAGAGCCTGGACGATCACCGGTTCACGCGGTTCGACCCCGTCGAACTGATCGGGATGGGGGTCAGGGCACCCGCCGTCGGCGCGCCGGGTGGTACGCCGGGGGTGTACTCCAACACCAACTACCTGCTCCTCGGGAAACTCCTGGAGGAGGTGACCGGCACCACGGCCGAGGAGTACATCACCCGGAACGTCATCGAACGTGCCGGCCTCCGGGACACCGGATTTCCCGCCGGACCGCGCGTCGACGGGCCGCACTCGCAGATCTACGAGGCGTGGTTCGGCATGATCGACCCGCCTCGCGACTACAGCGTCTACGACATGTCATGGGTGGGGCCGACGGCCTCGCTGATATCGACCGTCACGGACCTCAACCGCTTCTTCGGCAAGCTGCTGGCCGGCGAGATCGTCAGCCCCGGGTCGCTGGCGCAGATGCAACGCACCGTCGCCGTCGTCTCCCAAGAGGGAAGGACGATCGACTACGGCCTCGGCCTGCACCCGATGGAGGCTCCCGGGCAGGGCACCTTCTGGGGCCACGGCGGCACGGTCTGGGGTGCTGGAGCACTGGCCATGACCCGTGCCGACGGCAAGCGGCAGATGGCCGTCGCGGTGAACCTGCAGAGGTGGAACAGGCTCGACTCCTCAGGCCAGCCGCAACCCCATCCCATCGACGACGCGCTCGCGGCTCTCTACCGCGCGGCGATGTACGGCTGACCAGGCCGGAGAGAGTCGCCGAGCCCCCGCGGCGCCGCCCCGAAGGCGCCGAAGGTCTTCGTTTCGGAACAGGGGGGACGGCTGCCGGGGACTGCCGTGGATGTGGTCGCCGCCCCCGTCGGCGGCCGCCGGTGGCGGGATCGTGGTCCTGGCGACCTGGTCCCGAACTGGCGCGATCCGCCGACCGCAGGGCCCGGTGTGACATGGCGCTTCACCTGGCGAGTGCGCAGTTGACCTGGCGGGGCTGAGCGCTCTCTTTGGCGAGCTGAGTCTTGTGGGGCTGGTGAGCGAGTTGATCTCTGTTTGGCGACGACAGCTGTGGATGCCGTAACGGAGTGCATAGGGTTGCCGGCATGGCACTTCGACCTGTGAATGTGAACATCAAGGCGCTCGACGACGCCGCGGTCGGCCGTTTCTGGGCGGAGGCGCTCGGCTGGGGCATCTCCAGCGAGGCACCCGGTGTGACCAACGTCGAGCCCGGCGACGGTTTCGTCTGGCCGGACGCAACCGCCGTCTGCATCGACATCGTCACCGTCCCGGAACCCAAGACGGCGACGAAGAACCGTGTGCACCTCGATCTCGCCACCACCTCCGCGGCCCATCAGTCGGAGTTGGTCGCACGCCTCCAGGCGCTCGGTGCCAAGCCCGTCGACGTGGGCCAGGGCGACGTGCCGTGGACGGTCCTCGCCGACCCGGAGGGCAACGAGTTCTGCGTCCTCGAACCCCGGGAGATCTACCGGGACACCGGGCCGGTCGCCGCGGTGGTGGTCGACTGCCTGGATCCGCGGGCCATGGCTCGGTTCTGGGGCCAGGCGACGGACTGGACCCTGTGCGAAGTGACCGATGATCAGGCGGTGTTGCGCTCCGCCAAGGGTGTCGGCCCGTACCTGGAGTTCCTCCGCAAGCCCGACGCGAAGACCGTGCCGGACCGTGTTCACATCGACCTGCTGCCGTACCCCGGTGACGACACAGCGGCGGAGGTGGCCCGGCTGCGGACCCTCGGCGCCACCGACCTCGACCTCGGCCAGGGCGACGTCTCGTGGACGTGCCTGGCCGACCCCGAGGGTCACGAGTTCTGCGTCCTCGCCCAGTCCTGACGCACTCGGCGACACCCCGGCACGTGAGGCCTGACTGCTCGTGAGACTGCAAGCCCTCGGCGGCGATGATCTGCAGCTGCTGCTCGGTGGCGCCGGCGGCCCGCGCGTCGAAGAGCCGTGTGGCGTAGGCCGGGGGCGGGTGTTGGGTGATCAGCCGGCTCCGGCCCAGACCGCTCCGCCGAGCGCCGAATCCGACAGCGAGGTGTCACAGCCGGTGCCGTACACACACGGTCTTCCGCATGTCAGGCGGGGTGCGGTTGCCGCAACTGGCTCCGGATCCTGAGCGTGGCGTCGGTCAGCTCGTTGGTGTCCATCACGTCGGACTTGATGCCCGCCCCCTGCTGCTGAACGATGCCCACAGCGCTGGTGTCACCCCACACGCAGCGGGTGATCGTCACGTCATTGTCGAGGCCGTGCTTCGGCTGCATCATGACCGACTCGCACATCATGAGGGTTCCGTCGAACGTGTCGCCCTTCCACGCGGTCTTCTTGGTCCCTTCGATGACCTCGATCTTGACTCCGAGCGTCTTCGCGTTCTTCTTGTCGTCCTTGTGCATGCGCGTCAGGACCGCGTCCACCGAGTCGGTCGGGTTGGTGACCGTTCCCTGGATGCCGATGACGGTCATCGTCGGCTGCTCTTTGGGGTCGCCGACCGGGGTCATGTAGTAGGCCCCCCGGGGGAACCCCTTCTTGATCCCCAGCTTCTTGACCTCGTCTATGGACGTCAGGCAGTCGGAGTGGGGGCAGACGTTGGGGATGTCCTTCTTCTTGTAGTAGTCGCCGAGGAGCTTGTTCGGAAGGCTGATGGTGTACGGCACCATCTCGCTGTCCCGGCTCTGGAACCACACGACACCACCGACCGCCAGCGCGAGCACGAGCGCGGCTGCCACGGAGATGACGGCGATCAACGCACCCTTGCCCTTCCGCTGCGGGGGCGGGGCGACCGGTGGGCCGCCCCAGTTGTTCGGTCCGCCCGGTCCGCTTCCCAGCGGCGGCACGGCACCCCACGCGGGCTGCGGCCCAGACTCTGGGCCGGGCTGCTGCCAGCCGCCATGCGGTGGACCGCCAGGGGCCGGGTAACCGGACGGCGGAGGCTGGTGGTTGCTCACTCTCACGTCTCCTCACACAGGATCAATATCCTGATCCTTTCATGACAACTAGCAGCGGAAATGACGTCTCGGGAAGGGCTGGCGCTGCTGGCGGCTGAACCCGACACAGCAGCTGAGCGACTGGATCGGGCGACAGGCACCGCGAAGGCAGTGGTACGTCCCTCGCCGGCTCCACCGAGGACCGAGCTCGGGATAGGCGGGCGGCCGCCTCCAGTGCCGCAGCAGGCAACGCATGCCCTGTTGTGATGTGACGCGCCGTCGCCGTGCTGTGCCGGGCGGCGCGTGGCCGTCACCCTGTCCAGCTGGCAGAACAGGTACGTACGTGTACGGGAGATCGACGATGACGAAGGCAGACGGCTGAAGTGCCAGCGGGTCGGCACCTGGGCCGGGGCGAACAACGCCGAGATGAGGCACACCGCCGATATTCACTTGCGCTCCGTCGTCACTCGGGTCAACGTCGCGTGACACCTGACGAAGGCAGAGACAATGACCACGCAGACCCATCCCGTCGACCATCCCGTCGACCACGAGCTCATCCAGGCAGCGGCGCACGTTGCTCGCACTCGCTGTCGGGGCGACAACCACACCATGGCAGCCGCCGCCCGCGCCCAGGACGGCCGCATCGTCACCGCGGTGAACGCCTACCACTTCACGGGAGGACCCTGCGCCGAGCTGGTCCTTATCGGCACGGCAGCCGCCCAGGGCGCCAACGAGCTGAACACGATCGTCGCGGTGGGCGACCGCGACCGAGGCGTTGTTCCCCCGTGCGGCCGGTGTCGCCAGGTCCTCCTGGACTACTTCCCGACCCTCAAGGTCATCGTCGGCGAAGGCGATCGCATCCGAACCGTCCTCATCACCGACCTGCTGCCCGAAAGCTACATCTGGGCCGACCACCAGCTCGACACCGAGTAACCGCGCTATTCAGCACGCGCTGGCTCCGCCGACCGACAACAGGGCGGACGTTGCCTGATACGGCACTAGCGTGCCCATCGTGAAAGCCCCCGATCCGGCCGGAGGTGCCTTCGCGGTCGAGGACCTGGACGAGGCCGAGGCCCGGCTGCTGGAGCTGGGCGCGGGCAAGCCGGATCACCAGCCGGGTGAGGACAGGTGGCGGGTCCTCACCGATCCGGCGGGGCATCCGTTCTGCCTGGTCCGGCGCTGAGAAGCGCTGAGAGCGGCTCGCCGGATCAGTCGCTTCCTTCCCGCAGGAGATGGCGCGCCCCGCCGGCTCGCACTGCCTATGATCTGCCAATGGGTACCCCCGTCCCCCTTCAGGTTGCCGCGACGGCGGCCTCGCCTGCTCTCGTGCTTCGTCCCTGGTGCACGCAGGATGCAGCCGCACTGGTCGAGGTGCTGCGCGATCCCGGGTTGCGGCGCTGGACGAGCCATGCCGTGGAGAGCGACGCCGACGGGGCACGGTGGGTGCGGGCCCAGCAGCGACACTGGGCGGCGGGAGACCGGTTCAGCTTCGCGGTCTTCGAGGCACAACCCGGCCCAGTTCGCCAGCAGTTGGTGGGCAACGTGGTCCTCAAGGAAGTCGTCTCCGGCAATCCGGCGGCCGAGGTGGGCTACTGGACCGCGGCGCACGCGCGTGGGAGGGGAGTCGCCCCCCGCGCTCTGGAGGCGCTCACCGGCTGGGCCTTCGACACCTTCGGCGACGACGGGCTGGCGCGTCTCGAACTCCTGCACCAGGTGGACAACCTGGCATCGTGCCGGGTGGCGCAGAAGAGCCGGTACGACTTCGACCATGTCCTCCCCGCGGCGCCGCCCTCCTTCCCCCTCGACGGCCACCTGCACATGCGGCACACGAGCGTCTGATGTCCCCGCGTCTGGGACACACAAGGATGGACCGGGCCGACGGTCGGCCCGGTCCACGGGTTTGGGTTCATGCGGCTGGCAGAAGGTCGGTGTCAGTACTGGATGGTGTGGTTGTAGAGGATGTTCCGGGCCGTCGTGCCGCTGTCCAGGCCGTAATCGGGCCGGTCGTCGACGAAGTACTCGCGGAAGCTGGACTGCCAGGTCCGGGACATCATGGTGTTGCTCTTCGTCCAGCCGCCGTCGACCTGGGACCACAGGTCGACGAGGGCGGTGGCGACGCGGGCCTCGCAGGCGTCGCCGGAGTCGATGCCGGTCGTGGAGCGGTCATTGGCGAGGTTCATGGAGCTGCCGTTGCCCCAGTAGTACGTGGTGTCGTTGAAGGTGTGGAAGGCCACCGCGTTGGCGAAGCCCTCGGTCCAGCCGCAGCTGGTGGAGGAGGTGCGGTTGACGTAGTGGGGCGAGCAGTTGCTCACGTTCGGCCACCAGCCGTTGTAGAGCTTGCCCATGAGCGCGTGGCCCGCTTCGTGGACGGTGGTGTGTTCGGAGTCGGGGTCGTTGTCCGCGAGGTGGATCTTGTCGTCGCTGGTGGTCCAGTACGTGCCGTCGGTGGAGCCGGGGTACCACTGGACGGTGATCGGGGTGCAGTGGCCGTCCTGCTGGCGGCTCGCCCAGCAGTTGGTCGTGGAACCGCGGTTCCACCACAGCTTGTTGAGGGTGTCGAGGGCGTGCCAGGCACGGCTCTGGCCGTCGTTGGCGTACACGTTGCCCAGACTGGTGCTGCCCGAGATGTTGTTCAGCGAGTACGTGGCGGTGGAGTAGCGGCGGCCGCCGCCGTCGACGACCGACCACATCTGACCGGCCTGCGTCTGGAACTCCATCCATGCCTGGGCGGTGACGGAGGCGGTCGGGGTGAAGCAGAGGTTGAACTTCCCGTCGCCGTTGCCGGTCATCCCCGTGGCGAGCCTCTGCGTGGCGCTGTTGGCGGTGGGCTTGCCCCACAGGGTGATGTTGGCGTTGCTGACCGGCTCGTCCCGGTTGGCCTTGCCGTTCCAACTGCCGCCCTCGGCGGACTGGAAGCGGTTGCGGAAGGTGCCGCCGACACAGGTCCGGGAGGCAGACCTCGCCGAGGTGGTGGCGCGGGCGGAGTCCGGGGCCGAGGCGGCCGAGGAACGGGCTGAGGAGCGGGCAGGGGCAGGGGCCTTGGGGGTGACCGGGCGTGCCTTGCGGGCGCCGGAACCGGGCCGGTGGGCCGGGGCCGCGTCGCCCTTGGTGACCGAGACGCCCTTGTCGGAGGAGCCGTTGGAGGTGCCGACGGTGAGTTCCACCGAGTCGTGCGCGGCGCGCCGCGGGTCGGGGCGGTCGATGTCGCTGATGTCCGCCTGGATCTGGGCGGGTCCGGCGGCGACGGCCTCGACCTTGAGCTTGACGGTGTGGGTGCCGGGGGTGAGGGCGAGTTCCCGGCTTGTGCGCTGGCCGAAGGTGTCCGTGGTGGGTGCGGCGAGGCCGGACTTCTCGCCGGTCATCCGGAGCGCGGGCGGCAGTTGGACGGACAGGCCGGCGCGCTTGACGTCGGCCTGCGCCCGGACGTCCACGGTGAGGGTGGCCTGCTCGCCGACAGCAGGCAGACGGTCGAGGGAAGCGGTGACGCCGAGACAGCTGAGCGGCGCCTCGGAGCTCTTCGCCGCGGGGCGGATCGTGCAGGTGCCGCCGGCCGGAGTGGTCGTGCCCGCGAACGCGGACGGTACGACGACGATTGCCAGACAGGCTCCTACGCCTGCCAGCGCGGTCAGAGCGGCGGGTTTCGTGACCCGTATTCGGGACATGGGCATGCCTTTCTGCGGCGTGCACCGGACCGGGTCTGGCACGACCGGGTCCGGTGCACGCGGGCAGATCTGTGAGGGGGGTAGGGCACTGCGCCCCGGGCACTGCAGCGATCGATCACTGGCTCAATCATTGGCCAGAGCTGCACCCTGAGTGACAGTGGCCGAAACCATATACCTACGGCCTGCGCATGTCATCGCCCAGTGCGGAAAATGTGGATGAGGTGCGAACAAGGCGGAGTTCCGGCGCACGCTCACCGGCGCCGAAGAAGGGACCTGGAGACCTTCAACGGGCGCCGCCCGCTCGGCACATGGAGCATGGAGCCGACGATCTGCGACGAGTCGGTGAAGGGCAGGGCCCACGTACGTCGGCCCTGCCCTGCGCCGGCCTGTTACGCGGCGGTGAGTCGCTTGACCCAAGTGACCGAACTGCTACTGCCGGGGGCCTGGATGAAGACCCGTGCCGGAATGGCCACGAGGTGCTCCTGGTTGCTGCTGTCGAGGTCGCGGACGACGATGTAGCCGGTGTAGGTCGCGCCGTTGGCCCGGCCCTCCAGATAGCCCTTCTTGCCCTGCGGCACGTTGATCTCGACGTCCGACTCCCGGGTGTTCTGCACCTTGGTGGTGGACGTGGAGCTGTAGCTGTAGGTGAAGCTCGCCTCGCCGCCCACCGATCCGCCGTCGCCGCTGATCGAGGGCGTGATCTTGCCGCCCACCTGCCAGCCTTCGGTCGTGCTCTGCTCGTCGGCGACGGACGCCGTGACCTTGTAGGTGAGCTTGCCCTCGCCGGTGAGGCCGTCGCTGGCGCCCCGCTGCGGGTACTTCTCGTCGACCTTCCCGACGAACATGCAGGGCGCCGCCTGACCGTAGTACGGGCTCTGCGAATCGGTGTTGGTCATGTTGCAGTACTGCTCGGCGCTCTGCCCGCCGGACAGCGCGCCGTCCTTGGTGTTCTGACGGATTTCGGTGGCGGCGGGCTTGGCCGCATCGGCCCATCCCCCGGCCAGGTGCTTGGCGCTCTCCCGCAGCGGCGCGGAGTGCTTCTCGTCGGCCGCGTACTGTGTCGCCGCCGCCTGGGCGTCCTTGACGGCCTGTTCGGGGTCGTACTTGCCCTGCACGTCCGCCAGGGTGAATGCCTTGACGTTGCCGTCCTTGTCCTTGTCCACCCCGGCCGGGTAACCCATGGAGGATTCCGAGGAGTTGACCGGATCGGTCTTCTCCATCGCGGCGAGGACGTCCTGATCGGACTCGTAGGTGCCGTCGGCGACCTTCGCGGGCTGACCGTCTTCGGCGAAGGCGGGGGTCTGGGTGCCGATCAGGGATATGCCGGTGAGGAACGCGGTGGCCAGTGTCCCGGCCACCACACTGCTCTTGCGTCGGCCCGAAGTGAGCTCGGACTGCGGTTGCGTTGACACACGGTCTCCAATCAGTCGGGCATCGGCCCCTTGGGGCCGCGCCGATTTGTGGGGGGTGTGCGGCGCACCCGCTTGTCGCACCTCGCCAGGCCGTGGCCCCCAGAGCGGGGAGCCGTCGAGGCCTGTCGATGTCGATATCGACGTGTGCGACGGAACAGCGGAGTTGGCGCTCCGAATGGGTGCTGCCGCGGCAAAAAATCTAGAAAGTTACTATTGCGTTCGTCCGTAACGTTTGTAACGGACGTGACTCAGTCGCACTGTGCGGCGTCGAACAGCGCCGGCTGGACAGCGGGTCGCGTTCAGTCATGGTCGATACGGGCGTTGACCGGGCGTCACTTCAGGAACCCGCCACACGCGCTCTCAGCGGATGCCGCGGATCCGGTATCCGCTGGCCAGCGCAGCGATGCTGAGAGTTGCGACGGCCATCAGGTAGTAGCCCGGTGAGATCCGCGAGCCGGTCGCCGTGACCAGTGCCGCGGCGATCGTCGGGGTGAAGCCGCCGAAGAGGGCGACCGTGGTGTTGTAGCTGAACGCGAGCCCGGTCGCGCGGGCTTCCACCGGGAAGGCGTCGGACATCACCGAGGGCAGCGCGCCGAAGTACGCCGCCTTCAGGAGCCCGAGGACCGTCATGCACAGGGCGAGTGCCGGGAAGGACGGTGCCGTGGTGAGCCAGAGGAACAGCGGGACCGCGCTCAGTCCGATGAGGACCGCGGCGGGGACCATGATCCGCAGCCGCCCGAAGCGGTCGGCGAGCAGGCCCACGACCGGGGTCCCGAACGTGAGGATGACGCCGGTGATGAGCAGGGCGGTGAACGACAGCGAGTCGTCCAGGCCGAGTTCCTTGATCGCGAAGGTGGGCAGGTACTGCAGGGTGTAGTTGAGTGCGGTGGAGACCATCAGCGCCCCGCCGGCGATCAGCAGGCCGCCCCCATGGCGGCGGAACACCGAGCGGATCGGCGAAGGCGTCTCCCCGCCCTCCCGCGCCCCCGGTCGCTGCGCCGTCCCGGCCGGCTCCTCGACGCAGCGGCGGATGACATAGCCGGCCGGGCCGACCAGGAGGCCGAAGACGAACGGTATCCGCCAGCCCCAGGCCGTCATCTGGGCATCGGACAGCGTCGCGGTCAGGCCGGCGGCGAATACGGAGGCCATCACCGTGGCGAGCCCCTGGCTGGCGAACTGGAAGCTGCCGAGGAAACTCTTGCGCCGGCTGTCCTGCTCGACCAGGAAGGAGGTGGCGGCGCCGAACTCGCCGCCGGCCGCGAAGCCCTGGACCAGCCGGGCGAGCACGATGCCCAGCGGCGCGAGGAATCCGAGCGTGGCGTAGCCGGGCATGAACGCCATCAGCGCGGTGCCGAGCACCATCAGCCGGATCGACAGCATCAGCGACTTCTTGCGCCCCTGCCGGTCGGCGTACGAGCCGAGCAGCAGGCCACCGATCGGGCGCACCAGATACGTGATGCCGAAGACGGCGAAGGTCTGGACGAGCTGGATGCCGGGGTCGTCGTCGGGGAAGAAGGTCTTGCCGATGTACGTCGCCATCAGGGCGTACAGGGCGAGATCGAAGAACTCAAGGGCGTTGCCGATGGTCGCCGCCGCTATCGCGCGCTTGGCGGACGCGCGTCTCGGGGGCGCGGCCGGGGACGTCCCCGGCTGGGTGGGTCGAGGGGAGGCTTCGGTCATCGCGGGTCCTTCCGGCAGGCGCCGGGCTGACGGTCGTCAGGCCGATCTGGGGACGGGGAGCGGAGGTGGGCCGGGGCGCGTGCGGGAAGTGGCGGGTCAGCCGCTGCGTGCGGGGAGCGGGAGGCCGGCCGGGTCGTGGCCGAGGGCGTGGAAGAGCGTGGCCGCCAGCACGATGCCCTCTCGGGCGATCGTGCCGAGCAGGTGCTCGTCGGGTGCGTGCTGCAGACAGCCGGGGTAGGAGTGCGGCAGCCACAGGGCGGGCAGGCCGAGGATGTCGGTGAAGACGTGGTGGGGCAGTGAACCGCCGATGTTGGGCAGGACGGCGACGGCCTTGCCGGTGGCCTGTTCCAGCGTCGCTCTGGCCCAGCCCACCCACGGGTCGTCGAGCGGCGTTCGGCCGGCGGGAAAGCTGTGGTGGACGGTCACGTCGACCATCGGGTAACCGTGGGCGGTGAGATGCTCGGTGACGATCTCCCGTATCCGGCTCACGTCGGTTCCGGCGACGTACCGCAGCTGCAGGGCGGCGCGTGCCCGGCCGGGGATCGCGTTGACCGGGCGGTCGATGTCGGCCGAGCCGAGCGACAGGACCTCGAGGGTGTTCCCGCCGTAGAGCCGCTCGGCAGGGGTCAGGCCGGGCTCGCCCCACTGCTCGTCGGGGACCGGGTCGCCGGGAGCGCCCCCGACCGCGACGCCGGTGAGCGCCTTGCGCACCTGGTCCGGGAGGCCGGGCGGCAGCAGTGCCGGGACCTGGATGCGGCCGTGCCCGTCGACCAGGCTCGCGACGGCACCGGCAAGGGTGGTGGCGGGGTTGCGCAGGACGCCGCCCCAGTTGCCGGAGTGGTACGCGTCCGGCCGCAGGTCGACATCGAGCAGGAGCCTGACGCCACCGCGCGCTCCGAGGAAGAGAGTCGGCGTCGTCGCGTCCAGGCGCGGCCCGTCCGAGGCGATCAGCACATCGGCCCGCAGCTCCTCGCGGTGCGCGGCGGCGAAGGCGGCAAGGCCCGGCGAGCCGATCTCCTCACCGGTCTCGAACAGGAAGGTCAGGTTGAAGCCGAGCGACCCCTGCTCGGCCAGCAGCAGCCGCAGCGCCGCGAGGTTGACCAGGTGCTGGCCCTTGTTGTCGGCCGCCCCACGGCCGTACCACCGGTCGCCGTCGGCGGTCAGGGTCCATGGGTCGCGGCCGTCGCTCCACCTGCCCGCGTGGCCGTCCACCACGTCGGCGTGCCCGTAACAGAGCAGCGTCGGGAGCTCCGGGGACTCCACGCGTGTGCCGACGAGGAACGGGCCGCCCGAGGGGTCCGGATTGGCGTATGAGGCCACCGAGCACCCCAGGTCGGTCAGCGCGGGGACGAGCACCTCGTCCAGGTATGCCGTAACGGCAAGGTGACTCTGCGGGCGGGTGCTCTCCGTCGGGTACGCGACCATGGCGCTCAGCTCGGCGAAGAAGGCGCCCGAGTCGACGTACGCCTCGGCTTGTTGGACGAGATTTTCGGGTATCACTGGCGATTACTCCTGAGCATGGCGCAGGTACGGGTGCACGGCACGTGCCGTGTTGGCTCAGCAGCGTAGGGGCCCTGACTCACCGTGACCATTGCCGTTTGTGCTGCCCGGCGTTCTAATCTCGGCAAACCGGTGTGCGCGTCAGAACGGCACACCGCCCCACCCATGGAGGTCCGATGCAGCTCATGCCGGTGAGCCTGGCGTACTTTCTCGAAGTCGCCCGCACCGGGGCGGTGAGCGAGGCCGCCCAGAACCTGCGGGTCGCCCCGTCGGCGATCAGCCGGCAGATCGCCAAGCTCGAATCCGGGGTCGGCGTCCCCCTGTTCATCCGGCATCCGCGCGGAATGACCCTGACCGACGCCGGATCACGTCTGCTGGCCCATGCCCGCCGCAGCGAGGCCGAGTCCTCCGCGCTCCTGACCGAACTGCGCACGGGCAGCGGCGCGGACGCCCGCAACGTCACCGTGGCCTGCTCGGAGGGTTTCGCACGCCGCCTCGTCCCGCGCGCGATGGCGGCCTTTAGGCACGACCACCCCGACGTGACGTTCCAGCTCGACCGCGTGCCCCCTCAGGAGGCGACCCGCAGGGTGGCCGAAGGAATCGCCGACGTCGCCGTCACCTACGCGATGGGCCCGCAGCACGACGTACGGGTGGAGTGCGCCGTCGTGGTTCCGATGGCCGCCATCGTCCCGCCCCGGCACCCGCTCGCCGACCGGGAACGGGTCGGCCTGGCCGAACTGTGCGCGTACCCCCTCGCCCTGCCCCCGGCCGGAACCACCCAGCGCGACCTCTTCGACACCGGCGTGCAACTGGAGGGCCTGACCGTCCGGCCGGCCCTGGTCTGTGACGCCATGGCCACGAAGTACGAGTTCGTGCGTTCCGGCGGCGGCATCGCACTCGTCGGCAACCTGGGCAATGTGGGCGACCTGCGCCCGGACCCGGTCGCCGAAGGCGTCGTCTACGTGCCGCTCGACCACCCGGTATTCCGCCGCCGCGAAGCCCAGGTGCAGACGATGCTCGGCCGTCGACTCTCCTGGGCGGCAACACAGTTCACCGGGTTGCTGGTCTCCCTGCTGCGCCCGGCAGGACCGGTGTCTTGACGGTCCGGGGTCTCGTCCCGCCATCGGACACGCCCCAGGCCTTCATGATGCCGACGGCGGCTGTCATCGGCCTTGCCCGGCCCGCCCCATGTCGAGCCGCACCGTGTCCCCCGCCCTGCCGCCCGCGAGGACGTCGATGCGGACGCCGCTGTCCGGGTCCGTGAAGGTCTGGCCGGGCGTGTAGGCCGCCAGGTCGAGCCCGGTGCAGCCGGTGGCATGCGAGCGATCGGCGCGTGGCGCCGTCTTCTGGGGGTGGAGGTCGGGCGACGGGCGGGCGGCCGGGTTGCCGTTCATGACCCGGACCGGTCCCTCGCCGGTCGGGACCGCGGAGTCGACCTTGTAGATGAGGACGCCGGCCGAGCAGATGTCCCGGTCGTTGCCCTCGGCCCGGCGGGACTCCGCGACGTACGCCGTCGTGTCACCGGTGCGCAGTACGGCGATCTTGGTGCCGCCGCGCCGTTCCACCGGGGTCAGGCGCACGGTGCGCCGGCCGGGCGCGGCCAGGCAGGCGACCTGGGCGTCCCGGGTCCAACCGAGTTTCCAGGAGTGCCAGCCCAGGTACTGGGGTGCGTGACCGGCGATATCGCCCATGACATCCCAGCCGCCGACGAACCGATGGGTGGCGCCGGTGAAGGAGTACAGGTCGGGCAGGCCGAAGGTGTGGCCGGTCTCGTGGTCGGCGACCTCGGGACCCCAGTGCCACAGGTCCTGGCCGAAGGTCACGGCCCACTTGATGCGGGTGCCGTCGGCGGTCACACCGGACGTGGTCGGGTCGTAGAGGTAGGTCGGGGAGAAGGAGACGGCGGCCGCCGCTCTGGTGGGGACGACATGGACCATGTCGTAGCGGGAGAAGTCCGCGTACGGGTCGGCGGCGGCGATCGCGTCCCGTACGTACTTCTCGTGGGCCTCGAAGGTCAGGCCCCGCTCGAAGCCGTAGGAGCCCGCATCCGCCGGCATGCGGATCCAGCGGCGCAGTGGGGTGAGGGCGAGGCGGGTGCGGCCGTAGCTGGCCGTGCGCAACCAGTCGGCGGCGGGGGCGAGTTGAGCGGCGTACTCGTCGGTGGTGCCGGTGGCCCGGGCATCGGGGAAGTCCACGAACAGCGTCAGGACGCGCCGGGTTCCGGTGGCGGGCTGGAACTGGACGCGGTCGGTGCCGTGGCCTTCGTCGGTCCAGCCGGTTCTGCCGGGCAGCGCGCAGGCGGCGGGAGGCGAGGAAGGGTGGGCCGGAGGGACGGGGGCCGCGTTCGCCGTCGTGGGGGCGGCGAGGCAGGCGGTGAGGGTGAGGGCCGCGGCACAAGGGCGCAGGCGGGTCGGCAGGGCAGGCATGTCACTCCCGTCGGAGGCGATGTCCAGGGGCGGTTACGTGGGAACCGTCGGCTCAGGCGCGGCCCGCGGCCAGGTCCATCAAGCGGGCGAGGACGCTGCCACCGGAAGCGGTGACGCCGTCGTGCTCCCATTCGTTGGTGACCCAGACGCGGGTGGCGCCGACTTCGCGCGCCGTGCGCAGGGACAGGCCCGCGTCGACGTACATGTCGTCGTGGTAGACGGCCGCGGCGAGGGGCACCTGGTTGGCGGCCAGGCGGTCCGGGTCGTAGAGCGGGGGCCAGTCGGTACGCCGGGCCAGGAGGTCGGCGGCCGCTTCGAAGGGGCGCAGGCCCTTGATCTCCCGGAACATCCAGGGGTAGATCATTTCCCCGGTGAGCAGGAGCGGGTCCGCCTCCTCCGCGAACTCGGCGAAGCCGGCGAGTGCCCGCGAGGCCGCCCAGCCGGTCGGGCCGGAGGCCTGCCCGTACAGCGTCTCCTGCATGACGGCGAACAGCGGGTTGTCGGTGAAGCCGGTCAGGGTCTCCACCTGGTGGCGGAAGGTGTCGGTCAACTCGCCGTCCGCATCGAGGGATTCGTCGAGCAGCCAGTGGATCCGCTCGAAGCCGTCGCCCATGCCGAGAGCGAGGCCGAGGGTGCGCAGGCGGCGGGTCGTGAGGCGGTCGCCTCCGGGGAGCCGGACGTCGCCGGCCGCGAGCAGGTCGGCGATCTTGCGGAGCCGAGGGGCGTCGTCCGGGTAGCGGGCGTAGAAGTCCAGGACCCGGTCCCGCACCCGCGGATAGGTGCGGGCGTACACGTCGTCGGCGGTCGCGGCCAGTCCGGGCAGGCCGCCGGTGACGTAGCAGGCCCGCAGGCCCTCGGGGGCCCGGGAGAGATAGGTGAGGGTGATGAAGCCGCCGTAGCTCTGGCCGAGCGTCTCCCAGGGTTCCTCACCGCACAGTTGACGACGTATCAGTTCTGCGTCCGCCACGATCGCGTCGGCGCGGAAGTGGGCCAGATGCGCGGCCAGTTGCGACGCGGAGGCGAACCGTGCGGCCATCCGCGCGGTGACCGCGGTGGAGCGGCCGGTGCCGCGCTGGTCCAGGAGCAGTACCCGGTGGGTCTTCAGGGCCTGGGGCAGCCAGCCCGGCGAACCCGCCGAAGGGCGGGGCGCCTTACCGCCGGGGCCACCCTGCAAGTAGAGCAGCCAGGGCAGTCGTTCACCGGTACGGGCGGGGTCGACGACCTCGCGAGCGAACACCCGGATGGTCGGGCCGTCGGGAAGGGAGTGGTCCAGCGGGACGGTGAAGAGGTGATCGGTGGTGGCGTACGCAGGATTCATGGGGCCCTTTCCCGGCGCGGCGAGAGGAATCGGATACGAAAGGTGAGGTGTGACATTGCATGGCCGCATGCATTCGGCCGGCCCCCTTCGAGGAGCACCCACTGGGCGCAGCCCCGCGTCACGGGGAGCCGACCTCGCCGCTGCGCCTCAGGCGGTGCGCTTGCGCGTACGCCGCGCAGCCGCCTTGGGCTCGGCCGACGAAGGGCTGTCGCCGCCTGCCCACAGAGAGCGGACATGGCCCAGGTGCTCGGCCATGCACTTCTCCGCCCCCTTCGCGTCCCCCGCGAGCATCAGGTCGAGGAGCTCCAGGTGCTCCTCGGCCGAGGGGATCAGTTCACCGCGCTCGTCCAGGGCGGTGAGCCCGTAGAGGCGGGAACGCTTGCGCAGGTCGCTGACGGTCTCGACGAGGCGGTCGTTGCCGCCGAGTGCGAGGAGCGAGAGATGGAACTGCCGGTCGGCCTCCAGGTAGCCGATGAGGTCGTGGTCACGGGCGGCCCGGACGATCTCCTCGGCGACCGGGCGCAGCGCCTCCAGGTCCTCGCGCGCCACGCTTCGGGTGACCCGGCCGATCACGGGGATCTCGATCAGCGCGCGGATCTCGGTGTACTGATCGAGGTCGCGCTCGCTGACCTCGGTGATCCTGAAGCCCTTGTTGCGGACGGGCTCGACCAGGCCCTCGCGGGCCAGGTCGAGCATCGCCTCACGTACCGGGGTGGCGGAGATACCGAAGTCCTCGGCGAGGGTGGGCGCCGAATACACCGCACCCGGCCGCAGCTCGCCGGAGATCAGGGCCGCTCGCAGGGCGTTGCTGACCTGGTCGCGCAGCCGCTCCCGGCCGACGTTGAGGTCGCGGTGCTTCAGGTGCCCCATGGCGGTGGTGGTCCCTTCGGTCTGGTATGGACCACCACCGTACAATGTCACGTTGCTCCAGCGGGCGACAGGGTGTAGGTCCGGCCGGAGGTGTAGAACTCCAGCGCTGCCCGACCCTGTTCACGCGGCCCGTGACTGGACGCCTTGGCGCCGCCGAACGGCAGGTGGAAGTCGACACCGGTGGACGGTGCGTTGATCCGGATCATCCCGGTGTCGAGCAGGTCGAGTCCGCACAGCGCGGCGTCCAGGTCGGCGGTGTGGACCGAGGTGACCAGGCCGTAGGGCACGGAGTTGGTGATCCGCACCGCATGGGCCAGGTCATCGGCGGGCAGCAGGGCCGCGAGGGGCCCGAAGACCTCGTCGCGCAGCAGGCGGTGCCCCGCGGGGACCTTCTCGACCAGTGTCGGCGCCGCGTACCAGCCGGGCCCGTCGGGCACGGTGCCGCCGGCCAGCGCGCCCAGGCCGTGCCAGGCGTCGCGGACCCGGTCGCGGGCGTGCTGGCTGATGAGCGGCCCGCTCACCGTGGCGCCGTCGGCCGGATCGCCGACCGGAACGGCACGCAGCGCTTCGCAGAGCGCTTCGCGCAGCGGATCGAGGGCCGCACCGACCGCGATGACACGGCTGGTGGCCGTGCACTTCTGGCCCGCATACCCGGCGATGGCAGCGGCTATGTGGGCCGCGGCCCGCTCGATGTCGGCGTCGGGGAGGACGATCGCCGCGTTCAGGCCGCCCATCTCGGCCTGGACCGGAACACCGCGTTCCGTGGCAGCGCGGGCGACGGCCCGGCCCACGGTGGTCGAGCCGGTGAAGGAGACCGCGTCGGCGGCGGAGACGAGCGCGTTGCCCTCCGTCGCCCCGCCGGGCAGGACGGTGAACACCGCGGCGGGCAGGACCTGTTGGACGATCTCGGCCAGGCGCTGTGCACAGGCGGTGGCCTCGGGCGCGGGCTTGAGGACGACCGCGTTGCCGGCCGCGAGCGCCGGGGCGGCCTTCCAGCTCGGAATGGCGAAGGGGAAGTTCCAGGGCGTGATCAGCCCGGCCACCCCGTGCGGGCGGCGGCGGGTGAGCAGCAGGCCGGGGCCCGCGGCGGTCTCGTGGACGGCGCCGACGGGTTCGTACGGAGCCTGGGAGTAGTAGCGCCAGATGGCGACGGTGCGTGCGACTTCGGCCCGGGCCTCGGCGAGCGGCTTGCCCACCTCGCGGACGGCGAGTGCGGTCAGCTCGGCCGCGGCGGCATCGATGGCGGCGGCGACCGCACCAAGGGCGGCCGAGCGGGCGGCCGCCCCGCCGAGCCGCCAGTCGGTCTGGGCGGCGCGGGCCCGCTCCACCGCGTCGGCCACCGCGAAGGCGCCGGGCGCCGGAAGGTGAACGAGCACGTCGGACGGGTCGGTCGGATTGCACGAGGTGATGAGGGGTACGGCGGCGGTCACAGGAGGAAGCCTCCGGGGAAGGGGTCGTCCGGGTCGAGGAAGTACTGGGCGGTGCCGGTGATCCAGGCGCGTCCGGTGACGGTCGGCACGACGGCGGGCAGCGCGCCCACTGTGGTCTTCTCGATCAGCCGGCCGGTGAAGCGGGTACCGATGAAGGACTCGTTGACGAAGTCCTGGCCGAGGGGCAGCTGACCGCGGGCGTACAGCTGGGCCATCCGGGCCGAGGTGCCCGTACCGCACGGGGAGCGGTCAAACCAGCCGGGATGGATGGCCATGGCGTGCCGCGAGTGGCGGGCGCCGGAGCCGGGAGCGGCGAGGTAGACGTGCTTGACTCCGGCGATCTCCGGTCGTTCGGGGTGGACGGGCCGCTCCGGTGAGGCGTTGATCGCGTCCATGATGGCGAGCCCCGCGGCCAGCAGGTCGTCCTTGCGCGCACGGTCGAACGGCAGCCCCAGTGCGTCGAGTTCGACGAGGGCGTAGAAGTTCCCGCCGAACGCCAGGTCGTAGGTGACCGTGCCGTATCCGGGCACGGCGACCTTGCTGTCCAGCGCGGCGCAGAACGCCGGCACGTTGGTGAGCGTGACCGCCTTGGCCGCGCCGTCGGCCACCTGGACCTCGACGGTCACCAGCCCCGCCGGGGTGTCGAGCCGGACCGTGGTGACCGGTTCGGTGACCGGCACCATGCCGGTCTCGACCAGGACGGTGGCGACCCCGATCGTCCCGTGCCCGCACATCGGGAGCAGCCCGGAGACCTCGATGTAGAGGACTCCGTAGTCGGCGTCGGGGCGGGTGGGTGGCTGGAGGATGGCGCCGCTCATGGCGGCATGGCCGCGCGGCTCGTACATCAGGAGCGTCCGGAGCTGGTCCATGTGCTCGATGAAGTACGTCCGCCGCTCGGCCATGGTGGCGCCGGGGATGACCCCGACGCCGCCGGTGATCACTCGCGTGGGCATGCCCTCGGTGTGCGAGTCGACGGCGTGGAAGACATTGCGGGTGCGCACGGGCTTCCTTTCGACGATCCGGTGATGTGGTCAGCGGTGGCCGTCGGCGACGGCCTTCTCGGTGGCGGCCCGCACCGCCGCCTCGATCTCCCCCGTGAGCGGGGAACGCGGCGGACGGGTGGGCCCGCCCCGCCGCCCGACGACGTCCATGGACAGCTTGATGGACTGGACGAACTCCGTCTTGGAGTCCCACCGCAGCAAGGAGTGCAGGGACTTGTAGAGCGGCAGGGCCGTGGCCAGGTCACCGGCGACGGCGGCGTGGTACAGCGCGGCGCAGCCGGCGGGGAAGGCGTTGGGGTATCCGGCGATCCAGCCGACGGCACCGGCGGTGGCGAGTTCGAGCAGCACGTCGTCGGCGCCGATCAGCAGATCGAGCTCCGGGGCGAGTTCGGCGAGCTCGTACGCCCGGCGCACGTCACCGGTGAACTCCTTCACGGCGACGATGCTGCCGTCCTGGTGCAGCCGGGCGAGCATGCCGGGCGTGAGATCGACCTTGGTGTCGATGGGGTTGTTGTACGCGACGACCGGCACCCCGGCCCGGGCGACCTCGGCGTAGTGGGCGCGCACGCCCGGCTCGTCGGCCCGGTAGGCGTTCGGGGGCAGCAGGAGCACCGAGCCGCAGCCCGCTTCGGCCGCCTGATCCGCCCAGTGCCGGGCTTCGGCACTGCCGTAGGCGGAGACGCCGGGCATGACGCGCCCTCCGTCGCCCGCGGCCTCGACGGCGGTCCGCACCACGCGGGTCCGCTCCTCGTCGGTGAGGGTCTGGTATTCGCCGAGCGAGCCGTTGGGCACGACTCCGTCGCAGCCGTTCGCGATGAGCCAGCGGACGTGTTCGGCGTAGGCGTCGTAGTCGACGGACAGGTCGTCACGCAGGGGCAGGGCGGTGGCGACCATGATGCCGCGCCAGGGGCGGGCGTTGTTCCAGGTGGTAGCGGTCATGCCGCGAAACCTCTCTAGGATGTGTGACATGTTACTGAGCCGTGCCTCGTCCGAGGGCGGCCCGGCTCGCGGTCAGCCGTCGCCGCCGGGGGCGGCGTCGGGGTCGGGTTCGGTGTCGGGGTGGTCCCCGGGCTCGTGTCTGACGGGGTCGTCCAGCGCGGCGAGCGCCGAGAGCGGGACGGGGGCGGCGAAAGGGCGGCGCTCGGCCGGGGCCTCGGCGGCCTGGCCGCCGGCGGCCAGGCAGGCCACCCCCGGACCGCACATCCGGCCCTGGCACCAGCCCATACCGGCCCGGGTCAGCAGTTTGACGGTGCGCGCGTCGCGCGCTCCGAGGTCCTCGACCGCCTCGCGGATCCGCCCGGCGGTGACCTCCTCGCAGCGGCACACATCGGTGTCGTCCGTGAGCCAGCGCGGCCACCCCGGGCCGGGCGCATGGGCGGCGGTCATCGCGTCGGCGAAGGCACGCATCCGGCCGATGCGGCGCTGGAGCTCCCGGACCCGTCCGGGATGGGCGGGGCGGTCCAGGATCCGGGCGGCCACCGACACTCCGGCCAACTCCCCCTCGGTGCGGGCGAGTCGGGCACCGCCCACTCCCCCGGTCTCGCCCGCCGCCCACAGGCCGCGTACCGATGTCTCCTGAAGGCCGTCCAGGGTCAGGGCCCTGGTGCCGTCGGACAGCGGGCGGGTGGCGCAGCCGAGCGCCGTGGCCAGTTCGATCTGGGGAACGAGGCCGTGTCCGACCGCCAGCGCGTCGCATTCGATCCGTCGCCCCGTCCCCCGTACGGGACGCCAGTCGCCGTCGAGACGAGTGACGGTGACGGCCTCCACCCGGTCGGTGCCGTGCACCTCGGTGACCGCGCTGCGCATCCGCACCCGCACCCGGTGCCACAGCAGCGCGGCGCCGTGGACCAGCGCCTCGGCCGCCTTGTGCGGATTGCCGACGAGCGCCCGGGGGTGCCGGGCGTACCGCAGATAGCCGGACGCCTCGACGACGGCCGGCACCCTCGCGCCGGCGGCGGCCAGCGAGGAGGCGACCGCGAGCAGCAGGGGGCCGCTGCCCGCCACCACGACCCTTCCCCCAGTTCTCGACTTCGCTCGAGCAGGGGAGACCCCGATCCCGGGCAGCACCAGGCCGGACTTGAGCATGGCCTGCGCTCCGCCGGCGCCCACGACACCGGGCAATGTCCAGCCGGGGAAAGGGAGTTGACGTTCACAGGCGCCGGTCGCCAGGAGCACCGCACGGGCCGCTACGCGCACGGGGCGCTCGCCGTCGCCGTCGGCTCCGGTGACGGCGTGCACCGCCCACGGCCCTTCGACGGCCCCGGGACCCTCCTCCTGCGTCACGCTCCACACATGATGTCCGGGAAGATGACGGACCTCGCTCCGTGCCAGCCGTCGGCACAGGTCGGCGTACGCGGACCAGTCATGGTGCAGCGCCTCGGGCCGGACGGCCCCCATGATGGGCGCGGGGGTGCGGTAGAACTGTCCGCCCGTCTGCGTGGAGGTGTCCAGCAGGGCGACGGACAGACCGAGTTCACCGGCCGCGACGGCTCCGGCGAGGCCGGCGGCGCCCGCACCGATCACCACCAGGTCGTACGGTTCAGACTCCGAGCGAGGCACGGCCGTGTCCTTCCTGAGTGGTGACGGCGTCCCCCGGCCGGGCCGGGACCAGGCAGGCCCGCCGATTGGGCTCTCCGTTGATGGTGGCGAGGCAGTCGTAGCACTGGCCGATGCCGCAGAACGCGCCCCGCGGGCGCCCGCCGCCGCGTGTGGTGCGCCAGGCGAGGATTCCGGCACCCCACAGCGCGGCGGCAACGGACTGGCCGGGCAGTGCGCTCACGGCGCGCCCGTCGAACGTGATCTGGAACGGCGGACCGGGCTGAGCGCCGACCAGCTCGGCGGGGGTACGGGCCACGGATCCTCCTTTCATGGCGGTCGTGGCAGACATGGCGGACGGTCTCAGGCGGTGGACGCGAAGCGATCCGGCCTGAACGGGCGGATGTCGAGGGGCGGTGCGCCGTCGGTCAGCGACCGTGCGACGGCCAGTCCGGTGGCGGGAGCCAGGCCGATCCCCGCACCCTCGTGACCGCAGGCGTGCAGCAGGCCGGGCACGCGCGGGTCCGGGCCGATGGCGGGCAGGTGGTCGGGAAGGTACGGGCGGAAGCCGACGTAGGTGCGCATCGCCCGAACCCCGGCGAGGACCGGGAAGAGCGCGGTGGCCTGGACCGCCAGACGCCGCAGCACCTCGACCGACAGGGTGCGGTCGAAGCCGACCCGCTCCCGGCTGGCGCCGATCAGGACCGGACCCGCCGGGGTGCCCTCCACCACCGCCGAACTCTGCAGCCCGGCGGAGCCGCTGGCCACATCGGCGACGTAGTCGGCCGCGTACACCTTGCGGCGGACGACGCGCGGCAGCGGCTCGGTGACCAGGACGAAGCCCCGGCGGGGCCGTACGGGCAGCTCGACACCCGCGAGGCGGGCGAGGTCGCCGCTCCAGGTCCCGGCGGCGTTCACCACATACGGGGCGTGGAGCTCCCCGGCCGCCGTACGCACCCCCCGGATCTCGCCGTTGGCCCCCGTGAGCAGGCCGGTGACCTCCTCACCGAGGCGCAGCCGGACCCGGTCGCCGCCCGTGCGCAGCAGATGCGCGGCGGCGAGCGCCGGCATGACCTGCGCGTCCTGGGGGTAGTGGAAGCCGCCCGCCAGGCCGCCGGCGAGATGGGGTTCCAGGTCGTGCAGGCGGTCGGGCGGGACCTCGTCCGCCGTGACACCTGACGTGCGCTGCCGGGCTGCGAAGTCCCCCAACGCGGCCATCCCGGCCTCATCGGAGGCGACGACCAGTCCGCCTTTGGGTTCGTACTCGACTTCCGGCGGGAGTTCGTCGGCCAGCTCCCGCCACAACTCGGTGGACAGCAGGGCGAGTTCGAGTTCGGGGCCCGGCTCCTTGTCGGAGACCAGGAGGTTGCCCTCGCCGGCCCCCGTCGTCCCGCCCGCCACAGGGCCGCGGTCGAGCACGGTGACGCGGAGGCCGGACCGGGCGGCGTAGTGGGCGCAGGCAGCGCCGATCACACCCGCCCCGACGACGATGACGTCTGCGGAGTTCCTCATGAGCACGGCAGTAATATTTCACATTGCACTGCGTCTGCCAAGAGGGTTCGGTCAACTGTCGAGCGGTTTCACCTCCGCGCCTCGACCGCGTCCCGCGCTCCCAACTGCGGCCCCCATGGGCACGGGTGAGTAAAGAAGGCGCCGACACCTTGTCAGTGCAATTTCACATTACTATGTTACCGGTCACATTCCAGCCTTCCCGTCAGCCCTGCCCGGCTGTCCGACTGCTTCCCGGAGTGACCACCCATGGACAAGCGCACCTGTACCGCCCTGGCCGCCACGCTGGTGGCGGCCCTCACCCTCGGCACGGCCGGCTGCTCCGGCGGACGGACGGTGGACGGCACCCGCGGCCGCAAGAACCCCGCAACGGCCAACAACGGCCGGACGGTCGGCGGGACGCCGACGAAGGGCGGCACCCTCACCGTCCTGTCCAACCAGGACTTCACCCACCTCGACCCGGCCCGTAACTGGGTGATGAACGACATGGATTTCGGCACCCGGCTGCTCTACCGCACCCTGGTGTCGTACCGAGCGGCCCCCGGAACCGCCGGCGCCGAGCTGGTCCCCGACCTCGCGACCGACCTCGGCACGCCGTCCAACGGCGCCAAGACCTGGACCTTCCACCTCAAGCCGGGGGTCAGGTACGAGGACGGGACGCCGGTCACCGCCCAGGACATCAAGTACAACGTGGAGCGGTCCTTCTCCCCGGACCTGCCCGGCGGCTCCGACTACGCGGCCCGCTACCTCAAGGGCGCCAAGGGCTATCAGGGCCCGGCCAAGGGCGAACACCTGGACTCCATCACGACGCCGGACGACAGGACGATCGTCTTCGAACTGCGCAGACCCTTCGCCGAGTTCCCCAACGCGACGGTGATGCCCACCTTCGCCCCGGTGCCGCAGGCCAAGGACAAGGGGCCCCGGTATGACAACCGACCGTTCTCCTCGGGGCCGTACAAGATCGAGACGTACCAGCGCAACAAGAAGCTGGTCCTGGTCCGCAACCCCCACTGGAACCCCGGGACGGACACCATACGCAAGGCCTACCCGGACAGACTGGTGATGCTGATGGGGCTCAAGCCCAACCAGATCGACGACCGGATGATCGCCAGCCAGGGCACGGACGCCTCCGCCGTCCCCTGGTACGCGCTGCGGCCGGAGAGCGCGGCGAAGGTGCTGCCCGACGCCGACGTGCGCAAGCGGTTGCTCGCCGAGTCGACCAACTGCACCGACATGGTGCAGATGCACACCGGGCGGGCCCCGTTCGACAACGTGAAGGTCCGTCAGGCCGTGCAGTACGCCCTGGACAAGGAGGTCGTGGTCACCGCCTCCGGCGGTCCCGCCTTCAACGACGTCTCCACCGCCTACATGCCCGCGGCCCTCTTCGACGGCAAGCAGCCCGACACCCTCCAGATCCCCGCCACCGGTGATGTGGACAAGGCCAGGCGGCTGCTGAAGGAGGCCGGCAAGCCGAACGGCTTCACCACCAAGATGACGGTCTCCAACGGTGACAAGGGGCGGGCCGAGGCGATCCAGCAGTCACTCGCCAAGGCCGGGATCACGGTCACCATCGAGACGGTCGACCCGTCCGCGTTCTACGCCGCCATCGGCGACACCACCCACCGCACCGACCTGGTCTACACCGGCTGGTGCCCGGACTATCCGTCCGGCTCGACCTTCCTGCCGTTCGTCTTCGACGGCCGCTACATCAAGGAGAAGGGGAACCTCGGCAACCACTCCCTCTACCGCGACGAGGCGACCATGAGGCGGATGGACGAGATCGCCGCGATGACCGATGCCAAGCAGGCCGTCGCCGCCTGGCGCGAGCTGGACGGCAAGATCCTCGCCAAGGCCCCGGCCGTACCCGTCCTGGTCCGGCGGTGGCCGCTGGTGGTGGGGACCAACATCGCGGGCGCGTACGGGCAGACCTCCTTCGGCGGTCAGCTCGACTACGCGTCGGTCGGTCTCAAGGACCCGGCCGCGAGCAAGGGCTGAGGAGCTCCCCCACCATGGCCACCACCTCCATGCCCGTACCGGCCGCCACCACCGCTCCGGCGGGCAGCGGCCCCTGGCGACTCGCCCTGCGCGAGTTGCGCCGCCGTACCTCCGTGAAGGTCTCCGTCGTCGTGATCGCGCTCTTCGCGCTCATGGCGGTCGCCGCCCCGCTGCTCAGCAGGCTAGGCGGCTGGTCCCCCGAGGAGTTCGACAAGAGCGCCGTCGATCCCTATCTCGGCGGGCAGCCGATCGGCCCGCTCGGCGGCGTCTCCGCCGACCACTGGCTCGGCGTCGAACCGGTCACCGGCCGCGACCTGTTCGCCCGGGTCGTCCACGGCGCCCAGGTGTCCCTGCTCATCGCCTTCGCCGCCACCGCGATCATCGTGATCACCGGCACGGCGGCCGGGATCGCCGCCGGCTACTTCGGCCGGCGCACCGACACGGTGCTCTCCCGGCTCATGGACCTGACGATGTCCTTCCCCTCCCTCATCTTCATGATCGCGATGATGTCCGTGGCCCGGGACGTCAACCGGATCGCGCTGATGATCGCCGTGATCGGGCTCTTCGGCTGGCCCGGCATCGCCCGTGTGGTGCGCGGTCAGACGCTCTCGCTCAAGCACCACGAGTACGTGGACGCCGCCCGCGTCGGCGCTTCGGGCCCCTGGCGGATCCTCACCCGCGACATCCTTCCGGGCACCGCCGGACCCGTCATCGCCTACACCACCCTGATCATCCCCGGGATGATCGCCACCGAGGCGGCCCTGAGCTACCTGGGCGTCGGTGTCCGCCCGCCCACCCCCTCATGGGGGCAGATGATCGCCGAGAGCGTCGCCTTCTACGACACGGACCCCATGTACTTCATCGTTCCCAGCACCTGTCTCTTCCTCACCGTGCTCGCCTTCACCCTGCTCGGCGACGCACTGCGGGACGTGCTCGACCCGAGAGGGAGCCGCACGTGATCCTCTACCTCGGCCGCCGGCTGCTCGGCGTCGTCGGTGTCCTGGTCGCCGTCGCCGCCGTCACCTTCCTCATCTTCTACGTACTGCCCTCCGACCCCGCCGCCGCGGCCTGCGGCAAGTCGTGCAGCACCGAGCGCCTGGCGGCGATCCGCGCCCACATGGGCCTGGACCAGCCGCTGTGGCGCCAGTTCGCGGACTTCACCACCGGCATCTTCACCGGCCGCACCATGGGCGGTGGCCGCTACGAGCTGCACTGTGATGTCCCGTGCCTGGGCTACTCGTACGAGAACAGCGAGGGCGTCTGGGACCTGCTCATGGACCGGCTGCCGGTCTCCGCCTCGCTCGCCCTGGGCGCCGCGGTGATCTGGCTGGTCCTCGGCCTGACCGCGGGCGTCACCGCCGCCCTGCGCAAGGACACCCTCACCGACCGCGCCCTGATGGTCGGCGCGGTCGCCGCCGCCTCCCTGCCCGTCTACTTCACCTCGGTGATGCTCATCTACGGACTGATCCGGACAGCGGGGCTCCTCCCCTATCCGAAGTACGTGGAGTTCACCTCCGACCCGCTCCACTGGGCCTCCAACCTGCTGCTGCCCTGGCTGGCCCTGGCCCTTCTGTATGCGGCCATGTACGCGCGCCAGAGCCGCAGTTCGATGATCGAGACGATGGCGGAACCGTTCATCCGCACGGCCCGCGCCAAGGGTCTGCCGCGCCGCACGGTGGTGGTCAAGCACGGGCTGCGGGCCGGTATGACGCCCATCCTCACCATCTTCGGGATGGACCTCGGCGGCCTGCTCGCGGGTGCGGTGATCACCGAGTCGATCTTCGGGATCCCCGGTATCGGGCGGCTCTTCTACGGGGCGCTGTCCACCGGTGACCAGCCGGTCGTCCTCGGTGTCACGCTCTTCGCCGCCGCCTTCATCGTCGTCGCCAACTTGGCCGTCGACCTGCTGTACGCCGTCGTCGATCCCCGAGTGAGGTACTGATGAGCACCCACGAACCCGTGCTCTCGGTACGGGACCTGACGGTCTCCTTCACCACCCCGCGCGGTCCGGTGCGGGCCGTGGACGGCCTCGGCTTCGACGTACGGCGGGGAGAGACCCTCGGCATCGTCGGCGAGTCCGGATCCGGCAAGTCCGTCACCTCCCTGGCGGTGATGGGGCTGCATACCGGCGCCTCGGTCACCGGCTCCATCGCCCTGGGCGGGCGGGAGTTGACCGGCCTGGCGGAGCGCGAGCTGAACCGGCTGCGCGGCCGCCGGATGGCGATGGTCTTCCAGGACCCGCTCTCCAGCCTCCATCCGTACTACACCGTGGGCGAGCAGATAGCCGAGCACCATCGCGTGCACTTCGGCAGCGGTCGAAAGGCCGCCCGTGAGCGGGCGGTCGAGGCACTGGCCGAGGTCGGCATCCCCGAGCCACGGCGCCGGGCACGGGAGTACCCGCATCGCTTCTCCGGCGGCATGCGCCAGCGAGTGATGATCGCCATGGCCCTGGCCTGCGAACCCGAGCTGCTCATCGCGGACGAGCCGACCACCGCCCTGGACGTCACCGTCCAGGCGCAGATCCTGGAACTCCTGGCCCGGCTCCAACAGGAGCGGGGACTGGCCGTCATCATGATCACGCACGATCTGGGAGTGGTGGCCCGTGTCGCCCACGAGGTCCTGGTGATGTACGGCGGCAGAGCCGTCGAACGGGCCGATGTGGACACCCTGTTCGCGGCCCCCGCCCACCCCTACACCCGCGGTCTGCTCGACTCCCTGCCCCGCCTCGACGACGGCGACGACGAACCTCTGCGCGCGATCCCCGGCAGCCCGCCGTCCCTGCTCACCCCCGCCCCCGGCTGCGCGTTCGCACCCCGCTGCCCCCGGGTCGCCGGTGCGCCCGCCCAGGAGCGCTCCCGCTGCGAGGCGGAACTCCCCCTCCTCGACGGCCCGGCCGGGCATCCGGCCGCCTGCCACTTCCCGGCGTACGAAGGCATGGCCTCATGACATCCACCGAACCCCTGTTGTCCGTACGGAACCTGACACTGACGTTCCCCGGCCGGCGGCGCTCCGCCCCGGTCCGGGCCGTCGACGGCATCACCTTCCATGTGGCGGCGGGCGAGACGCTGGGCCTGGTCGGCGAGTCCGGCTGCGGCAAGTCCACCACCGGCCGCACGATCGTCCGGCTCCTGGAACCCAGCGCGGGCGCCATCACCTACGACGGACACGACATCAGCCATCTGTCACAGCGCGAACTGAAGCCGCTCCGCAAGGACCTGCAGATGGTCTTCCAGGACCCGCACTCCTCGCTCAACCCGCGCCAGACGGTGGCCCGGATCATCGCCGATCCGCTGCTGGCGCAGGGTGGTTCGAGCGCCGACGCCCGTAGGCGGGCAGCCGAGCTGATGGACCTGGTGGGCCTCCTGCCCGAGCACATCGACCGCTATCCGCACGAGTTCTCCGGCGGCCAGGCACAGCGCATCGGCATCGCCCGCGCGCTGGCCACCGGCCCCCGCCTGGTCGTCGCCGACGAGCCGGTCTCCGCCCTCGACGTCTCCGTCCAGGCCCAGATCGTCAACCTGATGGAGCGGCTCCAGCACGAACTCGGCCTGGCCTACCTCTTCATCGCCCACGACCTGTCGGTCGTCAAGCGGGTGTGCGACCGGGTCGCCGTGATGTACCTGGGCCGGATCGTCGAGATCGGCCCGAAGCAGCAGGTGTACGCCGCCCCGGCCCATCCGTATACGCGCGCGCTCCTGTCGGCCGTACCGCTTCCCGACCCGGCCGCCGAACGGACCCGCGAGCGGATCACCCTGCTCGGGGACCCACCGAGCCCGGCCGCTCCCCCGCCCGGCTGCACCTTCCACCCGCGCTGCCCCAAGGCCCAGGAGATCTGCCGCGCCGCGGCGCCCTCCCTCCAGAGCACGATGCCGGGTACGACACGACAGGTGGCGTGCCACTTCCCCGAAGCGGCCTGAGGCGGCCTGGAGCGGCCCGAGCACGGTGCCCCGGCTCCTCGGAGGATCCGGGGCACCACCGTCGGCACCCGCACCCGCACCCGCACCAGCACCAGCACCAGCACCAGCACCAGCACCAGCACCAGCACCAGCACCCGAGAACGCGGGACGCAGTCCGAACGGCTTAGGTCTCTGGCCCGTTACGCCCCCGGGGTTCACCGGCCTAGCCTCTGGCCATGGATACGACGAGCGGAACACTCGGCGAAGCCCTGCAGCGTCTGCACGCCTCCGGTCCCGAGTTCCAGGGGTTTCTGAGCAATCACGGCCCGATGGCCGTCGAGGCCATGGTCCGCAACGGACAGGCCCGCACCGTCCACCGCTGGCTCGACACGTACGAGCACAAACTGGAGGACGTACCCAGCGCCCGCGCCCCCATCACCGACGCCGACTGGCCGGAGGCGCTGGGGGACACCGGCCGGGTCACGGACTGGACCGCGTACTTCAGCGGTCAGGTCACCGAACGGCCCTGGCGCGAGATCCTCGCCGAGTGGTGGCCGCGGCTGCTGCCCGGCATCGCGGGCGCCGCCACCCACCCCGTCATCCGCGTGGGCCACGCCGTACGCAGCCTGCTGACGGAGGGCGAGGACGAGGTGCGGATCGCGGAGTTGGCGCATGCGCTCGGCTACTGGGCCGCCCGCCATCTGCTCCTGCCCACCGCCGTGCGGCCGGCCGGCAGTGCCACTCCGGCAGAGGCGCTGGCCGCCCTCCCCCGCGTCGCCGAGCGGGGGCTGACACCCGTGCAGGGGTACGCCCGACTTCCGCATACCCCCGGGTGGTTGCACACCACCGAGTCGCTGCACGTCCCCGACGAGCCCGAGGCGGTACGCGAGCGGCTGGCCTCGCTCGTACGGGCCGCCACCCTCAACTACGCCGACCACGGCCATGGCAACGGCATCATGCTGGTGCACGCCGCCACCGCGCCGAACGCGGTACTGCGGACACTCCCCGCGCTCCCCCGGGAGCTGTGGGCCGGCTCCTTCGCCGCGGCCTGGGCGGCGACGTCGGCGATCACCGCCCTCTACGCCGCCGACACCCCGCTTCCGGCACCCGACGCCGCCTCGCTGACCCCCGAAGAGGTCTTCGAGCGGGCGGTCGCCAACGGCAACGAGCATGCGATCAAGTTCGCGGACACCGCACTGGATGTGGCGACGGCCTCCGAGGACGGCGACACCCGCGCCCTTTCGGCGGCGCTGAACGCCGTGCGGCTGATCGACGAGGACGACTGAGCCGGACCGGCGGACGCACCTCGGCGCGGCCGGCCGGCCGCGCCCGCGACCGCACGCGGCATCAACCCTCATCCCCCTCCCGAACCTCGTCCTCCTCATCCTCCTCGTCCTCCTCGCCGTACCAGCCTTCGACCATCCCGACGAGCCCTTCATCAACCGGATTGCCCACCTCGTCATCCTCGGCGAACAGGCGCCGCAGCATGTTCAGCGGGTACCAGTGCTCACCGGGACCGGCCTCGGGTGCGCCCACGCAGGGGGCGTCCAGAAGTCCCGGCGCCTCCGTCTCGCCGTAGAACGGCGGTACTTCGCCCGTGTCGAAGTCCGGCTCGAACTTCCATACCCACCCGTTGCGGTGGCACAGGACTTCGCCGACGTACCACACGGCGCCTTGTATGAAGGGGGTGCGGCGCTGCCGAGTGATCTCCTCCGTGTCCTTGTACTCCTGCCTCACCAGGTCTTCCAGTGCGTCCAGGGAGGCGCTGGAGAAGTCGAACGGGGTGACGCCTCCGGCTTCGCGGGCCCAGTGTTCGAAGCCGGTCCGTCGTTCGGTCAGCCACACCAGGAGATCGGGGTGCCGGGTCGAGTCGTAGCTCTCAGGGAGTGCAGGCATGCCCGGAACCGTACCGAACGCCACTGACAGTGACTCCCGGAGCTGGCCCGGTGAACCTTCCGCGCCGGGCCCGCGTCTTCCCCCGCGACCGCCACCACATGCCCAGGAGAACAGACCGTGGTCGACAAGGACGTTGAGCGAACCGACGAGCGGGGTTACGTCCCGGGGCCCTGGTGGGCGGACCTGGGGACGTGGGGGGCCGTCGCACTGATCGTCTTCGGGGGCCTCGCGGCAGCGTGGATCTTCTTCCGGCTGCCCGGCACCCCGGAGGAGCCGGCGTCCGGCTACTACGGAGCCTCAAAGGTCATAGCCATCGGCCTGGTGACCGTGGGATGCACCTTGCTCGGCCGCCGTCGCACCCGAACCGCAGCCATCGAGGAGACGAACGCACGGGAACGCGCCTGACGTCGCGCCAACTGGCCCTTCGGTCCGGTGTGTCGAAGTCGGCAACCGACCGCACAGTGGATCAACTGGGGGCGTCGCCGGCTCTGCAGCCGCTAAGACGGTTCCGCTGGGCTTGCGGCGGCCTGGAATTGCCGAGTGGTGCCCGGCGTTGATCAGACCATGACTCAAGGCCCGGCACCACGCCCACTGTCCGACGAAGCCCTCTCCGCCCTGCTCGGCAAGCAGCAGTTCGGCACCCTCGCCACTGTCAAGCGCAGCGGCCACCCCCACCTGACCACCATGCTCTACAGCTGGGACGCCGAGGCCCGTGTCGTGCGGTTCTCGACGACGGCCGACCGCGTCAAGGTCAGACAATTGCGCCGCGACCCGCGTGCGGCACTGCATGTACAGGGCGGCGACGTATGGTCGTTCGCCGTCGCCGAGGGCGAGGCCGAGGTGTCCGAGACCACGACCGTTCCTGGCGACGCGGTCGGACGGGAACTGCTCGGGATGATCCCGGAAGCCGCGAAACCGGAGGACGAAGGAGCGTTCCTGGAGCAGTTGGTCACCGAACGCCGGGTGGTCATCCGGTTGAAGGTGGACCGGCTGTACGGAACGGCGCTCGACATCGACGGCTAGGGCGCGTCCGACGGGTCAGGGTCGGCAACGCCGCGGCCCCGGCCACGCCCCGTCGGGCATGCCCTGGCCGGCTCCTGCCCGGCAAAGGAGCGCATCCGCTGAGGTGGCGGGCCACTGCGCACAGCAGCCTGACCAACAACCTGCGAACGGAGCCGGTATGGCCGTCGACATCGTCTACGAGACCCACTCGCTCACCGAGGACAACGAGAACGGGGTCGCCAGCGGCTGGCTCCCGGGCAGGCTCTCCGTACAAGGGCGATCGTTCGCCGCCCAGCTCGGCGAGCGCCGCCGCAACGACAACCTGGCGGCCGTCTTCGCCTCCGACCTGCACCGGGCGGTGGAGACTGCCCGCATCGCGTTCGCCGACAGCGGCATCCCCATTCACCAGGACCCGCGCCTGCGGGAGTGCGACTACGGCGGCTCTGACCGCAGTTCCGTGAATCCCCAGGTCAGCGGCGGGAACGACGGATCGTTTCACCAGGGTCTCGTACTGCGTGGTGATCAAGACGGTCG
>NZ_JBWKCJ010000037.1:57480-78307 GCF_056436545.1 Streptomyces sp. NPDC043738 | reverse complement strand
CTCACCGCCGGAGTTCCACCGCACCAAGTCACCCGTGCGATACATCCGCGACCCCGCAGGACCGAACGGATTCGCCACGAACCGCGACGCCGTCAAGCCACCACGGCCCACATAGCCCAGGCCGGCGCCGGGGCCCGCCACGTACAGCTCGCCGACCACACCGCTGGGCACCTGCCGCAGACCGGCGTCCAGGACGAAGAAGGCCAGGTCGGCAAGGGGAACGCCCACGGGGCTCACATGGCTGTCCAGGTCCGCGGCGACGATGCTCCGGAACGAGGCGTGGACGGTCGTCTCCGTCGTGCCGTACATGTTGATCATGTGGGGCCAGGTCGCACACTGATCGAGCCACGCCCGCAGTTTGGACGGTTCGAGGGCCTCGCCCGCGAAGACCACGGCCTCCAGGGCGTCCAGCCGGCGCCCGTCCGGCTGCTGCCGCATGTCGGCCGCCTGCAAGGCGTAGAACGCCGACGGCGTCTGGCTGAGGACGGAGACGTTCTCCTCGAGGAGCAGCCGGTGGAAGTCGGTGGCGGACTGGACGACGTCCTCGGAGACGACGACCAGACGCCCGCCGTGCAGCAGCGCACCCCACATCTCCCACACCGACACGTCGAACGCGTAGGAGTGGAACAGCGACCACACGTGGTCCGGGGACGGCACGAATCCCGGGGCCGTCGAGGTGAACAGCCGGGTGACGCTCGCCTGGGTGACCGCGACGCCCTTGGGGACGCCGGTGGTACCGGAGGTGTAGATGACGTAGGCGACGCGGTCGGCGTCGGGGACGGGCGGGGCGGCGACCGACTGCGCGGCCAGGCCGGGGTCGTCGACGTCCACCACCGCGACGTCGAACCCGTCGACCCGGTGCACCAGCCGCGCCGTGGTCACGACGGCGGCCGGAGCCGCGTCGCCGAGGATGAAGGCCACCCGGTCGTCGGGGTGCTTGACGTCGATCGGCACATAGGTCGCGCCGAGCTTCAGCACGGCCAGGACCGCGAACACGGTCTCGGCGGAGCGCGGCAGCAGCAGGGCGACGGTGTCGCCCGCGCCCACACCGCGGCCGGCCAGCAGATGCGCGAGCCGCGACGACGCCTCGTCCACCTCCCGGTACGTCCACGACCGGCCCTCGAACACCACCGCCACGGCGTCCGGGGCCCGCCGTACCCGGGCCGCGAAGAGCTCGGGTATCGAGGTGCCCGCGACCGGCTCCGAGAGCACAACGCGATTGCCCAGCCGGTCGAGTCGTGCGCGCTCGTCGTCATCGAGCAGATCGACCGAGAGCGCCGGCCGGTCCATGTCGGCCACCATCGCGGAGACGATCCGCTGCAGCCGGGCCACCATCGACTCGATCGTCGCCGCGTCGAACACGTCGGTGCGGTACTCGACCACACCACCGATCCCCGCCGGCTCGCCGGACTCGGTGTAGCGCTCGCGGAGACTGAAGGTCAGGTCCATGCGCGCGGCGTGGGAGGCGGTGGGCACGATGTCGGCGCGGACACCCGGCAGGTCCAGGTCGGCCGAGATGTTGTTCTGCCACCCGAGCATGACCTGGACCAGCGGGTGATGCGCCTGCGAGCGGGCAGGGTTGATCAGGTCGACCAGGGCGTCGAACGGCGCGTCCTGGTGCGCCGAAGCGTCCAGGATCCGCTCCCTGACCTGCCGCAGCAGATCCGCGCAGGTCAGATCGCCGGAAACGTCCGCGCGGAGCACGAGGGTGTTGGCGAAGAACCCCACCAGCTCCGCGACATCGGCGTCACGCCGGCCCGTGGTCGGCACACCGAAGGCCACATCGGGGTTGCCGCTCAGCCTGGACAGCAGAAGCGCCAGCGCCGCCGAGACGACCATGAAACCGGATGCCCGATGTGTGCGCGCCACCTGCCGCACCTGTTCCTGCAGCGACGCGGGCCACTCCACGGCGATCCGGTTGCCCCGGTAGTCGGCCGCCGCCGGATACGGCCGATCCGTCGGAAGCTCCAGCCGCCCCTCGAAGCCGGCCAGCGTCCGCTCCCAGAAGCGCAGTTGGCGGCCGAGCACACTGTCCGGGTCCGCCTCGTCCCCGAGCATCTCGCGCTGCCGCAGCGTGTAGTCGGTGTAGCGCACCGGCAGCGGCGCCCAACCGGGAGCCTCGCCGACGGCATGCGCACGGTAGGCCAGTTCGACGTCCCGCAGGAGCGGCGCCAGGGACAGGCCGTCCGACGCGATGTGATGCATCACCAGCACCATCAGGTGCTCATCGGCCGACCGCCTGAAGAGCCTTGCACGGAAGGGGATCTCGGCGGCCAGGTCGAACTCGTACCACGCCACCTTCGCGACGGCGTCGTCCACTTCACCCGCCGGCCAGCCCGAGGCGTCGACGACCTCCCACCCGAAGTCCAGCCCGGCCGCATCGAGGACGCGCTGCTCGGGCACCCCGTCGACGGCCGGGAACACCGTCCGCAGACTCTCGTGACGACCCACGACATCGGCGACCGCCGCACCCAGCGCCCCCGCATCGAGCCCACCGGTCAAACGCAGCACCAGCGGAATGTTGTACGTCGCCGACAACCCCTCCAGCTGGTGAACGAACCACAACCGACGCTGCGCAAAAGACAAGGGGATCAATGCTCAACCTTACTTCCAGCGGGCAGCAGAGAACTGCCAGCGAGCCACAGGGATGCGGCGCGGTCATGCGACATGCACACGGGGCCACTGCCGGATCTCCCGGAGGCAGGGGCTTGGGCGGATGTCGGACTTTCGAGTATGGCCACGCCAATGAATTCCCGGGAAACCAGCCCGAGAAAGTACCTGCAAGTCGTTTGCAAGCCGTTATTCGTCAGTAGTCACAGATGGCCGTCTACGATTCATGAGAGGTTGCCGGGGTTCCGGGTCTGCATTTCTCCCGCAGGGCACTCGACCGGCGCAGATCTCACACAAGCTGCAGGTCGAACCTAACAGGTCAAGATCACCTTCGCAAGCATGAGATCCCGGCGACTCGGTGCGGGGGCGGGTTCCCGCACCGACTACAGCACGTCCACGACATCGGCCGTCATGAATTCGCGCATTTTTATCACTCCCGCCACCAGGGCAAAGTACCGGGAAGTGAGTTCCGGCGACCCGGCAATGCCGTGCAACATGCGCAGCCTTGCCTTTGTCGGATGAAGGTTCGCCAGCTCGAGGGTGCTCATATACGGCTCTTCCAGCACGGCACTCATCGCCTTCGCGAAGTGCGCCGTCGCCTCGTCCACGGCGGCCTTGTCCGCAACCTCCACACCGGACAGGGAGTCGGCGATCAGATCGGCCTGGATCAGCGCGTTGGTGATACCCCGGGCACTGATCGTGTCGAGATGGTGAGCGGCGTCGCCCACCAGCGCCCAGCCCGGTCCGTGCGCCTTGCGGAAGAAGTTCTGCTGATCCCCCGTTCCCCGCCACCGATCGGCGCGTTCGGTGGACATCAACTGTTCGTACAGTTGCGGAGCGGTCGACTCGACAGCCGACATATACGCCGCCTCGGGATCGCGGCGGGCCACCGGGAATTCGTCCTGCGGCAGATATGCGGCCACGATCGTGAGGTCGTCGTGGGTCGGAATCCGGGCGATCCACCGCCCCACCCGTTCATGGAATCCGAATCCGGTGCGCAGTCCGGGCCAGAACGTGTAGTACACACAGCTCGCCAGCGGATGCGACCGGACCACGGGAGCGCCGACCAGCTCGGCGACCTTCGATCGCATGCCGTCGGCCCCGATGACGAGTCGGGCCGACACGGTCGTCATCGACTCGCCGACCCGCATGCGGACCCCGGCGACCCGATCGCCGTCCCAAGCCAACTCCCGTACCTGCGCACGGTCCACGAATTCGGCGCCGGCCGACACGGCGGCCCGCACGAGCAGATCGTCGAGGATGTACCGCCGGGGCGCGTAGGCGGCGGACACACCGTCCATCGCCGGCGCCGCCGAGGTCAGGCTGAGGCCGTCGACCTCATGGCTGATCGTGTCGAGAGGCGGGCAGCCGGAGGCCACGACGGCGTCGAGCACGCCCCATTGCGCAAGCCTCTGCACTCCCGGCTGGTGAATGTAGAGCGACGACATCGTGTCCGACGGGAAAGCCGCCTTGTCGACCAGGAGAACGCGTCGCCCCTGTCTGGCCAGCAGAAGAGCGGTCGACGCACCGGCACATCGCGCGCCCACCACAATAACGTCATAATCCATTGCCGAAGCCCCCTTGGGTCCCGCCGTCAAATAGCACGCGAATGGCCGCCGCTGCTCAGGCCGTCGTCCGACGTGCTCCGTCGGGACGAAGTTCCAGGGTGCAGCACTTCGCGCTGCCTCCCGCCTTGAGCAGTTCGGAGAGGTCCACACCGATCGGGTTGAACCCGCGCTTGTGCAGTTCTTCGGCGAGGCCCGTGGCCGCCTGCGGAAGGACCACGTTGAAGCCGTCGCTGAACGCGTTGAGCCCGAATACCGCGGCGTCCTCGGGAGATGCGAGGATCGCGTCGGGGAACATTTCCCTGAGCGCGGCCTGACTGCCGGGAGAAAAGGCCTCCGGGTAGTACATGACCTCGTCGGCCGAGAGCACCGCCAGTGCGGTGTCGAGGTGGTAGTGGTTGGGGTTGACCAACGTCAGGCCGGTGACGGGGAGTCCGAAGAACTCCTGTGCCTCGGCGTGCGAGCGCTGGTCGGTGCGGAATCCGGTGCCCGCCAGGAGGCGCCGGCCGACGAGCAGATAGTCACCCTCCCCCTCGTTGATGAACTCCGGCCACAGAAATTCCGAGAATCCCTGCTCCTGGAACCACGAGAGATAAGCGGGCCCCTCGGCCGTCCGCTCCGCATGGCGAAAGCGCGCCCCGAGCACCTTGCCGTCCACCACCGTCGCGCCATTGGCGGCGAACACCATGTCGGGCAGCCCGGGTATCGGGTCGATCACGTCCACGGTGTGACCGAGCGAGATATAGAGCTCGTACAGCTTCTCCCACTGGGAGAGCGCCAGCTCACGATCGCACGGCTTCTCCGGGTGCATCCACGGGTTGATGGAGTAGACGACGCCGAAATGGCTGGGACGGCACATCAGGAGGCGACGCGGGGTCGCCACCCGGGGCTGACCGTACTGATGTGCCGGACGGATCACGTCGGTGATGGGCACGGGCACGCTCCTCTGGTAAAGGACGATGAGTGTTCAGGGCTCGATGAGGCACGGACACGGCTCGCGCCGGCCGGACACCGTGCTGCACGAGTGGTTCGCCGATCCGGTCGCGGTGGATGTGCCGCTCGACGTGCACGGCGGTTCGGCGGGCCTGGTGAGGGCACCGGCGCGGATGGGTGGGGCGCTACCTCGGCAAGCCGGACGCGGGCCTCCGGGGGGCCGGAGGTTCCCGCGGAGGCCCCGGTTCTCGCCGGGTCTTCCTCGAGTCAGGCGCTGTCGTGGTCGGGCCGGTCGAACTTCCGCATGAAGGAGGCGAGTTCCCGGCCCCGCCCGGTGTCACCGGCGCCGAAGCGGGCGGCGACCCGTTCGCGGACCTCCGGGTCCTTCTCCTGGCTGAGCTTGAACATGCCGTCCGCGGACTCCACCTGGAAACGGAAGGCGCCCACAGCCGGACCGATGTGCCGGAAGTAGTCCAGCGAGGTGTCCATCTCCCAGCCGTCGCCGAAGTTCTTCTCGTAGGCCTGGACGGTCAGTTGGACGACTTCGAGCGTCTCCTCGAAACCGGGGATGAGCTCCAGCTTCCCCTGCAGGTGGACCGAGACGAAATTCCAGGTCGGTGCCGCCGGCGTCGTCTCGTAGACGGTGGGGGTGACATAGCCGTGCGGCCCGGTGAAGATCAGCTGGGCGTGGGCACCGTCGGCCAGCGAGTCCCAATGGGAGTTGGCCCGGTTCATGTGGCCGAGCAGCGTCGCGCCCTCGGGGCCGCCGTCCCCTGAGGCGTCGTCAGGGCTGAAGATCACCGGCAGATGCGTGGCGTACGGCATCTGCGGACCATTGGTGATCATCGTGGCGAGGGGGTACTGCTCGACGATGCGGCGGAGCCACGCCGGGTCTTCCGCTTGGTAGATCGAGGGAACGTACATGGCTACCTCTTGAGGATGGAGTCGGCGATCTCACCGGAGCGGACCGCGGTGTTGGACAGGAGGCCGGCCGAAAGGCCGTGGGAGCTTTCGGTGCTCGCGCCGTGGACGTAGATCCCGCAGCGCACCGCGTCGGAAGTGGTCACGCGGTAGTCGCGCTCGATGCTGAGGCGCCCCTCTTCGTCGCGCTTGCACTCGGAGATCAGGTCCTGGAGCAGCGGTACCGGGTCGCTCGGCCGGTAACCGGTGGCGAAGACGACGGCATCCGCCTCGAGCGTCTGCAGGTGGCCGGAGGACATCGACTCCACCGCGACCCGTACGCCGTCCGCGTGCTCCTCGACGGACGTGACGCGCGAGGTGTTGAGCATCCGCAGCCGCTGCCTGCCGAGGACCTTCTCCTGGTAGCTCCGGCGATACAGGTCCTGGGACAGGTCGAGATCGACCACCGAGTAGTTGGTGTTGCCGTGGTAGTCGAGGAGGCGCTGCTTGGCTTCGGACGGAGCGTCGAAGAACTGGTCGACCGCCTCCGGGTCGAAGATCCCGTTCACGAACGGGCTGTCGTCGGCGACGCTGTAGCCGTAGCGCGAGAGCACGGTGTGCACGACGGCGTCGGGGAAGGTGCGGTGCAGGTAGTCGGCGGCCTCGGCGGCACTCTGGCCGGAGCCCACGACGACGAGACTCCGAGGGGTGTGGGTGAGGGCGCCCGCCCGGTTCAGCAGCCGTGAGCTGTGCCAGATCCGCTCGGACTCCTCGATGCCCTCCGGGAGCCGCGGTGTCAGCCCCAGGCCGATCACGACGTTCCGCGTGCGCTGGACGACGGTTTCGGGGCCGCCGGACGTCGCGCGGGCCACGACGTCGACGTACTCCACCACACCGTTCTCGACCACCGGCCGGATGCCGGTGATCTCGGAGCCGTACGACACGTTCGACTGGAATCGGTGGGCCGCCCACTCCAGATAGTCGTGGAACTCGACGCGCAGCGGGTAGAGCGTCTTGCTGTTGATGAATTCGGCGATCCTGCCCTTCTCCTGGAGATAGGACACGAACGTGTACCGGCTCATCGGATTGCGCATGGTGGCCAGGTCCTTGAGGAAGGAAACCTGCATCGTCGCGTCTTCCATCAGCATGCCGCGGTGCCAACCGAATTCAGGCTGCCGCTCATAGAACTTCATGCCGAATTCCGACGATCCCGCTCCGGCCTCGGCGCTGTCTTCAAGAGCGATCGCCAGCGCGAGATTGGAAGGTCCGAACCCGATCCCAACAACGTCTGCTATGGATGAGCCTGGCTGTGCCGTCATAGATTGAACTACCTTCCAATTTCATCTTGCGTTGCGCAGTCTCTGCGCAGTACTCACCGGCGGAGCTAAAGACTCCCGACGGCCTTGCATCGAAGAGGCGTCTTACTTCTCGATGTCGCCCGTCGCCTCGACGAGCGACTTGGGGCGCAGGTCGGTCCAGTTCGTGTCGACGTACTCCAGGCACGCCGCCCGGTCGGCCTCGCCGAAGGTGATCGACCAACCGGCCGGGACCTCGGCGAACGCCGGCCAGAGCGAGTGCTGCCCCTCCTCGTTGGTGAGCACGTAGTAACTGCCGTCTTCCGCGTCGAACGGGTTGCTCATGTTGCCCTCGCTTTCTCGGGAAAGGTGTATGACGACGTCGCCGCACTGTCACGGCAAAGCCTTGCTCGTTTTCGGCGATCGTCCACGGTGGTCAGGTCATACCGACGTGGCCGCAGCCCGGGTCATAGTTCTCGATGAAACCGGAAGTGTACGCATGGATTCCACGGGCGATGGCCGGGAGATCGGGTCTCTCGCTACATCCCTGCCGGGCAGCACTGAAGAGCATGCCGCCGTGGAAGTGGTCGAAGTCGAAACTACACAGCTACCGCAACACTGAAGAGAGTACGGCGGCCACACCATTTCACCCTGCCGCTAAAATCCGGCCGCCATGGCGTAATAAGACGGGTGACTGCCGTGACCATCCCCATAAGTGAGGCGGGCCACTTGGCTGGATTCCCGTGATCCACTCTAAGCATTCGACGGCGGACGCCGCCAGGTCATTTGCCGGCGACTTTTCTTCGGAAAGCCGCCGCGACGGGACGTCATGGCCCGTGGGGCGTTCGAAGATGTTCCGCGGAGCGTTTCCAGCCCGCAGGGCCACCTGCGTCGTCGCGTTCGGACGAGTGGCGGCGGGAGGGTGGCTCCCGGGCCCTGATACGCGTGGCTCACCGGCCGCGTCCTGCGATACCGGCCGCGGTCCGGCGTCCAGCGCACAGCTGTGACGTCGAGCCGGAGGGCGGCCGATCCGTAAGGGTGTGCGGGGCGCGGGGCGCGCGCCCATGCTGCTGGGGCACGCCCTGGGTGTCGCGGAGTCGGTCGCCTCCGTGAGGCCGTGCCCGTCGACGGCCGTGAACTGCGGGCACTGCACCGTACGTCGGCGCTCCGCCGAGACGGCGTCCCGGCCCGCAAGAATCTCCCCCTGCATCTGCTCGAACCGGCCGGGCCGCTGCCGTACGGCGCCCCGCGGCGCCTCCGCGGTCGGCCTTGACCGGTCAGCCGGCTCGGCCGCGACGAGGTTCGCCGCGTACTCGACGACGCCGGTCAAACCCCGTAGGGCGTCGTCGTCGGCGGCCTGCTTCCGGAAAAATAACGATAATTCGAGCTTGGCGCTCCCCGTCGTACCGCACTCGGGGCAGCGACCCCGGTGACCGCTCACCGAGCCGCTCACGCCGTTTCACCAGGCCGGCAAGACCTGCGTATCGCCGTGCCGAAACAGCAACTTCCGGACGAACTCACGTCCCCGCCCCCCGATAGGTGCACGACACCCCCGTTAAGTGCACGACATGCCACCTGGCCGCCCACAGGCAACCGGAGTGACCCTCGGCCATAGCCGGCCCGCCAAACCAAGATCGTTCCAGAATCTACCTGATCCGCAGCAAGTAAGCCACCCTGGCCGGATGCGTGGCCTTCCCATACTGGTCGGTATCCTGTATGTGACCCGAAGTGCCCAGCGCGACGAGCTGCGAGTTGTCGCTTCACGCCCGCTCAACTGGGATATGACATTGGTCAGTTGACGCCCTTCCGGGGGCGCCGCCTCGTGTCCGGCGGCCCTGCGGGTTGGCTGCGAGGGCGGCCGGTTCCGGCTACCGCACGCGTGCCGGCCCCCGTCACCACCGACGACCCGCCCTCGGCCCGCGGTGATCCGGCCACCCCGCCCACCGCTCCCGTCCAGGAACGGCATGGGAAGCTCAGCCCGCCGCCGCGAGGACCAACGGAAGAACCCCTTCGCTGCCTGCCTGGCGGAGCAGGCGGGCGGCGACCGCGAGGGTCCAGCCGGAGTCGGTGTAATCGTCCACGAGCAGCGTGGGGCCGGGAGAGTGCGCCAGCGCACCGGCCAGCTCCTCGGACACGGTGAAGGCACCGGAGAGCGCCCTGAGGCGTTGCGCGGAGTTGCTGCGGCGCGCCGTGTGCGCGCCGTCCGGCCCGGTGTGCGTCAGGGTGCCCAGGAAGGGCAGGCGGCCGATGGCGGCGATCCCCTGGGCGAGCGAACCCACCAGCTGCGGGCGGGCCAGGGACGGCACCGCGACGACACCCACCGGCCGGGCGGCACCGTCCGCAGCGTTCGACGCCCAACCGCCAGGAGAGCGCGCCCAATCGGCGAGGACCTCCACCGCGGCCCGCAGGACGTCGTCGGGGACCGGCCCGTCCGGCGCGTTCTCGGCCAGCAGCGGGCGCAGCCGATTGCCCCAGCCGATATCGGAGAGGCGTCCCAGGGCGCGTCCGGTGGAGCACTGCTCCTTGGCCGGGATGCGGCCCTTGAGGTCGATGCCCAGTGCGGGCATCCCCGTCGGCCACATCCGGCGCGGCTCGACCTCCACTCCGGGGCGATCCAGTTCCTTCGCCGCCGCCGTCAGCGTCTCCGCCGAAACGGAGGAATCGGCCCAGGAGCCGGCGCAGTTGTCACAGCGGCCACACGGGGTCGCCCCCTCGTCGTCCAGCTGTCGGCGCAGGAACTCCATCCGGCACTGGGACGTGCTCACGTAGTCGCGCATGGCCTGCTGCTCGGCGGCCCGCTGCCGGGCGACCCAGGCGTACCGCTCGGCCTCGTAGACCCACTCGGCTCCGGTGGCCGTCCAGCCGCCCTTCACCCGCTTCACCGCGCCGTCGACGTCGAGCACCTTCAGCATGGTCTCCAGCCGGCTGCGCCGAAGATCCACCGACGCCTCCAGGGCCGGCACCGACAGCGGCCGCCCCGCCTCGGCGAGCGCCCCCAGGGTCTGGCGGACCTGCGCCTCGGGCGGGAAGGCGGTGTCGGCGAAGTAGCGCCAGATGGCCTCGTCCTCCTTGCCCGGCAGCAGCAGCACATCGGCATGGGCCACACCGCGGCCCGCGCGGCCGACCTGCTGGTAGTAGGCGATCGGTGAGGACGGCGAGCCGAGATGGAGCACGAAGCCCAGGTCCGGCTTGTCGAAGCCCATGCCCAGCGCCGATGTCGCCACCAGCGCCTTGACCCGGTTCTCCAGCAGGTCGGCCTCGGCCTGCAGCCGGTCGGCGTTCTCCGTGCGCCCCGTGTAGGAGGCCACCTGGAAGCCGCGCTGCCGTAGGTAGGCGGTGGCCTCCTCGGCCGCGGCGACCGTCAGCGTGTAGATGATGCCGGAGCCCGGCAGCTCGTCCAGGTGCTCGGCGAGCCAGGCCAGGCGGTGCGCGGCGTCCGGCAGCCGGACCACCCCCAGCCTCAGGCTCTCCCGTTCCAGCGGGCCGCGCAGCACCAGGGCCTCACCGGCGCCGGTGCCCAACTGCTCGGCCACGTCCGCGGTGACCCGGGCGTTGGCGGTCGCGGTGGTGGCCAGCACCGGCACCCCCGGAGCGAGCTCGGCGAGCATCGCCCGCAGCCTGCGGTAGTCCGGCCGGAAGTC
This sequence comes from Streptomyces sp. NPDC043738, assembly GCF_056436545.1. NCBI lineage: Bacteria > Bacillati > Actinomycetota > Actinomycetes > Kitasatosporales > Streptomycetaceae > Streptomyces > Streptomyces sp. NPDC043738. Next base: position 67,363 of record NZ_JBWKCJ010000037.1, on the reverse strand, counting down.
GTGGCCCCAGTCGGAGATGCAGTGCGCCTCGTCGACCACCAGCAGACCGGTCGTGGCCGCGAGCTTGGGCAGCATCTGATCGCGGAAATCCACGGAATTGAGACGCTCCGGGCTGACGAGGAGCACGTCGGTCTCGCCGCGCTCCACCTCCTCGTGGATGGCGTCCCACTCCTCCGGGTTGGCCGAGTTGATGGTGCGCGCCCGGATACCGGCCCGCGCCGCCGACTCGACCTGGTTGCGCATCAGCGCCAGCAGCGGCGAGACGATCACCGTCGGGCCGGAGCCGCGCCGGCGCAGCAGGGCCGTGGCGACGAAGTACACCGCCGACTTGCCCCAGCCGGTGCGCTGCACCACCAGGGCGCGCCGGCGCTCCTGCACCAGGGCCGCCACCGCCTGCCACTGGTCCTCCCGCAACCGCGCCGAACCCCCCGGGTCGCCGACGAGCTCGGCGAGGATGGTGTCGGCTTCGGCGCGCAGCTCCATGTCGTCCATGCCCCCATGCAACCCGATGGCACTGACAATCAGCCACCTCACCCCGCGTGACAGGCGGCTCGCGGACGGTCGACACGCCGCACGCCGATCGGGGATGACCGGATCACAGCGCTTGATGGGCCGGCCGCGACCGGCCGGCCCCCGCCGGTGGCCCTCCGCCGGCACCGGCCGGCCACCCGCGGGGAGGCCCCCGGGCCGGGGGGGCGAAGGGGGCGTTTTCGCTGGTCCTCGCCTTAAAGGGGTGGTGGCAGTGCGGCACAGGTCGGCGCGAGCGGGCACAGACATTTGCGATGTACCGGGGGATTCCGGGGCGCGTGCGGGAATTGCTCGTTGCCCGCATGCCTGTACGACCGCAAGAATTGGAGGTGCTTCCCCGTACCGGCCGTCCGTGCTCAGGCAGGGCCGTGCCCAGGTGCACTGGCGCACCCGGTCACACCCTACGCGCTGACGCGTAGACGAAGGGAGGAACGTGACCTTCGGCTTCGCCCCGCCCCCGCATACGCCCCCGCCCACGTCCGCCGACTCAGCCGCCCGACTGGGCCGGATGCTGGAGCCCGCCGAATGGGCCTCCGCCGGTATCCCGTTGCTGCGCAACCCCCGTGAGGTCGTCACCGGCCTGCATGATCGTCATCGCCCGGGGCCGTCGACGGCCATCGTGGCGGTGCTCGATCCGCTGGATCGAGTGACGGCCAGTGCATCGTTCACCGAGCCCGCGGCCGCTCCCGACGGCTGGGAGTTCCGCAATGCGCTGCTGACGCATCTGCGCCGGGTCATCCCGCACGACCTGCGGCTGCGCTCCCCGGTCCGTACGGCCGTGCTGCTCTACTGCCGTGAGGGCGAGCCCCGTTGGACGGAGACCGACGGGGCGTGGATGTGGGGCCTGCGTGATGCCTGCACCCTGCACGGGCTCCGCTGCGGCGCGTACATCACGCTGACTTCCGACCGCTGGCAGGTGCTGGGAGAGGGCCGCGGCGGGCGCCGCCCCAGCAGGCCCCCCACGAACAAGCCGGGCGCGCCCGCGCACCGCATGGGGTCGGGTCGGATACCCGCGCCCCGGACGACGTCGGCACGCTCGGACGCTCCCCGCATGGCCACACCGGCCGCCCCGCGCCGCTCGGCCCCGCGCAGCACCGGCGGCGGCGCCCCGGAAGCCCATCGGCACACGGCGGCGCGCTGACCGCATCGGACACCCCTGGGGGTGTCCGGCCGCGGGGCGGCCCAGCCGCACCGCGCCGCCATGGTGCTCAGCGCCGCGGCGGCCGGCAGCCGGGAACGCGAGCGAGCCCGGCGGCCGCTGGGGCCGACGGGCTGCTTCCGGCGAACGGGGTCAGGCGTTCGCGCCGAGAACGGCGTTGATCCGCTGCGGGTCGCCGCAGACGATCAGCAGCGTTCCGGCGCGGGCCATCGCGGCGGGCAGGGCCCGTGCGGTGACCTCGTCCGTGCCGCCGTTGACGGCGACGACCACGACGGGCCGGCCGGTGGCGCGTTCGGCGCCGGCGTCCGCGTAGAACACATCGTCCGCGGCGTCGTGTTGGGCCCAGTAGGACGCCTCGCCGAAGGACAGTTCGTGTGCGGCCCACGGATGGGTTTCGCCGGTGGTCAGCACCAGGATGTCGGCCGGCGCACGCCCGGAGTCCAGCAGCAGGTCGACGGCCTCGTCGGCGGCGTCGATGGCGCCGTCGGCGGGTGCCGGGATCAGCTGGAGCTGGGCTCCCGCGGTGCCGGTGACGCCGGCCGGGGGCTGCGAGGAGCCGGTGCGCTGCGCCGGCGGAGCGGCGACAGGCCCACGCGGCGGGGCAGCGGGTCCGGGCTTGCCCGGACGGGCACTGGCCGCGGGGGCTCCGCGCGGAGGCGCGGGGCGGGGACCGGGACCAGGAACAGGACGGGGGGTCGGCGCGGTACGGCCGGCGGCCGGAGTTGCGCGGGGACCCGGGACACTCTCGTGAATCTGAGGCTCCTCGGGGATGAGAGGCATAAGACGATGTCTATCAAACGTAAGTGCGGGACACGTCATCGGGTACCGAATTGATGCCCGCACCGCTCAGAAGTCGAAGCCGAGTTGGCCACCGGCTCGCAGAGCGGCTGCTTCGGGGGTGACGCGCACCTTCTTCAGATGCCGCCACCGGGGCAGGGCGTCCATGTAGGACCACGACAGTCGGTGGTGCGGCGTGGGACCGTACTCCTCCAGGGCGATGCGATGGGTCGGCGAGGGGTAGCCGGCGTTGGCCGCGAAGTCGAAGTCGGCGTATTCCAGGCCGAGTTCGGCCATCATCGCGTCGCGTCGCACCTTGGCGATCACGGACGCGGCGGCGACCGCGATGCAGGACTGGTCGCCCTTGATGACCGTGCGGACCCGCCACGGCGTGCCCAGGTAGTCGTGCTTTCCGTCGAGGATGACCGCGTCCGGCCGGACCGGCAGCGCCTCCAGGGCGCGCGCGGCCGCGAGGCGCAGGGCGGCGGTCATACCGAGCTCGTCGATCTCCTCCGGGGAGGAGTGCCCCAGGGCGTACGACGTGACCCATTCGCCGAGCACCTCGCACAGTTCGGTGCGGCGCTTGGGAGTCAGCAGCTTGGAATCGGTGAGTCCGTCGGGCGGTCGACGCAGACCCGTGATGGCTGCGCAGACGCTGACCGGGCCTGCCCAGGCTCCGCGTCCGACCTCGTCGATCCCTGCAACGATCTTGGCGCCCGTCGTGGCGCGCAATGATCGCTCAACGGTATGGGTGGGGGGCTCGTACGGCATGGCGCCAGCAAGATTACGCCTATTCGGCCCAGCAGTCCGCATCGGCTTCGCACCTGGCGACAAACGAGGTGGGCGGCGGTTCCGGCGGGTCGGCCGGCGCCGCTACCGACGGGTATGCGCGGGGGCGCGCGACTGGGGCCGGGGAGTGCGCCGAAGGCCGTGGTCGCTTCGGCTCCCGCGTGGCCGGGCAAGGGTGAAGTCGCCGTGGGCGGCCGCCGGTTGGAGGCACCGGCGCATACGGGAGCGGAGGCGGACGATCATCCCGCCCCGGGCGGTGAACGCGGCGGCGCGGGGTGGTCAGCCGGCGGCGGGAGTCCAGGCCGGGAGCGGCTCGGTGCCGTCCAGCCAGGCCCGGGGCGGCGCGCCGGCGCGGCCGGCGGAGACGACGCCGCCGACGATGGCACAGGTGGTGTCGACGTCGCCGCCGGCCTGGGCGGTGGTCCAAAACGCCCGCTCGTAGTTGCCGAGGTGGCGGGCGGCCGCCCAGAGGGCGAAGGGCACGGTGTCGTGGGCGCTGGTGCGCCGGCCGCACCCCAGGACGGCGGCGACGGTGCCGGAGTCGCCGTAGTCGAGCATGTCGCGGGCCCGGCGCAGTCCGGCCTGTACGGCGCTGCGCGGGATCAGCTCCAGTACGCCGTCGAGCAGCTGCTCGGGGCCGGTCTCGCGGGCGGGGTCGGCCACCAGGGCGGCCGCGGCGGCGACGGCCATGGCGCCGACGACGGCCTCGCGGTGCTGGTGGGTGGTGTAGGCGGAGATCTCCGCCTGGTGCGTGGCCTGCTCCGGGTCGTCGGCGTACCAGGCGCCGAGGGGAGCGATCCGCATGGCGGCGCCGTTGCCCCAGGAGCCCTGGCCGTTGAAGAGCCCGGAGGCCAGCTCGCGCCAGTCGCCGCCCTCGCGGATCAGCCGGAGCATGCGATTGACCGCCGGGCCGTAGCCGCGGTCGAAGTCGTGGTGCTCGGCGAAGGAGCGGGCCAGGGCGTCCTGGTCGATCCGGCCATGGCCGGTGAGCACGGCCAGGACGGAGCAGGCCATCTCGGTGTCGTCGGTCCACTGCCAGGGAGCGGGCGGCAGCTCGCGGCGCTTGAGGGCGGGGTAGTGGGCGGGGACGAAGAACTGGGATCCGAGGGCGTCGCCCACGGACAGTCCGCGCAGGCTCGCCAGAGCCCGCTCGAAGCGGTCGGCGTCACGGTGGTCGGCGGTCATCGGTGTGCACTCTAACCGGTGACGCCATAAGGCTCGGGTTCACACCAGCGCTCGAAGGGCCGGTCGAGGCTGTAGCGGCCGTTCGGGCCGAGCAGCAGGGTGCGCCACTCCGCGTTGCCCGGGTTGGACAGCGACTCGAATTCGGCCACTGTCCAGTGGAACCAGCGCATGCAGAACAGCCGCATGGTCAGGCCGTGCGTGACGATCAGGACGTTCGGCGGGTGGTGCGGGTCCTCGAAGCTGCGCCACAGGCTCTCCAGGAACGCGCCGACGCGGTCGTAGACGTCCGCGCCGGACTCGCCCTGGGCGAAGCGGTAGAAGAAGTGGCCGTAGGCGTCGCGGTAGGCCTTCTGCAGCCGCACGTCGTCGCGGTCCTGCCAGTTGCCCCAGTCCTGCTCGCGCAGCCGGGGCTCCTCCCGGACCCGGATCCTGGTGGGGTCCAGGGCGAGCGCCCGGAAGGTCTGGTGGGTGCGGCGGTAGGGCGAGACATAGGCGGAGATCCGCTCCTCGCCGAACATCTCCCGCAGCGGACCACCGGCCTGCTCGGCCTGGCGCCGCCCGGCCTCCGTGAGGGCGAGGGCATGATCGGGCTCCCGCTCGTACACGGTGTCGTCGACGTTCCCCTCCGACTCGCCATGGCGGAGGAGCACGATGCGTCGGGGCCGAGCCATGCCGCCAGCCTAAAGCGCCTGCCCTGTACATGTCGCAGGCAGCCCCGGCGGGCCCCGTCAGCAGGCGACGAGAGCCGGACGGCCCTGGCGTATCTCGTAGGGGCGGCCTCCGAAGCGGCGGCGGAGCAGGCGGTCGTGGGAGACCACGACCAGGGCGCCGGGCCATGCCGCCAGTGCCGCTTCGAGCTCTTCGACGAGGCCGAGGGCCAGGTGGTTGGTCGGCTCGTCGAGCAGCAGCAGGTCGGCCGGGCGGGCCAGCAGCCTGGCCAGGGCGAGCCGGCGCCGCTGGCCGGCCGAGAGCGCGCCGACGGGCACTTGGAGGTCGCGTTCGCGGAACAGCCCGAACGACAGCAGCAGCGCGGTCAGCTCCTCGGCGTCCCCGCTCAGGCCCCGGCAGAACGCGGCCTGGAGGGGCTCGGCCGGACGGGAGACCGGTATTTCCTGGGCGAGGAAGCCGATCCGCCCCCGGCGCAGGACCGTGCCGCTGTCGGGCTCGGCGACACCGGCCAGGACCCGCAGCAGCGTGGTCTTGCCCGCGCCGTTCGCGCCGTGGACCAGCAGGCGTTCACCCGCGGCGACGGTGAGGGAGTCCACCGCCAGCCGGTCCCCCACCCGCACCCCGTCGAGCCGGACGAGGGTGCCCTCGGCGTCGCCGAGGCCCGGCGCCGCCTGGAAGCGCAGGGGCTCGGGCGGTCTGGGGACGGGGTCCTCACGGAGTCTGCGCAGCCGTTCCTGGGCATTGCGCACCCTGCTGGACACGGATGCCTGGACGCGGCCCTTGTCCCGGTCGTACGCCATCTTGTTGCCGTCCTTGATGGGCCGGCCCTGGGCGACGACGCGGGCCGTCCCCGCCGCGAAGTCGGTGAGCCGGGTGATCTCTTCACACCACTGGGCGTACCCCTGCTCCCAGCGGCGGCGGGCGGCTGCCCGGGCGGCGACGAAGGCGTCATAGCCCCCGCCGTGGCGGACGACGCTGCGGCGGTCCGCGACGACCTCGACGATCTCCGTCGCGATCCGCTGGAGGAAGAGCCGGTCGTGGGAGACGGCCAGGACCGTGCCGCGGTGGGCGAGCAGGGCGCTTTCGAGCCAGTCCAGAGCCGCGGCGTCGAGGTGGTTGGTCGGCTCGTCGAGGAGCATGACCTCGGGTGCCGCGGCGATCAGGCAGGCGAGCCCGAGCCGGGCCTGTTCGCCGCCCGAGAGGCCGCCCAGCGGCCGGTCGTGGCCCAGGCGCTCCAGCCCCAGGGCATGGATCGCCCTGTCGACCCGGGCGTCGGCTTCGTAGCCGCCGCGCAGCTCGAAGAGGGTGAGCAGGTCGCCGTACTCCTCCAGCGTCTGCGGGCTGGGGTCCGCGAGCTCGCGTTCCAGTGCCCTGAGCCGCCGCTCCATCGCCCTGAGGTCCGCCAGGGCGGCGTCGATCGCGTCCTGGACGGTGCGGTCCGGCGGGAGGTCGGGGGTCTGGCCGAGGTAGCCGACGCCGCCGTCGGCGTGGCGCACCACATGGCCTTCATCGGGCTGCTCGACGCCCGCGATGATGCGCAGCAGCGTCGACTTTCCCGCGCCGTTCTCCCCCACGATCCCCACGCGCTCGCCGGGGCGGATCGACAGCGAGACGCCGTCGAGCAGCAGTCGGTCGGCGTAGGACTTGGTGATGCCGTGCAATGAGATCTGTGTGGGCACTCGACCCTCCCCCCAATAAATGCAACCAGTGTTGCATTACGATGAGGATGACACACGCGACCCACTAACGCAACCGGAGTTGCAATTGACTGGCGACGACATGAACGTGAACGCGGCTGCGGCGAAGCCCCGGACACCGGCCGAGGAGACGGCCGAGAAGGCACCCGGCGGCAACGCCCCCGGCACCCGGCGCCCCGGCGGCCGCACCGCCCGCACCCGCGCCGCCGTCCGCGACGCCGTCCTGGCCGGCCTCACCGAGCACGGCTACCCGGGCCTGACCGTCGAATACGTCGCCGAGCACTCCGGCGTGCACAAGACGACGCTCTACCGCCGCTGGAAGGACGTCGAGGGGCTGGTGTCGGACGCCCTGGCCCTGGCGGGCGAGGACAGCTGGACCCCGCCGGACACCGGTTCCCTGGAGGGCGATCTGCGCGCTCTGGCCCATGAGGTCGTCACCTCCTTCGCCGACCCGGTGGTGGCGGCGTCGGGCTCCGCGATGATCGCCGCCGCATTCCAGTCGGAGCGCGCGGCCGAGGCCCTGCGCGCGTACTACGCCGAGCGGTTCGCGCGGTGCGAGGTCATCGTCGAACGGGCGGTGCGCCGCGGGGAGTTGCCGACGCCGGCGGATTCCCGCCCCGGCGCCCCGGAAGGCGCCGTCGACGCCGGCGCACTCGTCCGGTCCGTCTCCGCGCCGCTCTTCCTCCGGCTGTTCATCACCCGGGAACCGGTCGACGACACACACGCCGACCAGGCCGTCGCGGCAACGCTGGCCGCCGCCCGCGCAGGGGCCTTCACCACCAGAGGCAGGGTCGGCGGCACCCCGGACACGGCCCCCTGAGCGCGCCCGGCACCCCGTATGCGCCCGTCACACCGTCCACGACGGTTCGAGCTGCACCACATCTCCGGCGATCGCCCGGACATCCGCGCCTATCTGGGCCCGCAGCGCCAACCGCTCCACCCGTTCGGGCCGGTACTTCCCCCGCTCGGCGGCCGACTGCCACATCGACAGCACCAGGAACTCCTCCCCCGGAGCCCGTCCCAGCATCCCTCGCAGCATTCCCGGCGAACCCGCCATCGCCGGGTTCCAGACCTTCTCCTGCATCAGCATGAAGTGGTCCACCCGGTCCTCGCGCACCTGGCAGTGCGCCAGCCGCAGCACGTCCACATCGGCGAAGACCGGGCGGAAACCCACCTTCACGTCAAACTCGTGCTCGAACAGCCGCACTTGGGCGTCCTTGTACGTGCCGACCTGCGCGGCCGCCAGGCGGTCGTGCGAGCGCGCCATGAAGGAGTCGTAGAACGCCCGGCTCTCCCAGAAGGCGACCAGATGCGCGACGCCGGGCCGTCCCCGGCTCCAGCCCCCGCCCTGCCCTCGGAACCCCGGCTCACCCAGCAGCCCCGCCCATTTCCGCTGCCCCCGCTCGAACCCTCGACGGTCCACGACGGTGAGGCGAATCCACTTGACCAGCACCGCGCCATCGTACGGCCCGGGAGCGAATCCGGATCACCGCGCGTCACACTCCGACCACCCCGAATTTCCTTACGGACGCGGGTCGATGGGCGCATGACGCCGAGCCCCCGCTCCGCCTCTCCGGCCGCCTCCGGGCACCGGCCCTCCCGACAGGCGCGGCCGCTCACCCGCACGCCGTACGGAAGCCCGTCCACCACCCTGGCGCGCACGGCCACCGGGGCACACCGCGGCGGAGATCTCCCCGCTCCCCGTCGGGCAGCGCACCGAAGCCCGGGGCCGGCCGCCCTCCGTGGCGCAGACTGCCGTCAGCCCACCGCTGGCCGAATTCCTTCGCACCACCTACGCCGGCCCTCCTTCGGTCCCACCCGGCCGGCCTCCGAGACCTGCGACACCCCGCCCCGGACCCTGCGGCCCACGCTCGCCTCGCCCTCACCGACGGCCCCACCACCGACTTCCTGATCGGCCGGCCCTCCCCCCACCGAGGAGCCCAAGGTCCTCGGCGGCCACCTCGGCGGCTTCCGGGGCGCGAGCACCCCCTGAACCGAACCGATGGCCCCCACGGGCCGGAGGGGCACTTTCCAGCCACCCCCATGACCTCCAATCCGCTTCTGACCAGGGGAAGTTCAGCCACCCCGGGGGCGCGGGGCGTGGCACGATGGTCAGCCAACGGGAAGTCCTGGGGGCATCCGCGTGACCGCGTGGGTCGAGCCGCGTCCCCGGGAGATGACGGAAGGAAGCCCGGTGAGCACGCTCAACAAAGGGATCGAGAAGGTCGAGGTAACGCTCAAGTGGGACCCCAGCCCGATCGGCACGCCGGACAATGACCTCGACATCATCGCGGCGACCTATACGGCTGACGCACCACATGGCGATCCCGCCTATCTGGTGGCCTTCGACAGCCGGTCGCCCGATGGGACCATCACTCTCAACCGGGACAGCCGGACCGGCCAGGGATTCGGCTTCGACGAGATCATGACGCTGGAACTGGACCGGCTGTCCGACACTTACACCCGCGTCGTCGTCGGGGTGGCCATCCAGCAGGGCGGGAGCCGCAAGGTCTTCGGCGACATACAGAACACCGCCGCACTGATCCGCGAGGGGTACACCGAACTGGCCTCGTACGACTTCGCCGAGGTCGCGCAGTCCACCGCGGCGAAGGTCGCCGAATTCACCCGGGACGAGGCGGGCAACTGGCGATTCCGCTCGGCGGTCCAGGGCTTCGACGCCGACCCCGACACCTTCGCCCGGCAGATGGGGCACTGACCGCGCGCCCCGCGTTCACCTCGGTCGCGACACGGCACCGGACCGGCGGCACTCCGGTGGAGGGCGGCCGGACTCCGGGCGCGAGAGGGGAGCGGCGGTCGGCCGCCCCGCCCCGTGCGGCACCGGCCTCGCGCGCGCCGTCGCCGCCGTCCACTGGGCGCCGCTGTCCTCTGCACACCCGTCCGCCCAGGCTCCGGGCCACGCGGCGGCTCCCCGGACACGGCGAAGGGGACCGGCGCCAGGCCGGTCCCCTCCACAAGCCGCTGAGCCACCGGGGCCCAGGGCGCGGGGGGGGGGGGGGGGAAACCCCCCCCCCCCCCCCCCCCCCCCCCCCCCCCCCCCCCCCCCCCCCCCCCCCCCCAC
>NZ_JBWKCJ010000037.1:0-57472 GCF_056436545.1 Streptomyces sp. NPDC043738 | reverse complement strand
TTTTTTACAAAGCGGTCCTTTTCTCTTTTTTTCCCCCTCAACACCTGGGTCGCCCGTGGGCGCCCAGGGCGGCGGCCGCGGGGGACCCCCCCCCCCCCCCGCCCCGCCCAGGCTCAGCTGCAGCCGCTGGTCGACCCGCAGCCCTCGCACAGGTAGCAGCTGCCGGCCCGCTGCATCTTCGTGCCGCAGGAGAAGCACAGCGGCGCGTCGGCGTTGATGCCCAGCTGCATCTCGACCAGTTCGGCGTTGGTGTGCGCCTGCTTGGGAGCCGGGACGGCGGCCTCCTCGACGCTCTTGACCACCGGCGCCGGGTCCAGCTGGCGCGGCGCCGACTGGGCCAGGCCCTCGACGTCGACCTCGTCGTCGGACGGCTCGTACGAACCGGTCTCCAGGTGGCGCGTGCGCTCCTCGACGGAGTGGATGCCGAGCGCCGAGCGGGTCTCGAACGGCAGGAAGTCCAGCGCCAGGCGGCGGAAGATGTAGTCGACGATCGACTGGGCCATCCGCACGTCCGGGTCGTCGGTCATACCGGCCGGCTCGAACCGCATGTTGGTGAACTTCGAGACGTAGGTCTCCAGCGGGACGCCGTACTGCAGACCCACCGACACGGCGATGGAGAAGGCGTCCATCATGCCCGCGAGGGTCGAGCCCTGCTTGGACATCTTCAGGAAGACCTCACCGAGACCGTCGTCCGGGTAGGAGTTGGCGGTCATGTAACCCTCGGCGCCGCCGACCGTGAAGGAGGTGGTGATGCCGGGACGGCCCTTGGGGAGGCGCTTGCGCACCGGGCGGTACTCGACGACCTTCTTCTCGGCGGCCGGCTCGGTCTCGGCCTTCTTCTCCTCCTCCTTCTTCTTGGCGGAGAGGGGCTGGCCGACCTTGCAGTTGTCGCGGTAGATCGCCAGCGCCTTCAGGCCGAGCTTCCAGCCCTGGAAGTAGACGTCCTCGATCTCCTCGACGGTGGCCGACTCCGGGACGTTGACCGTCTTGGAGATCGCACCGGACAGGAAGGGCTGTGCCGCGGCCATCATGCGGACGTGGCCCATCGGGGAGATGGCGCGCTCGCCCATGGCGCAGTCGAAGACCTCGTAGTGCGCGGGCTTCAGGCCGGGGGCGTCGACGACATTGCCGTGGTCGGCGATGTGGGCGACGATCGCCTCGACCTGCTCGGGCTGGTAGCCGAGCCGCTTGAGCGCCTTGGGGACCGTGTTGTTCACGATCTGCATGGAGCCGCCGCCGACCAGCTTCTTGAACTTGACCAGGGCCAGGTCCGGCTCGACGCCCGTGGTGTCGCAGTCCATCATCAGGCCGATGGTGCCGGTCGGCGCGAGCACGGAGGCCTGCGCGTTGCGGAAGCCGTTCTTCTCGCCCAGGCGCAGCACGTCCTGCCAGGCCTCGGTCGCCGCGGCCCACACCGGGGTGTCCAGGTCGTCCATGCGCACCGCGGTGCCGTTGGCGTCGGAGTGCTGCTTCATGACGCGCTTGTGGGCGTCGGCGTTACGGGCGTAGCCGTCGTACGGGCCGACGACCGCGGCCAGTTCGGCGGAGCGCTTGTACGACGTGCCGGTCATCAGCGAGGTGATGGCGCCGGCCAGCGCGCGGCCGCCGTCGGAGTCGTAGGCGTGGCCGGTGGCCATCAGCAGGGCGCCGAGGTTGGCGTAGCCGATGCCGAGCTGGCGGTAGGCCCGGGTGGTCTCGCCGATCTTCTCGGTGGGGAAGTCGGCGAAGCAGATGGAGATGTCCATCGCGGTGATGACCAGCTCGACGACCTTGGCGAAGCGCTCGGCGTCGAAGGACTGGTTGCCCAGGTCGTCGTCGCGCAGGAACTTCAGGAGGTTGAGCGAGGCGAGGTTGCACGAGGAGTTGTCCAGGTGCATGTACTCGCTGCAGGGGTTGGACGCGGTGATGCGGCCGGTCTCCGGCGAGGTGTGCCAGTGGTTGATGGTGTCGTCGTACTGGATGCCGGGGTCGGCGCACGCCCAGGCGGCCTCGGCCATCTTGCGGAACAGGCCCTTGGCGTCGACCTCCTCGATGACCTCACCGGTCAGCCGGCCGCGCAGGCCGAACTTCGAGCCGGTCTCGACGGCCTTCATGAACTCGTCGTTGACCCGGACCGAGTTGTTGGCGTTCTGGTACTGGACGGACGTGATGTCGTCGCCGCCCAGGTCCATGTCGAAGCCCGCGTCGCGCAGCGCGCGGATCTTCTCCTCCTCCTTCACCTTGGTCTCGATGAAGGCCTCGACGTCCGGGTGGTCGACGTCCAGGACGACCATCTTGGCCGCGCGGCGGGTGGCGCCGCCCGACTTGATCGTCCCGGCGGACGCGTCGGCGCCGCGCATGAAGGAGACCGGGCCGGAGGCGTTGCCACCGGAGGAGAGCAGCTCCTTGGAGGAGCGGATGCGGGAGAGGTTCAGGCCGGCGCCGGAGCCGCCCTTGAAGATCATCCCCTCTTCCTTGTACCAGTCCAGGATCGACTCCATGGAGTCGTCGACGGACAGGATGAAGCAGGCGCTGACCTGCTGCGGCTGCTTGGTGCCGACGTTGAACCAGACCGGCGAGTTGAAGCTGAAGACCTGGTGCAGCAGGGCGTAGGCCAGCTCGTGCTCGAAGATCTCGGCGTCCGCCGGGGAGGCGAAGTAACCGTGCTCCTCGCCGCCCTTGCGGTACGTCTTGACCACACGGTCGATGAGCTGCTTGAGGCTCGCCTCACGGGTCGGGGAGCCCACCGCGCCGCGGAAGTACTTGCTCGTGACGATGTTGACCGCGTTCACCGACCAGAAGTCGGGGAACTCGACGCCACGCTGCTCGAAGTTGACCGAGCCGTCGCGCCAGTTGGTCATGACGACGTCACGGCGCGCCCACTCCACCTCGTCGTACGGATGCACGCCGGGGGTGGTGTGGATGCGCTCGATACGCAGCCCCTTGCTCGCCTTGCTGCCCTTGGCGCGGGAGCCTCGTGCCGGGCCGCTCGTCGTCTCTGTCATTCCGCCTCCCTGTATACGGGCAAACGCCCATATGTGCGCACGCATTCCGTGGCACGGTGTTTGTCTTGCTGGTACCGGGACGCCCTGCTCTCGCCCCGATACGGATCCTGGATGCGCGCCGAGCTCAGTCGGCGGCGGTGGCGGGCACGGGGACGGCCGGGCCGCCGGCCTTCCCGTCGGTCCCGCATTCCTGCCCGGGCGGTCCCTGCTCGCGCTGCTCCCGCAGCTCGGCGATGGCCGCCTCGAAGTCCTCGAGCGAGTCGAACGCCCGGTAGACGGACGCGAAGCGCAGGTACGCGACGAGGTCGAGTTCCTGCAGCGGGCCCAGTATGGCGAGCCCGACGTCATGAGTGGACAGCTCGGCGCTGCCGGTGGCACGCACCGCCTCCTCGACCCGCTGGCCGAGCTTGGCGAGGGCGTCCTCGGTGACCGGGCGGCCCTGGCACGCCTTGCGCACTCCCGCGATGACCTTGTTGCGGCTGAAGGGCTCGGTGACCCCGCTCCGCTTGATCACCATCAGCGACGCCGTCTCGATGGTCGTGAAACGGCGGGAGCAGTCGGGGCACTGGCGGCGCCGGCGGATCGCCGTCCCGTCGTCGGTGGTCCGACTGTCGACGACCCGGCTGTCTGGGTGCCTGCAGAAGGGGCAGTGCATGGCTCCACCCTCCTCACCCTCGCTATACGGACGTACGTACGCCATCGATCCCGGCGCACGACGAATAACCTCCGCCGGTCCGCACGGGCCCTTCGGAGCGGTCACCAGCATAGGCGATACCGGGGCCCGCGAAGGACCAGGCACCACAACTTCTGGGCGACCGCACGCATCCAACCACTAGATGTGGTGTCGGGCCGCTTACATCCGCCTACCGCGTGTCGCGACGGAGGCGGGCCGGACGGTCGCCCACGAGGGTACGGGAAGGCACCCGGCCGGCGGCGCGGCGGGGCGGGGATGGAAGAATCGGCCCGGCTGCGGCGCCCGGCCCGGCGCAGACCCCGAACGCCGGGACCCAGGATCTCCGGTCGATCCCGGAGCCCCGGCGGAAGCGAACGCCGGAGCCCCGAAATGCCATTCGGCCATACACCCAGCCACTTGATCGGGTCAGCCAATCAGCGAATATTTCACTCGAACGTGTGTTTGGCGCAACCTTTCGAAAGCAACTACCGTTGGCTAACTAGGGAGAACATTTCGAGAGGGGCCGACGTGACCACCACCGCAGACAGCGCGACCATCACCGCACAAAGCCACTCCCAGAGCCGGTTCGAGCATCAGCAGAAGGCACAGCGGCCGCCGATGGACGACGCCACGTTGGACTCCGAAGAGCAGAAGCCCGCCCGCTCGCTGCCCGGACGGCCACCAGGGATCCGGGCCGACAGCTCGGGGCTCACGGACCGCCAGCGCAGGGTGATCGAGGTGATCCGGGATTCGGTGCAGCGGCGCGGGTACCCGCCGTCGATGCGGGAGATCGGCCAGGCCGTCGGGCTCTCCAGCACCTCGTCCGTCGCCCATCAGCTCATGGCGCTCGAGCGCAAGGGCTTCCTGCGGCGCGACCCGCACCGCCCCCGGGCGTACGAGGTCCGCGGCTCCGACCAGCCCACGACCGCGGCGACGGAGACCGCGGGCAAGCCCGCCGCGTCGTACGTCCCGCTGGTCGGCCGGATCGCCGCCGGTGGCCCGATCCTCGCGGAGGAGTCGGTCGAGGATGTGTTCCCGCTCCCCCGCCAGCTCGTCGGCGACGGCGAACTGTTCGTGCTGAAGGTCGTCGGCGACTCCATGATCGAGGCCGCCATCTGTGACGGCGACTGGGTCACCGTCCGCCGTCAGCCGGTCGCCGAGAACGGCGACATCGTGGCCGCCATGCTGGACGGCGAGGCCACCGTCAAGCGCTTCAAGCGCGAGGACGGCCATGTGTGGCTGCTGCCGCACAACGCCGCGTACCAGCCGATCCCCGGCGACGAGGCGACCATCCTCGGCAAGGTGGTGGCCGTCCTGCGGCGGGTCTGACCCAGCCCTCACGACCGGGCCCCGGGACCACTGCGCCGGTCCCGGGGCCCGCCCTTGCTCCTCGGGCCTGTCCGATGCGTCGCGGGCCCGGCCCTGACCCATCGGACAGGCCCGAGGGGAGCCGACCGAACGATGGTCGCGGCACCGGGCCCCGAATGGCTAGGCCTCGCCCTCCGCCGCCTTCGCCGCCGCGTCGATGGCCGCCAGTGAGCGGCGGACCTGGTTGCGGTCGGTGGTGTACCAGAAGTCCGGCATGGACTTGCGCAGGAAGGAGCCGTAACGGGCCCGCTCGACGCGGGGGTCCAGCACGGCGACGACACCGCGGTCTCCCGTGGCACGCACCAGACGTCCGGCACCCTGAGCCATGAGCAGGGCCGCATGCGTGGCCGCGACGGCCATGAAGCCATTGCCGCCGGACTCCTCCACGGCCTTCTGGCGGGCGCTCATCAGCGGGTCGTCGGGACGCGGGAACGGTACCCGGTCCATCACCACCAGCTGGCAGTTCGCCCCCGGGACGTCGACGCCCTGCCACAGGGAGAGGGTGCCGAACAGGCACGTACGGGCATCGGCGGCGAAGGTGCGGATCAGCTCGCCCAGGGTCTCCTCGCCCTGCAGCAGGATCGGCATGTCCAGACGGCCGCGCAGCTCCTCGGCGGCGGCCTGGGCGGCGCGCATCGAGGAGAACAGCCCGAGGGTGCGGCCGCCGGCCGCCTCGATCAGCTCGGTGAGCTCGTCGAGCATGTCGGTGCGGCTGCCCTCGCGGCCCGGCTGGGCCAGATGCTTGGCGACGTAGAGGATCCCCTGCTTCGAGTAGTCGAACGGGGAGCCGACGTCCAGCCCCTTCCACGGGGGCACGTCCTCCCCTTCCGCGCCCTCGGGGGACAGGCCCAGGGAGGCCGCGACGCCGTTGAAGTCGCCGCCGAGCTTGAGGGTGGCGGAGGTCAGGACCACCGAGCGGTCCTCGAAGAGCTTCTCGCGCAGCAGGCCGGAGACCGACAGGGGCGCCACCCTCAGGGACGCGCCGAAGCGGTCGTGGCGCTCGTACCAGACCACGTCGTACTCGGAGCCGTTGGCGATCCGCTCGGCCACGGCATGGACGTTCTCCACGGAGGCGAGGGCCTGCTTGCGGACGGCGTCCTCGTCCTGGACCGACTTGTCGCGGGTCGAGCCGAGCGCCGAGACGACCGTACGGGCGGCGTCCCGCAGCGCCATCAGGCAGTAGCCGAGGTCCTCGGGGATCTCCTCCAGGCGGCCGGGCAGCGCCAGCTCCATGAGGCGCTCGAAGGTCTCGGCCGCGGTCTGGAGCTGGTCGGCGGCCTTTTCGTTGACGAGCTTGGCGGCCCGGCGCACGGCACGGTTGACCTGGCCGGGGGTGAGCTCGCCGGTGGCGGCGCCGGTGACCCGGGAGACCAGCTCATGGGCCTCGTCGATGATCAGGACCTCGTGCTGCGGGAGGACCGGTGCGCCCTCGATCGCGTCGATGGCGAGCAGCGCGTGGTTGGTGACGACGACATCGGCGAGCTTGGCGCGCTCCCTGGCGGCCTCGGCGAAGCACTCCGCGCCGTAGGCGCACTTCGACGCGCCCAGGCACTCCCGGGAGGAGACCGAGACCTGCCCCCAGGCGCGGTCCGAGACACCGGGGGTCAGGGCGTCGCGGTCGCCGGTCTCGGTCTCGTCCGCCCAGTCGCGCAGCCGCAGCAGGTCCTTGCCGAGCTTGCTGGTCGGCGTCGCCTGCTCGAACACGTCGAAGAGCCCGTCCTCCTCTTCCTGCGGGGCGCCTTCATGGAGGCGGTGCAGGCACAGGTAATTGGAGCGGCCCTTGAGCATGGCGAACTCCGGGCGGCGGCGCAGCAGCGGATGCAGCGCGTCGACCGTACGCGGAAGATCGCGCTCCACCAGCTGGCGCTGCAGCGCCAGGGTGGCCGTGGCGACCACCACCCGCTCGCCGTGGGCCAGCGCCGGCACCAGATAGCCGAGGGACTTTCCGGTGCCGGTGCCGGCCTGGACGAGGAGGTGGGCCGAGCCGTCCACGGCCTCGGCGACGGCCTCGGCCATCGCCACCTGGCCGGGGCGCTCGGTGCCGCCGACGGCGGTGACGGCGGCGTGCAGCAGATCGGGGAGGGAGGGCTTCGTCATAGCGCTGCAAGCCTACGCGGGACCACTGACAGCCGGTCCGGTCACGGGGCGTGCAAGGGGTTGGGGACGGTCCCGTGGACGGCGGCGTGCGGGCGCTCGTGGCGGTCGCGGTAACCGTCCACATGCAGACGGTTGCGGTTCAGGCAGAGCCGCTCGATCCGCGGGGTGAGCAGGTCGAACGTCTCGTGCCGCTCTTTCAGGCCGGGGAAGCGTTCGTGGTGGCGCAGGATCTCCGCCCGTACGAGTGACCAGAACTCCGCCTCGGGAACGTCCAGTTGGTCCGCGCACAGCGGCGCGAGGTAGCGGAAGACGCCGACGAACAGGCCGGAGTGGATGAACTGGGTCAGGAAGGAGGGCGGTTCGGTCAGCAGCACCGTGCGGACGTCGTCCGGCATGGAGTCGTGCTCCGGGAGCGGCTGGGAGGTGGTGTTGACGTCGTCGACGAAGTCCTTGACCGCGAGGCGGGTGGGGACGTCGTGCTCGTCGAAGACCACGATGGCGTTCTCGCCGTGCGGGGAGAACACCGTGCCGTACTGGTAGAGGAAGTGCAGCAGGGGTGGCAGCAGCGCGGCGAAGAGCCGGCCGAGCCACTCGCGCGGGGGCAGCCCCGAGCGGTGCACCAGCTCCGCGGTCAGTGCCCGGCCCTCGGGGTCGGTCTGCAGCAGCGCGGCCAGGGTGCGGGCGCGCTCGCCCGGGTCGAGGTATCCGCTGATCGGCTCGCGCCAGATGCAGCCCAGCAACTCCTTGAACTGGTACGGGACGCCGGGCAGCCGGTCGTAGAGCGGGTGCTCGACGGTGACGGAGGCGGTCTCGCCGAGCAGGATCACCCGGGTCTCGTCGCTCAGGTAGGGGTCGGCGTCGCGCAGTCCGTGGACCCAGCGGGTGACGGCCGGCGCGGCGAGGGTGCGCTCGGTGGGCAGACCGCGCCAGACGAGGGTGTTGAGGATGGACAGCGGAAGTTTGACCGTACGGGCCTCGGGCCGGCTGATGTTGAGGAAGGTGCGGATCGACTGCTGCGGCAGGCGGAGGTCGTTGTCGGTGGGCAGCGCGATGATGGATCTGTCGGCGAGTTGCGGGGCGAAGAGCGGGGCGATGGTCTCGTCCCATTGCCAGGGGTGCACGGGGAGATAGAGGTAGTCGGCGGGGTCCTGGCCCTGGTCGGTGATGGCGCGGGCGAAGGCGTGACGGGTGGCGGGGGCGAGCTCCTCGCCGTAGAGGCGATCGGGGGTGGCGAGCGCGGGGACACCGCGGTAGTGGGCGAGGCGGTGGTGCGCGGCGAGCCAGGGCAGGCGCTGGGCGGTGCGGGCTTCCGGGGCCCAGGCCGCCGCGTCGGCGGCCGAGAAGCCGAGCCGTCCCTTGTTCGCGACGAGCCAGGGGTGGCCGGTCTGGCGCCCTTCGAGGGAGGCGTAGTCGAGGTCGGCGAGCTCGGCGGCGCTCAGGGCGGTGGCGTCGAGGCGGGTGTCGGCGGCGAGGGTGGCGGTCAGCTCGCGGATCAGGTGGCCGGTGGTGTCGCCGGACAGGTGCAGGACGGTGTCGTGGGCATGGACGAGGAAGTCGAACGGGTCGGTCCCCGGGGTGATCGAGTGGGGGTCGACGCGCCAGTGCCCGTAAGCGCCCCGGCGGGCGCGGAATCTGTAGACCAGCTCCTCGGTGACCGGCAGGCGGTATTGCGGGGTGCCGTCCGCAGCGGTGCCGTCGGGCTCGGGGATGAGGACTTCCTCGTACGCGAACTCGGCCAGGATCTTGGCGAACAGCCGGCGCGCGGCGTGCTGCCAGGCGTGGTGCGAAGGCTGGGGCTCAGGCGGCAAGACGGGACTCCCTCGAAGCGGGACCGCTCCGGCACGTGCGGGGGACAACCGGGGCGGCGCGGTGGACGGCGGACCGGACCGGGAACGGCGATGGACGGCCCCGGGATCAGTGCAGGTGGCGGTGGGCGCGGTCGCGGATCATCAACGCCGCGCGTTTGCCGGGCAGTTCGAGCTCTTCGGAGTAGCGGAAGCCTCCGGCCAGGAAGGCCGCGACGGAGGCGGTGTTGCGCAGATCGGGCTCGGCGACGACCCGCGTGCACTGCGGGCGGCGGTCGAGCACGAGGTCGGCGGTGGCGCGCAGCAGGGTGCTGCCCAGGCCGCGGCCGCGGTCGGCGCCGCCGCCGATGAGCAGGTGGATCCCGGTGTCGTGGGGAAGGGCCGGGTAGTGGCGGGCCAGGGGGTCCAGGTCGGCGCGGTAGATCTCCCAGTAGCTCATCGGGACGCCGGCCAGCACACCGAGGCAGGGCACGCTGCGGCCGTCGCCGTCGAGCTGGCCGCGCAGATGGGCGGCGGTGGTCCCGGGCGGTCCGGACAGCTCCCAGAAGGCCGCGACTGCCGGATCGTTCATCCAGCCGGTGATCCGGTCGAGGTCGCGGGCCGGCCGGACGGGGACGAGCTCGAACGGCCCGGCGGCGGTGTCGGCCGGGCCCCAGCCCGCCAGGTCGCCCAGCAGCGGGCCGGTGCCGACGAGGACCGGGGGCGCCGGCCGACGGCGTCCACCGGCGGGCAACGCGCCGGATTCCGGCGGGAGCCGGCGGTCCTGGGTGTCGTCGGAGCTGGAGTCGAGGCCGGATTCGATGGGTGGCACGGCGACGCTCTCCTCTCGTGGCCGGCTCCCGCGGTGCCTTGTGGGTCGCGGGAGGCCGGCGCCGGGGGCTCGTGGGGTGACTTCGCTGCGGCGGGCGGTGGCGGCCGGCTAGGAGGCCAGGGGGTTGGGCAGGGTGACGTAGACGGACTGGGTCTCGACCGGGCCGACGAGTTCGTCGAGCCCGTGCAGGCGGGTCGCGAGGTTGGCCTTGCAGCGCAGGGTGCGGGCGGACAGCAGCTGGCCGGGGAGCCGGGAGCGGTGCGCGCGGGGCGCTGCGGCGGCGCTGTCGAGGAACCGCCGGAAGGCGGCCAGCAGGATCTCCTCGCGGACCAGGCGCTGGGCCCCGAAGGCTCCGATGAGGCCGAGGACGTTGTTGATGCCCAGGTAGTAGGCGAAGCGCTCGTCGGTGACCTCGTCGGCGACGAAGGTGTCGCTGGCCGCGCCGATGCCGGGCAGCCGTCGCTCCAGCTCGGCGCGGCGGGAGGCGCGGAAGTAGTAGCCCTGGTTGTCGCGGTAGCGGCCGCCCACGGGCCAGCCGTCGGGGTCGAGCAGCACCAGGGTGTTCTGCTGGTGGGCCTCCAGGGCGACACCGGCCGTGCCGTCGAGCCACAGCAGGGGCCGGACGACCGCTTCGAGGTAGCGCAGGAACCACTCGGTGGCGACGGCGCCCAGGGCGCGGCCGGTGCGGGCGGCGAGCGTGCCGACGAGGTCCTCGAGGCGGGAGCGGGTGCCGGCGTGGCCGGGCCAGGGCCGGGGAGAGGTGAGGCCGGCGATGCAGACCGCGTCGTCGCCGGTGCTGAAGGGGTTGTGGCGGATGACGGCGTCGAGGCCCTGGACCGGTTCGCCGTCGGGGCCGTCGACGGCCAGATAGGCCGGGTCGCGGACGATGTCGAAGCCCGGATGGGCGGCCTGCCACTGCTCGGCGAGGCCGGTGCGCAGCAGCCGGTGCACCTCGACCCCGCGGAGGAGTTCCTTGCGGAGGTTCTCCCGGCGGGAGTTGGTGATGCGCAGCCCGAGGGAGAGTTTGAGCATGGCGTCCGCGCCGGAGCGGTAGACGGTGCGGACGGAGGAGGTGGGGTGCCAGCGGGGGCCGTGGACACCGAGGTCGCGCAGCAGACCGGCGTCGCGGAGTGCGGCGATGTCGGGGCGGTCGGCGAGCTCCCTGGCCTGCCAGGGGTGCAGCGGCAGCGGCACGGTCCCGTCCGGCAGGGACAGACCGTCTCCCGCGAGGCGCGCGGCGAGCTGCTCGGCGGAGACGGGCTTGCCGCGCTCGGTCCAGGCGGAGTCGGTGGCGACGACGGAGCGGTGCACGGCCATCCAGTGGAGCGGGAAGGCGCCGCGCAGTTCGGGCGAGAAGGCGCGGGTCTCGGCGTCGGAGAGGCCCTCGCGGCTCTTGGGCGTGGGGTGCAGCGGGTGGCCGAGGAGCAGGGACTGCTCGGCTTCGAGGAAGAGGTCGCCATGGTCGTCGGCGGGCCGGGCGCGCCGGTCGGCGAGGAAGCCGGCCACGTTGCGTACGGAGTTGGCGACCCGTCCGATGAGTTCGGCGCCGTCGCCGTCCGGTGTCTGCGGCTGCTCGGCCTCCGGCTCCGGCCGTTCGCCGTCCGCCACTCGGTGCTCTCCGCCGTCCGAGGCCCGCCGGTCGCCGCCGTGCGCGGCCTCCCGGCGCAGCAGCGCGGCGAGGGTGACGGCGTCCAGCGGGGCGGCGCCGGCCGGGGCGCCTTCGAGGGTGGGCGCGCCCAGGCGGTGCCAGCCGGTGGGTGACCAGTAGCGGACGGGGATGTGCAGGGCGCCGGCGGCGGCCCGCAGGGGGATGCGCAGGCGGCCGCCGGCCGGGCGTGCGGTGCCGTTCTCGCGGATCCAGCAGCGCAGGAGGTGCTCGATGCCGGCGGCGTCCGCGGCGACCGCCGGGTCCGGGTGGTCGAGGGGGTCGTGGTCGCCGTGGCGGGCCCGCTCGTGGCGGCCGGGAGCGCCCGGACCGGTGGCCTGGCAGGGGTCTTCGTGGGTCTGCTGGTGGCAGGTGTCGCCGGGGGTGCGTCGCTGCTGGCGCGGTACGGACTCCAGCGTGCCGGCGCTGTGGTGCCGGTCGGGGATCCGCTCGGCGGGCTGGGCGTTGTCGGGGCCGGGGCGTTCGTTCATGCGGAGGTGCCTCGCAGTGTCGTGGGGGATGAGCCCGTCGGCCCGGGGGTGGTGCGGACCGCCGCCAGGACGGCGTCGGCGAGGCGGTCGAGGATCGCGTCCGCCTGCTCGTCGGTGATGGTCAGGGGTGGCAGCAACCTGACGACGGCGGAGTGCCGGCCGCCCAGTTCGACGATCAGGCCGCGGTTGAGGCAGGCGCGCTGGACGGCGGCGGCGAGCTCGGGGGCGGCGGGGCGGGCGCCGGTGGCATCGGCGTCCGCCTCCCGGTCGACGAGTTCGACGCCGAGCATCAGTCCGCGTCCGCGGACGTCGCCGATGCAGTCGTGGGCGTCGGCCAGGGTGCGGAGCCGGGCGAGCATCCGGGCGCCGAGTGCGGCGGCGCGGGCGGCGAGGCCGTTGGCGCGGACGTAGGCGAGGGTGGCGGCTCCGGCGGCCATGGCGAGCTGGTTGCCGCGGAAGGTCCCCGCGTGCGCGCCGGGCTGCCAGGCGTCGAGCTCCTCCCGGTAGACGATCACGGCGAGCGGCAGGCTGCCGCCGATCGCCTTCGACAGCACGATCACGTCCGGCACGATGCCGCTGTGTTCGATCGCCCAGAAGGTGCCGGTGCGGCCGACGCCGGTCTGCACCTCGTCCACGATCAGGGGGATCCGCCGGGCGGCGGTGAGCTCCCGCATCCGCCGCAGCCAGTTGTCCGGGGCGGGGATCACGCCGCCCTCCCCCTGGACGGGTTCCAGGATCATCCCGGCCGGCCGGGGCACCCCGCTCTTGTGGTCGTCGAGCAGGTTCTGGGTCCAGCGCGCGGCGAGTTCGGCGCCGCGCTCGCCGCCGGTCTGGAAGGGGCAGCGGTAGTCGTACGGGTAGGGCAGCCGGACCACGCTGGTGTGCTGCGCTCCCCCGGAGGCGGCGAGCGCCTCGGCGGTCATGCCGTGGTAGGCGCCGGAGAACGCCATCAGGCCGTCCCGGCCGGTCGCGGTGCGGACCAGTTTGAAGGCGGCCTCGACGGCGTCCGTGCCGGCCGGGCCGCAGAACTGGATGCGGGCGTTCTCCGCCAATTCGGCGGGCAGCGTGGCGAAGAGCTCGGTGGTGAAGGCGTCCTTGACCGGCGTGGCCAGGTCGAGGATGTGCAGCGGCGCGCCGGAGTCGAGGACCCCGCGGATCGCTTCGAGCACCACCGGGTGGTTGTGGCCCAGCGCCAGGGTGCCGGCGCCGGAGAGGCAGTCGAGGTATCTCCGGCCGTCGGCGCCCTCGATGGTCAGCCCGCGGGCGCGCACCGGGACGATGGGCAACGAGCGTGCGTAGGTGCGGGCAGCGGACTCACGCAGGGACTGCCGGCGCAGAATCCCCTCGTGGGCCGACGGCGCGGCCGCCGGCACGGTGTCGGTCAACGCCACGGCAGTTGTGTCCTCCTGCTTGGTGAGCTGCTGAACAGCGCGCGGGTCGTGCGGGCAGCCCGGCTGTCCCCCGTACGTACCAACGACGCCGGCGACGCCGGATCACGGTTGCGAACAAGATCCTTGGCGGCTGGGAACCGGGACCCCGAGTACCGCCGTCTCTATCGTCACCGGCATAGTGGGGTGTTGCGCCGAGATCTTGGGGTTCATGACAAGTTCGATCCGGCGCGACTCCGCTCATGCCACACCGGCTCAGCCCGATTCACCCAGGGGGACAACACCCATGCGATCCATACGCCGGCCAGTCCTGGCCGCCGCCGCTCTCACCGCCGTCGTGGCACTGACCGCCACCGGCTGCGGTCCCGAGGGCGGCAACGCGGACGCCAAGCCCAGCCAGTCCGCGGCGGACACCACGGGTGGGGGTGAAATCAAGATCCCCCAGGACATCCAGGACAAGCTCAAGGAGCACGGCGTCGACCTGGACAAGTGGAAGAACGGCGAGTGGAAGAACTGGGACAAGGACAAGTGGCTCCGGGAGGCCGGGGAGTTCATCAACCCGATCATCAAGGACTTCTGGAACCCGGACAAGATCGAGAAGGTCAAGCCCCCGAAGGACCCCAGCAAGCCCGGGGACATCTCCGAGGACCAGGGCAAGACCGACCCCGAGCCGGCCGCCGTCCAGGCCCAGCCCGTCAAGACCCCCTACACCTCCACCGCTGCCGGTGTGGGTCTGCTGCTGTTCAGCACCCCTGAGGGCGAGTCGCGTTGCTCGGCCACCGTCGTCAAGGACCCGGCGCACCCCGGCAAGTCCAACCTGGTGTGGACCGCCGCGCACTGTGTGCACGCCGGCAAGAACGGCGGCTGGTACCGCAACATGATGTTCGTGCCGAACTTCAACAAGAACGGCGTCTCCGCCGACAAGCTGAAGGCCACGCCCTTCGAGGACCGCGTCCCGGCGGGCAAGTGGTGGGCCGACGACATGGCGACGTCCAATGAGTGGATCAAGGACGGTGGCGCCGTTCCGGGCGTGCCGATGGCTCCGTACGACTACGCGCTGATGCATGTGAAGCCGGAGTCGTCCACCGGCGGCAAGTCGCTGGAAGAGGTCGCCGGCGGCGCGTACGCGGTCGACTTCAACGCCCCGGCCATGGCCAAGATCCCGAGCCTGACCGCGCAGGGCTACCCGGCCGAGGCGCCGTTCGACGGTGCGGCGCAGCAGCAGTGCACGGACAAGCCGACCCGTCTGACGATGGACGCCAAGAAGCCGACCATGTACCGCATCGGCTGCACCATGACCGGTGGCTCCTCCGGTGGTCCCTGGTTCATCAAGGGCGCCGACGGCAAGCCGGTGCTGGTCTCCAACATGTCGATGGGTCCGCGTCCGGCCCGCTGGTCGGCCGGTCCGCACCTGGGTGCCGAGGCCAAGACCCTGTTCGACAACATGAGCAAGAAGTGGGCGACCAAGCAGTAGCCGCCCGCGGCGGGGGCGCTCCGGCGTGCCGGCGGCGCCCCGCACCGCTCCCTGAACGAACACGACGAAGGCCCGCCCCGGTCTCCCCGGGGCGGGCCTTCGTCGTCGTGTCTCCTGCGGGCCGGCTACGCCGCCGGCACGAACGGCTCGAACTCCGCGGCCAGCTCCGCGTGCACCCGCGCCTTGAGGACCGTGCCGTCCGCGGTGTGCTCCTCGGACAGGACCTCGCCCTCGGCGTGCGCCCGCGAGACCAGGGCACCCTGGGTGTAGGGCACCAGCGCCTCGATCTCGACCTGCGGCCGCGGCAGCTCGTCGTCGAGCAGGGTCAGCAGCTCCGCCAGGCCCTGGCCCGTACGGGCCGAGACCGCGATGGCGTGCTTCTCCTGGCGCAGCAGGCGCTGGAGCACCAGCGGATCGGCCGCGTCGGCCTTGTTGACGACCACGATCTCGGGCACGTCCGTGGCGCCCACATCGCGGATCACCTCGCGGACGGCGGCCAGCTGCTCCTCCGGCACCGGATGCGAGCCGTCGACCACGTGCAGGATGAGGTCGGACTCGCCGACCTCCTCCATCGTGGAGCGGAACGCCTCGACGAGGTGGTGCGGCAGGTGCCGGACGAAGCCGACGGTGTCGGCGAGGGTGTAGAGCCGCCCGCTGGGCGTCTCGGCCCGCCGCACGGTCGGGTCCAGGGTGGCGAACAGGGCGTTCTCCACCAGCACACCGGCACCGGTGAGGCGGTTGAGCAGCGAGGACTTGCCGGCGTTGGTGTAGCCGGCGATGGCGACCGAGGGGACCTTGTTGCGCCGGCGTTCCTGGCGCTTGATGTCCCGGCCGGTCTTCATCTCCGCGATCTCCCGGCGCATCTTCGCCATCTTCTCGCGGATCCGCCGCCGGTCCGTCTCGATCTTGGTCTCACCGGGACCACGGGTGGCCATACCGCCGCCCGCCGAGCCGGAGCCACCGCCACCCATCTGCCGCGACAGCGACTGGCCCCAGCCACGGAGCCTGGGAAGCATGTACTGCATCTGCGCCAGCGAGACCTGCGCCTTGCCCTCCCGGGACTTGGCGTGCTGGGCGAAGATGTCGAGGATCAGCGCGGTCCGGTCGACGACCTTGACCTTGACGACGTCCTCGAGGTGGATCAGCTGGCCCGGGGAGAGCTCACCGTCGCACACCACGGTGTCGGCGCCGGACTCGAGCACGATGTCCCGCAGCTCCAGGGCCTTGCCCGAGCCGATGTAGGTGGCCGGGTCGGGCTTGTCACGGCGCTGGATGACGCCGTCGAGCACCAGGGCGCCGGCGGTCTCGGCCAGCGCGGCGAGCTCGGCGAGGGAGTTCTCCGCGTCCTGCACCGTGCCGGCGGTCCAGACACCGACGAGCACCACGCGCTCCAGGCGCAGCTGGCGGTACTCGACCTCGGTGACGTCCTCGAGCTCGGTGGACAGGCCCGCGACGCGGCGCAGCGCGGCACGCTCCGAGCGGTCGTACTGGTCGCCGTCACGCTCCCCGTCGATCTCGTGGCTCCAGGCGACGTCCTCTTCCATCAGGGCGTCGGCCCGAAGGCTCTCGGGGAGGCGCTGCCGGTCCTGCGGAAGGGAAGAAGAGGAGGTCATTTGATCCTTTGCGTCGTTGGGAAGCCCTCACGGGGACCGGCCGGTCCCACCGGGACTGTCGCTGGTGTCAACGTACGAGGCGTCCCGGAGATTCCCGGGCCGGTCGTCGTCGACCCGAAGATGGTCGCACGGGCCCGGGAGGGCCGTCACGCGGGTTTTCCCGGCCTTGCGGGCTTTCCGGGGTTCGCGGTCGACTTCCTCGGCCGCCACTCCTGGTGGCCGGGCATCGGAGGCGTCCGCTCGCCGTAGAGCCATCCCTTGAAGAAGCTCGTGAGGTCCTGTCCGGAGATCTTGGAGGCCAGCTCGATGAAGTCGGCGGAGTCCGCCACGCCGTCGCGGTGCTGGGTCACCCACTCGCGTTCGAGGCGGTCGAAGGCGGCGGCGCCGATCTTGTGCCGCAGGGCGTACAGGACCAGTGCGCTGCCGTCGTAGACCACCGGGCGGAAGAGGCTGATCTTCTCGCCGGGGCTGGGGGCCTTGGGCGCGGCGGGCGGCCCGCCGTCGGCGCGCCAGCCGTCGGACTGCTCGTAGGCACTGCGCATGCGGCTGTCCAGGGAGATCCGGCCGCCCTTCTCCTGGGCGTAGAGGGCCTCGTACCAGGTGGCGTGGGCCTCGTTGAGCCAGACGTCGGACCAGCGCCGGGGGCTGACGCTGTTGCCGAACCACTGGTGTGCCAGCTCGTGCACCATCACCGACTCGACGTACCACGCGGGCAGCTGCGGGTTCGTGAACAGGCTCTTCTCGAAGAGCGAGAGGGTCTGGGTCTCCAGCTCGAAGCCGGTCCTGGCGTCGGCGATCAGCACCCCGTACGCCTCGAAGGGGTAGGGGCCGAGCCTGCGCTCCATCCAGGAGACCTGGCTCGGGGTCCTGGCCAGCCACTTCTCCAGGTGGTGCCGGTCCACGGTCGGTACCACGTCGCGGATCGGCAGGCTGTGCGGCCCGTTCCGCAGCAGCACACTGGACTTCCCGATGGAGACCTGCGCCAGCTCGGTGGCCATCGGGTGGCCGGTGCGATAGGTCCAGGTGCGCCGCGCCGCCCGACTGCGCGAGCCCACCGGCAGCCCGTTGGCGACGGCGGTCAGCTCCTGGGGCACGGTGATGTGGAAGGTGAACAGCGCCTTGTCGGAGGGGTGGTCGTTGCAGGGGAAGACGCGGTGCGCGGCGTCCGCCTGGTTGGCCATCGCCAGCCCGTCGGAGGTGCGGATCCAGCCGCCGTCGCTCTTGCCGCGGGGGTCGCTGGTGTGCTGGATGACGATCTTGACCTGCTTCCCCCGGGACATGTGGGCGGCCGGGGTGAGCACGAGGTCCTCACCGTGCTGCTGGTGCTGGGCGGGCTGCCCGTCGATCTTCGCGGAGCTCACGGCGCCACGGGCGAAGTCGAGGTTGAGCTGGTCGAGCTCGGTGGTGACCTTGGCGGTGATCTCGGTGGTGGCCTTCAGCGGCCGGTCGTTGCGGCCCGAGTAGTCCAGGGTGACGTCGTAGGACGTCACGTCGTAGCCGGTGTTGCCGAGCGTGGGGAAGAGCCGGTCGCCCAGGCCCTGCGGCCCCGCGGGCTGCGGCGCGGCCACGCCGAGGGTGGCGACGGCGGCCAGCCCCAGTGCGGTGGCCCGGCGGCCGGTCCAGCGGATCCGGCCGCTCGGGGCAGCAGGCAGGGGGCGGTCGGAGTCGGCGGACGGTCGACGCGAGTCAAGGGACATGAACTACGGCTACCAACGCGGCCGCCTCCGCCGTGGGCGAGGCGGCAAACGACACCCGAACGGGCGGCGGATCGTGCGTCCGTCTTAGGGCGCGTTCCCCGCGGCCGGCCGGCGGGCGGGCGGTGGCGCCTCAGGGGCGCAGGGCGGCGGCCTGGCGGGTGCGGCCGGCCCGCAACACGTCGAAGACGCCGGGCACTTGGCGCATGGCCCGCATCAGGGACGGCAGACCGGCGGCGTTGGGCAGATGGAGCGTGTACGTATGGCGGACCCGCTGCTCGTGCGGGGGTTCGACGGCGGCCGAGACCACCGCGGCGCCCTGGGAGGCGATCGCCTCGGTGAGGTCGGCGAGGAGGTGCGGGCGGCTGAAGGCCTCGGCCGTCAGGGTGACCCGGCAGCCGTGGCCGCCGTGGCCGGCGCCCCGCCAGCGCACCTTGACCGGCTGACGGCCGGTGGCCGCCATACGGGCCACCACGGGACACAGGGCGCGGTGGACGGTGACCGTGCCGCCGCGTACGGCGAATCCGGTGACGGTGTCCGGCGGTACCGGGGTGCAGCAGCCGGCCAGCCGGACCGCGGCGCCGGGCAGGTCCGCGACCGCCAGGACCGAGCCCGGAGTGGCCTGGGCCGCCCCGGTGCGGTCCGGGCCGGCGGCGGGACGGTCGGCGGGGGGCGCCGCGGCGGGCCCCTCGCCGGGGGGCGCCGGACGGGCGCCCGGTTCCCCGGCGAGCCACCGGGCGATGGCCAGCCGGGCGGCGGGCGTTCGGGCGTGGTCGAGCCATTCGGGCGAGGGGCCGGCCGCGGAGTCCGGGGCCATCAGCAGCTGCAGGCTGTCGCCGTCGTGCAGGACGGTGGCGAGCGTGGCGAGCCGGCCGTTGACGCGGGCGCCGATACAGCAGTGCGCCGCCTCGCCGTGCCGCTCGTACGCCGCGTCCACGCAACTCGCCCCGGCGGGCAGGCCGATGGCGCCGCCGCCGGCCCCGGTCGCACCCGCCGCGCGACCCGTATCGGCGTCGGCGCAGAAGACCGTGATCTCCCGGTCCTGGGCGAGGTCGTCGCGCAGTGAGGTCCAGAACGTGTCCGGGTCGGGGGTGGTGCGCTGCCACTCCAGCAGCCGGGAGAGCCACCCCGGGCGGGTCGGGTCGGCGCGCTCGCCCTCGGGGGTGTCCGCGCCGTCGGTGGGGGCGTACGGATTACCCAGCGCGATCACCCCGGCCTCGGCGACCCGGTGCATCTGGTGGGTGCGGATCAGCGTCTCGGCGATCTCCCCGGACGGGCCGGTGACGGCGGTGTGCAGCGACTGGTAGAGGTTGAACTTGGGCGCCGCGATGAAGTCCTTGAACTCGGAGACGACCGGGGTGAAGCAGGTGTGCAGCTCCCCCAGGACGGCGTAGCAGTCCGCGTCCTCCGCCACGAGCACCAGCAGCCGCCCCAGGTCCGCGCCCGTCAGTTCGTGGCGCGCCAGCCGCACGCGGTGCACGGAAACCAAGTGCCGTGCCCGGACGAGGACTTCGGCGTCGATGCCGGCTTCGGCCAGGACCGTGCGCACCCGCTGCGCGATGGCGGCGAGCGGGTCGGGCCGGGTGGCGTACTCGCGGACCAGGGCCCGGGTGGTGGAGTACTCCTCCGGGTGCAGGATCGCGAAGACCAGGTCCTCCAGCTCGGCCTTGAGTGCCTGGACACCGAGGCGTTCGGCGAGCGGGATGAGCACATCGCGGGTCACCTTGGCGATCCGGGCCTGCTTCTCGGGCCGCATCACCCCGAGGGTGCGCATGTTGTGCAGCCGGTCGGCGAGCTTGATGGACATCACCCGGACGTCGTTGCCGGTCGCCACCAGCATCTTGCGGAAGGTCTCCGGCTCGGCGGCCGCGCCGTAGTCGACCTTCTCCAGCTTGGTGACGCCGTCGACGAGGTAGCTGACCTCGGCGCCGAACCGTTCCCGCACCTGATCGAGCGTCACCTCTGTGTCCTCGACGGTGTCGTGGAGCAGGGAGGCGGTCAACGTCGTGGTCTCCGCGCCCAGTTGGGCGAGGATCAGGGTCACCGCCAGCGGGTGGGTGATGTACGGCTCGCCGCTCTTGCGGAGCTGACCGCGGTGCGAGGACTCGGCGAGCTGATAGGCCTTGGCGAGGGTGTCCAGGTCGGCGTCGGGGTGATGGCCGCGATGCACCTTGGCGACGTGTTCGAGGGCGTGCGGGAGGCCGTCGCGAGGTGCGGGTCCGAGGAGCGCGGCCCGGCCGATGCGGCGCAGCCCTCTGAGTTCCAGCCGGCGACGGCCGCGCCTGCGGCCCGCTGCTCCAGCGTTACCAGGGTTAGTGGCCTCTGCGCTCATGGGCACCTCCGGCAGCGTCGACCGGCGGCCGGACGCCGTCAGTTCTGGCGCCCGGGCCGGTGCTTGATGCTATCGAGCCCATCACGCAGCGCTGTCCACCTCTCGCTCAGAGTGATGCGGATCACCCGTTCGAGCGAATCTTTTGGCTGGAACCGTGGCGGTGGGAGGCTTCCGGGCCGGCTCCGTCCCGGTGCGGTCAGGCGAGCGCGGCGGTCAGCCAGGCGGGATCGAAGGTGCCCTCGGCGACGATCTCGGCCGGACCGGTCATCTCGACCGTGCCGTCGGGCTGCTCGGTGATCGTCAGGCTGCCGCCGAGGACGTCGACCGTGTACGTGACGGGCGTGCCGGTCCGCGCCGGGTCCAGGCCGTCCCTGCGGGCGGTGGCGACGGCGACCGCGCAGGCGCCGGTGCCGCAGGAGCGGGTCTCGCCCGAGCCGCGCTCATGGACCCGCATCGCCACATGGCGCGGGCCGCGGTCGACGACGAACTCGATGTTCACGCCGTCGGGATAAACCGCCGCTGGGCTGAACGGCGGTACGGACAGCAGGTCACCGGCGTGCGCCAGATCCTCGACGAACGCGACGGCGTGCGGATTGCCCATGTTCACGTTGCGGGCCGGCCAGCTGCGGCCACCGAGGGTGACGACGACGCCCTCCTCGGGGAGCTCGGCGCGACCCATGGAGACCGTGACGTCGCCGGTCTTGGCCAGGTGCACACGGCGCACACCGGCGCGGGTGGCGATGGCGAGGTCGCCGGGCTCCACCAGGCCGGCGTGCAGCAGATAGCGCGCGAAGACCCGGGTGCCGTTGCCGCACATCTCGGCGATCGAACCGTCGCCGTTGCGGTAGTCCATGAACCACTCGGCCTCGTCGGCCTGGGCGCGCGCCTCGGGGTGCGCGGCGGACCGCACGACGCGCAGCACCCCGTCGCCGCCGACTCCGGCCCGCCGGTCGCAGATCCGGGCGACGGCGGTCGCGGGCAGATCGAGGCGGCCGTCCGGGTCGGGGACGATCACGAAGTCGTTCTCGGTGCCGTGGCCCTTGAGGAAGGCGATGCGCTCGGTGCTGGTCACTCCTGCATCGTACGGGGGTGACGGGGGGAACGGCTTGACGGGGGCGGGGAGAGCGGCGTCCCGGGGGCCGGCGCGGCTGCCCGGTCCCTCCTGACCGGCACCGCTCGCGGTGAGCGGCCGGTCAGCGCAGCCGGGCCACGCGCCAGATGGCGAGCGAGGCGGGGACGGCCACCACCAGGGCGTACAGGAGCACCACGCGCCAGTTGGCGCGGCGGCCGGAGCCGCGCGCCGGGAGGCCGGGCCAGGTGTGGCCGACGCGGCGGGCGGCCATCATGCCCCAGCCGGCGGCGCAGCAGCACAGCAGCAGGCCGAGCATCGCGATCACCGCGCCGCCGTCACCGCCGAACTCGAAGGCGAGCGGGAAGGCGAACATCAGCGAGCCGACGGCGGCGAGCGCGACGATCGGCGCGAGCTGCCACAGGCGCAGCCGGCGCGGCGGGCGCAGTTCCCGGAAGGACTCGCCCCCCTCGCCGGGCCCGTCGGCCGGGCCGTCCGAGTCGTCCAGGGCGTCCGGGTCGGTGAGCGGTGCGGCGCCGGACAGGGCGTCCCGGGTGTCCGGGCCGTCGTCGGCGAGCCGTGCCGTGTCAGCGTCGTCGTCCGACTGCTGTGCGCTGTTGCGAGGGCCGGCCTCCATTGCCACGCGCCCTCCCCACTGCAGATTGCACGCCTCGATCGAAGGTCGATGATGACACGCCCTCAGGGGCCCGGATGACGGCCGGAGCGTCCCGATGCCATGACGTGATCAGGCTGTGACCGGTCGTTCGAGCAAGGCCAGGGCCTGCCTGGGAAGTTCCGCGCGACGGTCGGCGGCGCCGCTGAGCCAGTGGACCCGGGGGTCCCGGCGGAACCACGAGTCCTGGCGGCGTGCGAAGCGCTTGGTCGCGCGCACCGTCTCGTCGCGCGCCTCCTGCTCGGTGCACTCCCCCGCCAGCTGGGCGAGCACCTGCTGGTAGCCCAGCGCCCGGGACGCCGTGAGGCCCTCGCGCAGGCCCTCGGCCTCCAGGCGGCGCACCTCCTCGACCAGGCCCGCCTCCCACATCCGGTCGACCCGCCGCGCGATCCGCTCGTCCAGCTCGGGGCGCTCGACGTCGACACCGATCTGCAGGGTGTCGTAGACCGAGTCGTGGCCGGGGAGATTGGCCGTGAAGGGGCGGCCGGTGATCTCGATGACCTCCAGGGCGCGCACGATGCGGCGGCCGTTGCTGGCCAGGATCGCGCGGCCGGCCTCGGGGTCGGCGGCGGCCAGGCGGGCGTGCAGGGCACCGCTGCCCCGTTCGGCCAGTTCGGCCTCCAGCCTGGCGCGCACCTCCGGGTCGGTACCGGGGAAGTCCAGGGCGTCGATGGCGCCGCGTACGTACAGACCGGAGCCGCCGACGAGGACCGGGGTGCGGCCCTCGGCGAGCAGCCGGTCTATCTCGGCGCGGGCCAGCCGCTGGTACTCGGCGACGCTGGCGGCGCGGGTGACGTCCCAGATGTCCAGGAGGCGGTGCGGTACGCCCTGCTGCTCCTCGGGCGTGAGCTTGGCGGTGCCGATGTCCATGCCTCGGTAGAGCTGCATGGAGTCGGCGTTGATGACCTCGCCGCCCACGTGTTGTGCGAGCGCGACGCCCAGATCGGACTTTCCGGCCGCGGTGGGGCCGACGACGGCGATGACCCGCGGAGCGGGAACAGCGGTGTTCACCCCGTCAGTCTCGCAAACATCACGCCCCCATCTCGAACGAGCGACGTGACGGGCCACCGATGAGGGTCGTTGCCTGTTGCGAGGTCCCGAGAGCCGGTGCAGCACCGGCGCCCGTGGGCGGCGCAACGGTCCGCTCCGGGCGGCCTGGGATTTCGCCCAACATGAATAGCGTAGGAGCAGTTATGGGCGTGTTTTCGCGGTTTCGCCGCCGCAAGTCCGAAGCATCGACGGAGGAGGCTGCCGCTGCGGTGGTGACGGCCGAGGCGGAGGAGCCGGCGGAGTCGGCCGCTTCGGCGGACGCCGAGAACGCCAAGGACGCCGAGGGGGCCGAGGACGCCGGGGACACCGACGACGCCCAGCGGACCGGCACCGAGCAGGCCGAGCAGACCGACGGTGCCGAGGAGGCCCCCGAGGCCGCGAAGGCCCCGGGGGGCGGCGAAGACCCGCAGGACGCGGCGGACACCGCAGAAGCAGCGGATGCGGCCGAGGATGCGGCGCCGGAGGCTTCCGGTGGCACGACCGGGGAGACGGTCCCCGAGGACGGCCCTCAGGCCGACGACGTCGGCGAGCCCCGCGCCGAGAAGGCGGCCGAGAGCGCCGGGATCCCCCGGCAGCAGTCGGGCCGGGCCGCGGCGGACCGGGAGTCCGGCGAGGGCGCGCGGCAGTAGCCCCGCCGCGCCCGGAGCGGGCACGGCGCAGCGGCCGCGGGGTGGCTCGACCCCGCGGCCGCTGTCGTGTCCCGGGGGCGCCGCCGGCTACGACCAGGTGGCGACGAAGTAGCCCACGCCGTACGGGGCCTCCTCGCGCAGCAGGCGGCCGGTCAGGCCCGCGCCCTCGGCGGCGCCCGCCAGGACCTGCCAGCAGGAGCGTCCGGACGCCTGCAGGCCGGCGGCCGGCTCCGCGTCGAGCGCGGTGAGCGCGGGGAGGTCGGCGGCCCCCAGGGCGCGGCCCACCGCGGCGTCGAAGCCCTCGGCCCGCTCGTCGAAGTAGCCGGGCGCCTTCACCGTCCGGCAGGCGCTGCCGTCGCCCATCACCAGCAGCGCCACCCGGGGCGCGGCGGCGGCGATCTCCCGGCCGACCGGCAGACACCGCTCAAGGGGCAGCGACTCCCCCACGCCCAGCCCCTCCACGGGCGCGTCGTCCCAGTCCGTACGGGACAGCAGCCAGGCGCCGACGGCCAGCGACGGCGGGAGCTCCCTCTCGGGCGCGCGCTCGGCGGCTCCCAGGGAGACCTCGAGGTCCACGCCGAAGCCGCGGAAGGAGCCGACGGCGCCCTGCGGGTGCGGGCCCCGGCCGGTCTCCTCCGCGGGGCCGAGGACCACCAGCCGGTCCGGGCGGGCCGCCGCCAGCACACCGATCGCGTCCAGGCAGGAGGCGCGCAGCGCGTCCAGCTCGGGTGCGGCGCCGGCGGCCACCTCCGGGACGAGCAGGGGCGGACAGGGGCAGATGGCGGCGGCTACGAGCATGCCACGCAGCGTAACGCCCCGGGGCCGGTCGTTCCCGGCGGGTCAGTCGCAGCCGCAGCCGGCCGCGGGCGCGGGGCTCGGCGCCGGGGCCCCGATGGTGGGCAGGCCCAGCAGCACGCCCTTGGGCTTCTCGGCCGGGGCGGCGTTGCGCCGCTCCCAGGCATCGCCTGCCCGGGTGCGGCGGACCGCCTTGGCCGGTCCCTCCGCCAGGAGGTGGTGCGGCGCCGCGTAGGTGATCTCCACGGTCACCACGTCGCCGGGCCGGACCGGCTCCTCGGGGCGGGTGAAGTGCACCAGGCGGTTGTCGGGCGCCCGGCCCGACAGCCGGTGCGTGACGTCGTCCTTGCGGCCCTCGCCCTCGGCGACCAGGACCTCCAGCGTGCGCCCGACCTGCTTCTTGTTCTCCTCCCAGGAGATCTCCTCCTGGAGGGCGACCAGACGCTCGTAGCGCTCCTGGACGACGGCCTTGGGGATCTGGCCCTCCATGTCGGCCGCGGGGGTGCCGGGGCGCTTGGAGTACTGGAAGGTGAAGGCCTGGGCGAAGCGGGACTCGCGAACCGTGTGCAGGGTCTGCTCGAAGTCCTCCTCGGTCTCGCCCGGGAAGCCGACGATGATGTCCGTCGAGATCGCGGCGTCCGGCATCGCGGCGCGCACCTTGTCGATGATGCCGAGGAAGCGCTCCTGGCGGTACGAGCGGCGCATGGCCTTCAGGACGCGGTCGGAGCCGGACTGCAGCGGCATGTGCAGCTGCGGCATGACGTTCGGCGTCTCCGCCATGGCGGCGATCACGTCGTCGGTGAAGTCGCGCGGGTGCGGCGAGGTGAAGCGGACCCGCTCCAGGCCCTCGATGGAGCCGCAGGCGCGCAGCAGCTTGCTGAAGGCCTCGCGGTCGCCGATGTCGGAGCCGTAGGCGTTGACGTTCTGGCCGAGCAGGGTGATCTCGCTGACGCCCTCGGCGACCAGGGTCTCGACCTCGGCGAGGATGTCGCCGGGCCGGCGGTCCTTCTCCTTGCCGCGCAGCGCCGGGACGATACAGAAGGTACAGGTGTTGTTGCAGCCGACCGAGATGGAGACCCAGGCCGCGTACGCGCTCTCGCGGCGGGTGGGCAGGGTCGAGGGGAACGCCTCCAGCGACTCGGCGATCTCGACCTGCGCCTCCTCCTGGATGCGGGCGCGCTCCAGCAGGACCGGCAGCTTGCCGATGTTGTGCGTGCCGAAGACCACATCGACCCAGGGGGCCTTCTTGACGATGGTGTCGCGGTCCTTCTGGGCCAGGCAGCCGCCCACGGCGATCTGCATGCCGGGGCGCGCGGCCTTCTTGGGGGCGAGCTGCCCGAGGTTGCCGTAGAGGCGGTTGTCGGCGTTCTCCCGCACCGCGCAGGTGTTGAAGACGACCACGTCGGCGCCCTCGCCGCCCTTGGGCGCCGGTACGTACCCGGCCTCCTCCAGCAGCCCGGACAGCCGCTCGGAGTCATGGACGTTCATCTGGCACCCGTAGGTGCGGATTTCGTAGCTCTTGGGTTCCTGAACGTCCACTGCGTGGCTCCGGTCACTGCTGGTCATACGACAAGGGTAGGCGGTGCCGGGAGTACCCCGGTCCTCGGCGGCCCGAAGGTCCGGCCCGGCCGGCGGTGACCCTTCGGAAACCGGCCCGCCCCTCCCCATAAGGCCGTGCGGCTGGCAGGATCCCGCCCATGTTCACCGCACTCTCCCGTACCGGCCGCCGGACTCTCCTGGCGGCGATCGCGGCGTTGGTCGCCCTCGGGCCGGCGCTGTGGTGGCTGGTGTCGATGGGCGGCGAGCCCACCCCGGGCGGGCGGGTGACGCTGGCGACGGGTGTGCCGACCGGGGTGTACGCGCGCTACGGGGAGCTGCTGAAGCAGGATCTGGCCCACGACATGCCGGAGGTGGATCTCCGGCTGGCCCGCAGCGAGGGGTCGATCGACAATCTGCGGCAGCTGGCCGCCGGGCGCGCGCAGTTCACCATCGCGACGGCGGACGCGGTCGCCACCTACCGCGGCCGGGGCGAGCCCGGCGCGCGGCGGCTGCGGGCCTGTGCGCGGCTGTACGACGACTACATACAGCTGGTGGTGCCGAAGAAGTCCGCGGTGCGCTCCACGAAGGACCTGCGGCGGCTGCGGGTGGGCGTGGGCGCCGACGGCTCCGGCGTACAGCTGATCACCCGGCGGCTGCTGACGGCGGCGGGGCTGGACTTCGACAAGGACATCACGCCCGTGCGGGTCGGCATCGACCGGATGCCGAAGCTGCTGGAGCAGGGCAGGCTGGACGCCTTCTTCTGGTCGGGCGGGCTGCCGACGACGGCGGTGCAGCTGCTCGCCCAGCGGTTCCCGATCCGGCTGGTCCCGCTCGGTGATCTGACCGAGGGGCTGCACCGGCAGGGCGAGCGCACCCGCTACTACCGCGCGGCGGTGATGCCCGCCGACGCCTATCCACTCGTCCAGGACGGGCAGGCGGTGAAGACGATCGCGGTGGCGAACCTGCTGGTGACCATGGACCGCGCGGACGCCGCCCTGACCCAGGGCATCACCCGGACCGTCATCGACAGCCGGGACCGGATCGGGCGCGAGGTGCACGCCGCGCAGAAGGTGGACCTGCGCACGGCGGTGTTCACCGATCCGCTGCGGCTGCACGAGGGCGCCCGGCGCTACTACGTGTCCGTCAAGCCCTGAACACCCGCCCTGGGCGCCGCCTCGTGCGGCCCGCGCGGCCGGTCAGGCGCGCGGGGTCCCGGCGGTACGGCGCGCGGGCCTGCCGCGGCGGGGACGGCGCCGGCGGGCGCCACCGCTGCCGCTTCCGCCACCCGCACCGCTCGACCCGGCGCGGGTACCCGCGCCGGGCGCCGGGGCCGGCGCGGCGAGCTGGACCGGGACGCCGCTCGGGGTCCGCGCGCCGGTGATCCGTGCCAGCTCGGCGTCTCCGGGCCGGACCTTCGCGGTGGCCGCGGTGATCTTCGCCTGGCGCATCAGCCGGGTCATCTCGCGACGCTCCCCCGGCGTGACGAGCGTGACGACGGTGCCGGACTCGCCGGCCCGCGCGGTCCGGCCGCCGCGGTGCAGGTAGTCCTTGGCCTCGGTCGGCGGATCGACGTTGACGACGAGGTCGAGGCCGTCGATGTGGATCCCGCGCGCGGCGACGTTGGTGGCGATCAGCGCGGCGGCCTGGCCGGTGCGGAACTGCTCCAGGGTGCGGGTGCGCTGCGGCTGGGTCTTGCCGCCGTGCAGCGCCGCGGCGCGCACACCCTGGGCGAGCAGGTGCTTGGTGAGCCGGTCGGCGCCGCGCTTGGTGTGCACGAACATGATCACGCGTCCGTCGCGGGCGGCGATCTCGGCGACGGTGGCGCGCTTGTCGGCGTCCTCCACGTACAGGACGTGGTGGTCCATGGTGGTGACGGTCGCGGCCGACGGGTCCACGGAGTGGGTGACCGGGTCGGTCAGGAAGCGGCGTACGAGCTTGTCGACGTTGCGGTCCAAGGTGGCGGAGAACAGCATCCGCTGCCCGTCCGGGTCGACCTTCTCCATCAGCCGGGTGACCTGCGGCAGAAAGCCCATGTCGGTCATCTGGTCGGCCTCGTCGAGGACCGTGACGGCGACCTGGTCGAGCTTGCAGGCGCGCCGGTCCAGCAGGTCGGCGAGCCGGCCGGGCGTGGCGACCAGTACCTCGGCGCCCTTGCGCAGCGCTTCGACCTGCCGGTTGATCGAGGTGCCGCCGACGACGGTGGCCGTGCGCAGCCCCAGCGCCGCGGCGTACGGGGCGAGCGCCTCGGTGACCTGGCCGGCGAGTTCGCGGGTGGGCACCAGGACCAGGGCCAGGGGGCGCTTGCTCTCGGCGCGCTTGCCCGCCGTACGGCTGAGCAGCGCCAGCCCGAAGGCGAGGGTCTTGCCCGAGCCGGTCCGCCCGCGCCCGAGCACGTCACGGCCTGCGAGGGTCTCGGGGAGGGTGGCGGCCTGGATGGGGAACGGCTGGGTGACGCCCTGGGCGCGCAGCGCGGTGAGGAGGGCCGGTGCCAGCGGGAACTCGTCGAAGGAGCCGGCCGGCGTGGGGACGGACGCCGGGGCGGGCGTCTGGGGGGCGGCGCTCGGTCGCGATGCGGTCGCTCGTGTCACGGAAAACCCTTCAGGGGAGGCGATGGTGGGGTCGTGCCGGCCTCACACTCTCCCGCGGGGCGGCACTCGGTGACCGAGGGACGGGGATGCGCTGCCGTCATACGGGACGGGGGCCGCACCGGGCTGGCCGGTGCGGGCCCCGTCCGCGGGACGCGGGGGCGTCAGGCGGGGATGATGTTCTCCGCCTGCGGGCCCTTGGGGCCCTGGGTCACGTCGAACGTGACCTTCTGGCCCTCGAGGAGCTCACGGAAGCCCTGGGACTGGATGTTCGAGTAGTGGGCGAAGACGTCGGGGCCGCCGCCGTCCTGCTCGATGAAGCCGAAGCCCTTTTCCGAGTTGAACCACTTGACGGTGCCGGAAGCCATGTTTCTCTCCATTCATGGGGCAAGGCGGAGGCCGCACTGCGCGGCCCCCTTGTCGCCGAGATGATCGCCCCACACCGGAAACCTCCGGAAAACAAGGAACGCCCGGGGCTACAAGCCTCCGGGCGCACACAAAGTTCATGGGTACCACAACTGCAACGCCGTTCACGGTAGCACAGGTTCCCGGAGCCCCCCGGCCGTGCGGTCAGGGGGCGCTGCGCGGCACGGTGACGGTGACCCTCAGCCCATGCGGCGGGTGCGGGGCGTAGGCGATGGAGGCGCCGCCCGCGGCGAGCAGGGCGCGGGTGATCGACAGCCCGAGCCCGGAGCCGGAGACGTTCTGGTGGCGGCCGCTGCGCCAGAAGCGGTCGCCGACCCGTGCGAGCTCGTCTTCCGTCAGGCCAGGGCCGCGGTCGGCCACGGTGATGTGCACATGCTCCCCGTCCGGGGCCACCCCGACGGTGACGGGCTGATCGGCCGGCGTGAACTTCAGGGCGTTGTCGACGACGGCGTCCAGGGCGCTGGAGAGGGCGACCGGATCGGCCCAGCCGGTGACCGCGCTGTGCCCCTCGTAGGTGAGGCGGACGCCCTTGTCGTCGGCCAACGGGCGCCAGGAGTCGACGCGTTCGGCGGCCAGCGCCGCGACATCGGTGAGCTGGAGGTCGGCGGCACAGTGCTCGGCGAGCGCGAGGTCGAGCAGGTCGTCCAGGACGCGGGCCAGCCGCTTGCCCTCGGTGCGGACCGAGGCGATCTCCTCGTTGCCGTCGGGGAGTTCCAGGGCCAGCAGCTCGATCCGCAGCAGCAGCGCGGACAGCGGGTTGCGCAACTGGTGGGAGGCGTCGGCGACGAAGGCGCGCTGCTGCTCCAGCACGTCCTCGACGTTGTCGGCCATCTCGTTGAACGAGCGGGCCAGCCGGCGCAGCTCGGGCGGCCCCGCGGTGCCGGCGACCCGGGACTTCAGCCGGCCGGTGGCGATGTCGTGGCTGGCCGCGTCCAGGACCCGTACGGGTCGCAGCACCCAGCCGGTGAGCCGGATGGCCGCGGCGACCGCGACCAGCATCGCGGCGCACTCGCCGGCCGCGATCAGCAGCCAGCCGTGCAGGATGCGCGAACGCATCTGCCCGGTGGGCGAGTCGGTGACGACGACGGCGACGACATCGCCGTCGCGGATGACCGGTGAGGCGACCGGGATGCGGCCGTCCTCGTCCCAGGGCCAGATCTGGCGCGGATCATGGCTGCGGCGGCCGGCCAGCGCCTCGCTGAAGGCCTGGGCGCCCTCGCCGTCGTGGGGCACCGGCAGGCCGTGCGGTGCGGCGGCCATCGGGGTGCGGTCGCGGTAGAAGACGCCGGCGCGTATGCCGTACAGGCCGTGGTAGCGCGCCAGTTCGGCGCCGAGGGTGGTGCGCCGCTCGTCCTCCTCGGGGGTCTTGTTGCGGGCGTCCGCGTCGGGGCGGGCGGTGACGAACTGGGCGAGGGAGGCGAAGCGGGCGGCGTCGTCGATCCGGTCGACGACCACCCGCTGCTGCTCCACACCGGCGGTGATGACGGCGAGCGGGAAGCCGAGCGCGAGCAGCACACCGGCCATCAGGACGATGAGGAGGGGGAGGAGTCGGGTGCGCACGGGCCGGCCGCGGCCTTCAGGAGGCCGGGGAGGCGGGTCGGCCGGGGGCGGGGACGACGAGGCGGTAGCCGACGCCGCGTACCGTCTCGATCAGCGCGGGCATGCGCAGTTTGGCGCGGAGCGAGGCGATGTGCACCTCCAGCGTCCGGCCGGTGCCCTCCCAGCTCGTCCGCCACACCTCGCTGATGATCTGCTCCCGGCGGAAGACCACCCCGGGGCGCTGGGCGAGCAGCGCCAGCAGGTCGAACTCCTTGCGGGTGAGCGGGACCGCGGTGCCGTCCACGGAGACCTGGCGGGTGGGGAGTTCGACGGTGACCGCGCCCAGGTGCAGGGCGTGGCCGGCGGCGCTCTCGTCGACGGGCGGCTCACCGCCGCGTTCCGACGGGGAGACCGTGCGCCGGCTCACCGCGTGGATGCGCGCCAGCAGCTCACCGGTGTCGTACGGCTTGACGACGTAGTCGTCGGCGCCCAGGTTCAGGCCGTGGATGCGCGAGCGCACGTCCGCCCGCGCGGTCACCATGATCACGGGGGTGGCGCAGATCTTGCGGATCCGGCCGCACACCTCGAAGCCGTCCTGGTCGGGCAGCCCCAGGTCGAGCAGCACCACCGCGAAGGGCTCGGCGTCGTCGGGCAGCAGGGCCTTGAGCGCCTCCTCGCCGTTGCGCGCATGGACGACGGCCAGGCCGTGCCGGGCCAGCACCGCGGACAGGGCCGCGGCCACATGATCGTCGTCCTCGACGAGCAGCAGTCTCATCAGGCCTCCTCCCGGGTGCGTGCGTACAGGCCAAAGGGCATCTACGGCGATAGGGGGCATGCCCGTCAAGAGGCGGCCACCTCCGGGCCGCCATCCGTTATCCAGCCGGTACGACCACGGTCGTCTTCCCCCGCTGCCGACCGTCACACTTCTTCACGCAGAGTACTTCCGCTGCGACCGGATCGTTATCCTCAAGTTCCCCTCAGATGTAATGACGC
The DNA here is from genome assembly GCF_056436545.1 of Streptomyces sp. NPDC043738. Taxonomy (NCBI): domain Bacteria; kingdom Bacillati; phylum Actinomycetota; class Actinomycetes; order Kitasatosporales; family Streptomycetaceae; genus Streptomyces; species Streptomyces sp. NPDC043738. The sequence continues at coordinate 25,799 of NZ_JBWKCJ010000037.1, read as the reverse complement.
TGGTCGCAGGGCGTCCTAGGGTCCTCCCCAACCGAGGAGGACGGAGCTGTACGCCGATGAGCGAAGTATCGGTGACCAAGAACGCCGAGGGCCCCGCGCGAGCGGGAGACCAGCTGGTCGTGCTGGACAACGTGAACAAGCACTTCGGCGCGCTGCACGTGCTCCAGGACATCGACCTGACGATCGACCGGGGTGAGGTGGTCGTCGTGATCGGGCCCTCGGGGTCCGGCAAGTCGACGCTCTGCCGCACGATCAACCGCCTGGAGACCATCGACTCCGGCAGCATCACCATCGACGGGAAGCCCCTGCCGCAGGAGGGCCGCGAGCTGGCCCGCCTCCGCGCCGACGTGGGCATGGTCTTCCAGTCCTTCAACCTCTTCGCGCACAAGACGGTGCTCGAGAACGTGATGCTGGGCCAGACCAAGGTCCGCAAGACGGACAAGGCGGCCGCCGAGCAGAAGGCCCGCGCCCTGCTGGACCGCGTCGGTGTCGGCACCCAGGCGGACAAGTACCCCGCACAGCTCTCCGGAGGTCAGCAGCAGCGCGTGGCGATCGCCCGCGCGCTGGCGATGGACCCCAAGGTGATGCTGTTCGACGAGCCGACCTCCGCGCTGGACCCGGAGATGATCAACGAGGTGCTGGACACCATGCAGCAGCTCGCCCGGGACGGCATGACCATGGTCGTGGTCACCCATGAGATGGGGTTCGCGCGCTCCGCGGCGAACCGGGTCGTCTTCATGGCGGACGGCCGCATCATCGAAGAGGCCGAGCCGAACCAGTTCTTCAACAACCCGCGCAGCGACCGCGCCAAGGACTTCCTGTCGAAGATCCTTCATCACTGAGGCCGCAGTTGGGCCACCATCATTGCCAACACTTGTTGAACCAAAGGATGTTCACCATGAGGATTCGTAAGACGGCTGCGGCAGGTGCGGTGGTGCTCGCGCTGGCGGCTACGGCGACCGCGTGCGGCGGCGAGAAGGGTTCGGCGGGCGACAAGCCGGCCGGCGGCGAGGTCTACAGCGGTACGTACAAGGTCGCTTCGGACGTCAAGGTCGACTCGACGGTGCTGAAGAAGGCCCAGAAGGCCAAGAAGATCGTCGTCGGCGTCAAGGCCGACCAGCCGTTCCTGGGCTTCAAGGACCCCGCCACCAACAAGTACTCCGGCTTCGACATCGAGATCGCCAAGATGGTCGCGGCCGACCTGGGCTTCTCCGAGAAGCAGATCGAGTTCAAGACGATCGACTCCAACGTCCGTGAGACCACCATCTCCAAGGGCGACGTCGACTTCTACGTCGGTACGTACACGATCAACGACGAGCGCAAGAAGCAGGTCGGCTTCGCGGGCCCGTACTACACCGCCGGCGCGGACCTCCTGGTGCGCAAGGACGACAAGGCCATCACCGGACCGGAGACCCTCAAGGGCAAGAAGGTCTGCTCGATCGCCGGCTCGACTCCGCTGCAGGAGATCAAGAAGGAGAAGTACGGTGCCAAGACCACCGAGCTCTCCAAGTACTCGGACTGTGTGAAGTACCTGCTGGACGGCCAGGTCGACGCGGTCACCACCGACGACGCGATCCTCAAGGGCTACGCCGCCCAGCGTCCGCAGAAGCTGCGGGTGGTGGAGAAGCCCTTCACCAAGGAGCCCTACGGCGTCGGCATGAACAAGGACGACAAGGCCCTGCGCAACGCGATCACCGACGCGCTGGAGAACCACATCAAGAACAAGGACTACCAGAAGGCGTACGAGGGCACGCTCGGCAAGTCCGGCTCGAAGTACACCGCCCCGGAGACGCCGCTGCCGCGGTACTGAGGCGCTCGCGCACTCACCGGACCGCGCCGCCCCGTACGCCCGCCGCGGCGGGTGTACGGGGCGCGGTGTCTTCCCCGCCCGTGACTGCCTTCCCGCCGTCGACCCGATGACCGCTACCGCGGAGACCCCATGAACGTACTCCTCGATTATCTGCCCGAGTTCCGGGACGGATTCCTCGGAACCCTGGCGATCACCGCGTCCAGTGGCCTGCTCGCGCTGGTGCTCGGCGTGCTCATAGCCGGCTTCCGGGTCTCCCCGATCCCGCCGCTGCGCGCCTTCGGGACGGCCTGGGTCACGGTGCTGCGCAACACGCCGCTGACGCTGCTCTTCCTGGTCGCCTTCTTCGTCGTACCGCAGATCCTCTTCCAGGGCGCGAGCCCGTACGTGCTCGCCACGCTGGCCCTCGGCTTCTACACCTCCTCCTTCGTGTGCGAGGCGGTGCGGTCCGGCATCAGCACCGTGCCGATGGGACAGGCGGAGGCCGCGCGCAGCCTCGGTATGACGTTCACCCAGACACTGCGCATGATCGTGCTCCCGCAGGCCACGCGCACCGTGCTCCCGCCGCTGAGCAGCATCTTCATCGCACTGACGAAGAACTCCGCGATCGCCGGCGCCTTCAGCTACGGCGAGCTGTTCAACGTCTCCAAGCTGCTCAACGACAAGGGCTACGCGATCGCCTGGATCTTCCTGTGGACCGCGCTCGCCTACCTCATCATCACCTTCGCCATCAGCGGGCTCTTCCGTCTGCTGGAGCGCCGGATGGGGGTGGCCCGATGAGCGGACGCGACGGGCGGGACAGCAAGACGGGGATGCCGCGCGCGGGCGGGGCGGAACGAAGCGAGGTAGTGGCATGAGTGGGGCCAGCGTTCTCTACGACGTACCGGGGCCGAAGGCGAAGGCACGCAACCGTGTCTACACCGTCGTCGGGTCGCTCGCGGTACTGGCGCTGATCGCGTTCGTCGTCATGCGGCTCAGCGCCAAGGGCCAGCTGGAGCCCGAGGTCTGGAACATCTTCAACTACGCCGGTGTGCGGACCAGCATCCGCGACGGTGTGCTGACGACGCTTCAGGTCTTCGCGGTCGCGGCGGTGCTGTCGCTGGCACTGGGTGTGCTGCTCGCGGTGGCCAGGCTGTCGGACCACAAGCCCGTCCGCTGGTTGGCGACCGGCTTCATCGAGCTCTTCCGCGCCGTACCGCTGCTGATCACGATCTACGCACTGTGGGTCATCCTGCTCAGCAACCGCGAGGACCTCGGCCTGAGCGGCAGCCAGCCGCAGTTCTGGGCACTGGTCATCGGGCTGACGGTCTACAACGGCTCGGTGCAGGCCGAGGTGCTGCGGGCCGGCATCAACGCCGTACCGAAGGGCCAGCGCGAGGCCGCCTACGCCCTGGGCATGCGCAAGACCCAGGTCATGACGACGGTGCTGATCCCGCAGGCCGTCCGGGCGATGCTGCCGACCATCATCAGCCAGCTCGTGGTGACCCTGAAGGACACCTCCCTCGGCTACATCATCACGTTCGAGGAACTGCTCTTCACCGCCCGCCAGATGAGCACCAACATCATCGTCAACGGCAACGACACCTACGTCCCGGTCATCATCGTCACCGGCACCATCTATGTGGCGATGTGCCTGGTGCTGTCCGCCCTCGCCAACTGGATCGAGCGGCGCGGCCGGCGGGCCAAGACCGGCATCGGTGTGGCCGCGGCCGCCGAGCCGGTGGCGGCCACCGACGCGATGGAGGTCGCCGACGCGGTGCCCGACGGCCCCGCGGCCCAGAAGGACTGACGGGACGACGGGCCACCCGCGTGGCTCATAGGGGACCGTCCGGAGGCGGTGGCAACGGCGCCACCGCCTCCGTCACTTGACGCGAGCGGCCGCAGTGGGTTGCATACGCTGTGTGATCACGCACCGGGCTCCAACTGCCAGTTCCCGCATGTCCCGTACGTACCAGCGGTCCCGGGGAGCTGCGCTGTGGACCCGGTGATCGTCGTCGGGGCCGGCCCGGTGGGGCTCTCGCTCGCCCTCGCGCTCGCCCGGATCGGCGTCCCCTCCGTCGTCCTGGACGAGACCGCGGGCCAGGAGGACACCCGCCCCGCCCGCACGGCCGTGCTCCGTCCGGAGACCGCGGCCTTCGTCGGCCGGCTCGGCTGCGCCGACACCCTGGAGGGCACCGGCACCCGCTGGACGGCCTGGCGCATCATGCGCCGCCGGCGCCTGGTGGAACGGGTCGCGTTCGCCGCACGCACCCCGGACGACGCGGCCGGCCCCGCTCCGACCTCCCCCGTGCACCTCCCGCAGCACGCGCTCACCCGTGCCCTGCGCGCCGCGCTGGCCCACGAGAAGCTCGCCGAGATCGTCACCGACAGCCGGCTCGTCGACGTCGAGCAGGACGAGCACGGCGTCAGCGCACACACCCGTGGCACCAACGGGACGTGGTGGCGCGGGAGTTACCTCGTCGGCTGCGACGGCCCGCGGTCGACGGTCCGCAAGCTGCTGGACATCCGCTTCCCGGGCCGTACGGCCGTCGAACGGCATGCGGTGGCCGCGCTGCGCTGCGAACTCCCCTGGCCCGGCGAGGCGCTGCTGCACCGCTCGCCGCCCCGGCACGGCGGCGGGCCGGGCCCGGAGGTCTCGGCCCGCCCGCTGGCCGACGGCGTCTGGCGGCTGGACTGGCTGCTGCCGCCGGGGCGCGAACTGGTCACGCCGGACGCCCTGGTCGCCCGGATCCGCGACTCCCTGGCCGGCTGGACCACCGAGTCCCCGGCACGGCCCGGCAGCGGCGCCGGCCCGGAGGAGGACGGGACGCGGGGGCACGGCCACGCCCGGCTCGTCCCGCCGTACGAGCTCCTCGACACCGGCGTGCACACCGTCCACCACCGGCTGGCCCGCTGCTGGCGGCAGGGCCGGGCCTTCCTCGCCGGCGATGCCGCGCATCTGCTGGGCGCGCTTGGCACCCAGGGCCTGGACGAGGGCCTGCGGGACGCCGAGAACCTCGCCTGGAAGCTCGGCCTCGCCTGGCACCACGGCGCCTCCGAGCTGCTGCTCGACAGCTACCAGGCCGAACGCCGGGGCGCGGTCGCGGCCCGGCTGCGCGCCGCCGACCAGGCGCTGCCGCTGCTGCGGGACGGCCGCTCGGCCCGCTGGCGCACGGTCCTGCCGGGCGCCGCGCGCGGCCGCAGCACCCTGCTGACCGACGGCCATCTGGGCCGCGGCCCGCTGGGCGCACCGCCGGTCTACACCCGCACCCCGCTGGCACCGCCCGTCGAGCACACCGACGGGCCCCTGGTCGAGACCCTCCCCGGGGCGCCGGTCGCGGATGTCGCGGTGACCGCGTCCGACGGCTCGGTGGTCCGGTTGCGCGACCGCCTGGGCGGCGGCCTGCTGGTGGTGCTGGTGGCACCCGGCACCACCGTCTGGGACCGCCGGCACTGGCAGTCGGCGGGCCTGATGCCCCGGCTGACCAGCGCGGTCGCCGGCCTGCCGATGCCCGCCGAGGTCCTGGTCACCGAGTCCTACCCGGGCGCCGCCGCCCACACCGTCCTGCTCGTACGCCCGGACGGCCATCTGGTCACCGCGCTGGCCGGCGTCCGCCCGGCGGAGCTGACCGCGTGCGCGGAGGCGGTACGGGGCGGGGCTCATGGGCACGGGCCCGGCGCGGGTCGCCGGGCCCGGCCGGCCGGGGACGCGCAGGAGGCGGGGCCGTCACAGGTGACCCGAGGAGAGCCCTCTGCTGTTGACCCTGTGGGATCCTCCATGCTTCACTCCGAGAGTGACTGATCACAGCTCGCGATTCTGGCGGAGGGTCCATCTGGACCTGGTCCGCTATGCGGGCTGCATGTGTCGTCCGTCCTGCTGATCCGCAGCTCCTCTTCCACGCGGCCGCCCGCCTCTGCCCGGCAGCCGCGCCTCTTCGCGATCATCACCCAGGACGGTTTCCGTGCCCGACGTACGCACCTCCGCGCACCCGCATGCCGCCGCCGACGGCGGCGGCCCCAGCGCATCCGAACTCCTCGACTTCGTCCGCCGCACCGCCGCGGACGCGGCGCTCGTCGCCTCCCTCCCGCTCGACCCCGAAGGCCGCACCTGGATCCGGCTGAACGGGCCGGGCGGAGCCGAGGCCTGGCTGATCGGCTGGCCGCCGGGCACCGGCACCGGCTGGCACGACCACGGCGGCTCACGCGGCGCCTTCGCGACGGCCACCGGCGAGCTGACGGAGCAGTCGCTCGCCGCCCAACTGCCCACCGAGGGCTGGAAGACCCTGGAACTCGCCGATGGCGTGGACCGGGAGCGCAGGCTCGGCGACGGCCGGGGCCGGGCGTTCGGCCCGCACCATGTCCATCAGGTGCTCAACCTCTCCCACGACACCCACGCGGTCTCGGTGCACGCCTACTACCCGCCGCTGCCGCTGATGCGCCGCTACAGCCGCACCGGCCAGGTGCTGCGCCTCGAAGAGGTCGAGCGCCCGGAGGAGTGGGCATGAGCGGGCGCGGAGAAGTGGGCATGAGCGGGCGCGGAGAAGTGGGCATGAGCGGGCGCGGCGAGCGATACGGGGGCGCGCCGCGCGCGGGCGCGACCGAGTACAGGGACGCGACCGGCTACGGGGGCGCGACGCATGACGAGGAGGTCGCGGTATGAGTGCCGTCGACGAGCTGCTGGCCCGCGCCCGGCGCGAGCTGGGCCGACGGGCGGAGCCCCGGGAAGCCGCCGCCGTCCAGGAAGCCGGCGGACTTCTGGTGGACATCCGGTACGCCGAGCTGCGGGAGCGTGACGGCACCATCCCCGGCGCCCTGATCGTGGAACGCAACGAACTCGAATGGCGCCTGGACCCCACCGGCGAACACCGGGCCCCGCAGGCCACCCACCATGACCTGCCGGTCATCGTCATCTGCAACGAGGGCTATGCGTCCACGCTCGCCGCCCTCTCCCTCCGCCAACTGGGCCTCCATCGGGCAACCGACCTGACGGGCGGCTTCCAGGCCTGGCGAAAGGCGGGGTTGCCGGTGCGGGGCTGACCTGGCGGGGCGATGCGGGCTGACCTGGCGGGGCTGGCCTCGCAAAGTTGCCGGTACGGGGCTGGCCTGGCGGGGCTGGCTTCGTGGGGTTGCCGGTACGGGGCTGGCCTGGCGGGGCTGACCTCGTGGGGTTGCCAGTATGAATGGGGCTGGCCTCGTGGGATTGCCGGTACGGGGCTGACCTCGTGGGGTTGCCAGTATGGGGCTGGCCTCGTGGGGCCGGCTTGCGCCCCGTTCCCCTCCCCGTCGTGCCCGTCGTCCCCGTCGTCCCCGGCGGTATGGCTGTCGGACCGCCTGGTGCCGGGCTACGGCTGTCCGGCTGCCGGCTGCCCGCCTGCCCGGTCGAGCATCGGCCGTCGGCGTCCGGCCGCCCGGTCAGTCGTCCGGCAGGTGGTACTCCAGCAGTTCCGGATCCTCGCCTTCCTCCTCCAGGGCCCGTTTGACGACGCGGAGGGCGAGGCCCTCCGGGTAGCCCTTGCGGGCCAGCATTCCGGCCAGGCGGCGGAGACGCTTCTCGCGGTCCAGCCCTCTGGTGGCGCGCAGCTTGCGGTCGACCAACTCGCGGGCGGTGGACTCCTCCTGTTCGGAGTCGAGGCGGCCGACGGCCACATCGATCAGGGCGGAGTCCACCCCCTTGGTGCGCAGTTCGCGGGCCAGCGCGCGCCGGGCCAGGCCGCGCCCGTGGTGGCGGGACTCCACCCAGGCGTCGGCGAAAGCCGCATCGTCGATCAGCCCGACGTCCTCGAAGCGGGACAGCACCTCTTCTGCGGCCTCGTCGGGGATGCCCCGCCGGCGCAGGGCGTCCGCCAACTGCTTGCGCGTACGCGGATTCCCGGTGAGCAGGCGCAGGCAGATGGCCCGCGCCTGCTCCTCGGGCGTACGCGGTGGTCCCGGCTCGGCCCTCGACGAGGCGGAACCACCGCTGTTCTCATGGCCATCACGGCCCCTGCGGCCGCTACGGGTCTCGGCGTCACCGGCAGCGCGGGCGGTCCTGTCCTCGCTGTCCGGCCATTCCGTTCGCCGTGTCATGGCGGACTAGCTCTTGGCCGCGGCGGCCTTGGAAGCCTTTGCGCCCTTGGCCGCCGGTGCCGGGGCCGCGGCGGCCGGCTCGGCGGCCGCGCCCGCGGCATCCGCGCCGGGCTCCGCCGCCGGGTCCTGCGGCTTGACGCCGATACCCAGCTTCTCCTTGATCTTCTTCTCGATCTCGTTGGCGAGATCCGGGTTGTCCTTGAGGAAGTTGCGGGCGTTCTCCTTGCCCTGGCCGAGCTGGTCGCCTTCGTAGGTGTACCAAGCGCCGGACTTGCGGATGAAGCCGTGCTCCACGCCCATGTCGATCAGGCCGCCCTCACGGCTGATGCCCTGGCCGTAGAGGATGTCGAACTCGGCCTGCTTGAACGGCGGGGAGACCTTGTTCTTGACGACCTTGACGCGGGTGCGGTTGCCGACCGCTTCCGTGCCGTCCTTGAGGGTTTCGATACGGCGGATGTCGAGACGCACCGAGGCGTAGAACTTCAGCGCGCGGCCACCGGTCGTGGTCTCCGGCGAGCCGAACATCACGCCGATCTTCTCGCGGAGCTGGTTGATGAAGATCGCGGTGGTCTTGGACTGGTTGAGCGCGCTGGTGATCTTGCGGAGGGCCTGGCTCATCAGCCGGGCCTGGAGGCCGACGTGGGAGTCGCCCATCTCGCCCTCGATCTCGGCCCGCGGCACCAGGGCGGCGACGGAGTCGATCACGATGAGGTCGAGTGCGCCGGAGCGGACCAGCATGTCCGTGATCTCCAGGGCCTGCTCGCCGTTGTCCGGCTGGGACAGGATCAGGGCGTCGGTGTCCACACCGAGCTTCTTGGCGTACTCCGGGTCGAGGGCGTGCTCGGCGTCGATGAACGCGACGGAGCCGCCGGCCCTCTGGGCGTTCGCGACGGCGTGCAGGGTCAGGGTCGTCTTACCGGAGGACTCCGGACCGTAGACCTCGATGACGCGGCCGCGGGGGAGGCCGCCGACGCCGAGCGCGACGTCGAGGGCGGTGGAGCCGGTGGGGATGACCTCGATGGGCTCCTTCGACCGCTCCCCCATGCGCATCACGGCGCCCTTGCCGAATTGCCGTTCAATCTGTGCGAGCGCGGCGTCCAGCGCCTTCTCGCGGTCAGTGCCTGCCATGGGTTCCACCCGATTTGCTTGAGTCGATCGCTTCACGTCCATGACGCTAACGCCTGCCACTGACAATGCGCCCGGACCCGGCTCCAGCCTGTGGATAACTCCGCGAAATCCCCGGAATCACGGGCCGGACACCCCATAAGAATGGATGTTCGATTTTACTGTCAAGCGGTCCACTCGGTACCCCCGCTGCCCGGGCTGCCGCACCCGGACCTGCCGGCGCGGCGGTCGCCCGTTCCTCCCGAGAGGTCTAGCGGCGCCTGATCACCGCCCGCCCCGTGGTCAGGTCCACCCCGGTGGAGTGTGGCGGTGCACCGGCCTCGCCGTCGTGGCGTACCAACCGCTCCGTGCGGCGCTGCTCGATCTCCACCCGCTTGTTCGGGTTCAGGGCCGCGGCCAGCTCGTCGGCGACGGCCGCCCCCGCTCCGCTGCCGCCCCCGCCCGTCGTCAGTGTGCACACGAGCCGCCGCAGCCACCGGGGGCGGCCGGTGCGCAGCACCAGGCGCCGGGTCCCGGAAAGCACCAGCGGCACGACGATCACGGACGCCATCAACAGGCAGACGGCCAACATGAGGATCATGCCGGCACAACGCCCGCCCCACCCGGCCCGGTTCCCCGACGGAGAGCCCCGGCCCGGTTCCCCGGCAGAGAGCAAGGGTGCCGCGGCCGCTGGCCTGAAATGCGCCGCGCACTCGAGCGGGGTCAGCTCTGGGCGGTGGGCCGGACGACGATCTCGTTCACGTCGACGGTCGCAGGCTGCTCGATGGCGAAGGCGACGGCTCGGGCGATCGCCTCGGGCGGGATCGCGATCCGGTCCCGCATCTCCGTGATCTCTGCTCGGACCCGCGGATTCGTCGACGCCTCGGCGAAGGCGGTCCCTACCGCGCCGGGCGAGACGGTGGTCACCCGCAGGGAGTCGCCGGCTTCCTGGCGCAAGCCTTCGCAGATGGCGCGGACCGCGAACTTCGTACCGGCGTAGACCGCCATGGCCGGCACGATGCGAAATGCGGCCGTGGAGGCGATGGTGACGAAGTGGCCCGCGCCCTGGGCCCGGAAGACCGGCAACGCGGCGCCGATTCCGTGCAGCACACCCTTGACGTTGACGTCGACCATCCGGTCCCACTCCTCGACCCGCAGATCGTCCAGAGGCGAGACCGCGCCGACCCCCGCGTTGCCGACCAGCACGTCGAGCCGACCGAATCGCTCGCAGGCGAGGGCGACCAGGGCGTGCAGGTCGTCCCGCCGTGTCACGTCCGTGCGGGTCTGCACGGCCGTGCCGCCCGACTCCTCGATCCGCGCCACCAGCTCCGCGAGGCGCTCGGAGCGGCGTGCGCCCAGGACGAGCCGCGCGCCTCGCCCGGCAAGCAGCAGCGCGGTCGCCTCGCCGATGCCGCTGCCGGCTCCCGTGATCGCCACGACCTTGCCGTCGATTCCCGACACGATGTCCGCCTCTTCCATTTCCTTCTGAACCACCGGTCGTTCCTTCTGAACCACCGGTTGCCGGTGACCCGCAGAGGTCATCGGTGAGCGCCGTACCGCCCACTCGGGATCCACTTTAGCCTGGTATCCAGAACGTGTTTATTCTGGAACCAGGGGTGCCATCACCATGCAGACACAGCCGGATCAGCGCCGTGAGCTGGGCGCTTTCCTTCGCAGCCGCAGGGAGCGGATCGCCCCTGACCAGGTCGGACTGCCACAGACCGGCCGACGGCGGACCCCGGGCCTGCGCCGGGAGGAACTCGCGCTGCTCGCCGGGATCAGCGCCACCTGGTACACGTACCTCGAGCAGGGCCGGGACATCCGCGCCTCGGACCAGGTGCTCGACGCCCTCGCCTCGGCGCTGCAGCTCGACGGGTACGAGCGCGGTCATCTCTTTCGGCTCGCCGGTCACACGGCTGCGGCCGAGACCGGGGAACCCGAGCCGCTCGCCGCCGAGGTGGCGGCCGTCCCCCTCCTGCTCCAGCCGCATCCGGCCTACATCATCGGCGGCAACTACGACGTGCTCAGCTACAACCGGGCGGCCGACGAACTGTTCCCGCACCTCACCGCGGCGGCGGACCGGCCGGCGAACCTCGCCCGCTGGGTGTTCCTCGAACCTGCCGCCCGGGACGTTCTGGTCGACTGGGAGGTCGAGGCCCGCGGCCTGCTCGCCCGGCTGAGGGCGCTGGCCGGACGCCACCCGGGCGACCCCCGGTACACCGGGCTGGTCGACGAGCTGAAGGCGGGCAGCCCGGAAGTGCGTGCCTGGTGGCCGCGGTACGACGTGCAGGCCCGGCACGGCGGACGCAAGCGGCTGCGGCGCCCGGGACGCGGGGTGGTCGACTTCGCCTACACCGCCTTCCACCTGGCCGAACAGCCGGAACAGACGCTGGTGGTCTACTCCGACGACCGGCGATCGGCTGATTGAGCCGCACACGGTCCACCGACGAAGTCCGGGTGGCGCGGAGTGCCGGTGTGCCAGGGTGGCGGTGGGGGCAGTCGCGGGTGCGCACCCGCATCCGGCCCTGAGGACGTCTGAGGAGCGGTGACGGTGGCGATGCAAGCGGTTCCCCTGGTGGGCGGGCCGGTGGAGGTACGGGGCGCGCTGGACCTGGAGAGCACGCAGACGGGGGTGATGCCGCGCCGGCTGCCGGCGTGGACCAAGGAGCAGTACCAGGACCCGTCGGTCTACGGGGTGACGCTGATGCCCTCGGGCGTGCGGCTGGTGTTCCGCACCGATGCGCGGGAGCTCGAGTTCGAGGTGCTCACCTCCACGGGTCAGCTCGACACCGAACCCGGGCCGCGCCCGACGGGGATGCTGGAACTGGTGGTGGACGGCGCCCCGGCCGGGCGACAACAAGCGCCGGTGGGCAATGTGCTGCGGATGGCGAGCCCCGGTGGCGCGCAGCGCCTGGTCCCGGGGAAGCCGGGGACCGTACGGTTCACCGGGCTGCCGGCCGGCATGAAGAACGTCGAGCTGTGGCTGCCGCAGCAGACCCCCACGGAACTGGTGGCACTGCGCGCCGACGGCGAAGTGCTGGCACCGCTGCCGGACGGCCGGCGCCGCTGGGTGCACCACGGCAGCTCCATCAGCCACTGCCTCGAGGCCGACGGCCCGACCGGCACCTGGCCGGTGGTGGCGGCCGCGCTCGGAGGAGTGGAGGTGATCAACCTCAGCCAGGCGGGCAACGAGATGCTGGACCCCTATGTCGCCCGGACGATCCGCGATATGCCCGCCGACCTGATCAGCCTCAAGGTGGGCATCAACATCGTGGGCCTGGCCGCCTTCCGGCTGCGGACGTTCGGCCCGGCGGTGCACGGATTCCTGGACACGATCCGGGAGGGGCACCCGGACACCCCGCTGCTGGTGATGTCCCCGGTGAGCTGTCCGGCTCTGGAGGAGTCCCCCGGCCCGGCCGCGACGGGCCCGGACGGGAGGATCACCGCCCTGGGCGACCCTGCCGATGTGGCCGGTGGGGCCTTGTCGCTGACGGTGGTCCGCGCCGAGCTTTCCCGGATCGTGGCGGCCCGGCGGACCCGCGATCCCCGCCTCCACTATCTCGACGGGCGCGAGCTGCTCGGCCCCGACGAGGCGGCCGACCTGGCCGACGGCCTCCACCCCGGCGCCGCCGCATACCGCCGGATGGGCAAGCGCTTCGCCGCCCACGCCTTCGCGGACGACGGCCCCTTCCGGCAGTCCTGAAGCCCCGTGGGAGCCGCTCCCGGCTCGGGCAGCTCGCGCCCCGCTGTGGTGCCGGGCGGCGCCATAGGGGGGATCCGGTCGGCCGGACGCGGTGCGGTGGGGCACGCCCGGGTTCCCGGACGCCTAGCGTGTGGCCGTGAGGCTGGACGACGATCTGGACCGGCTGAGCCGGGACGAACTGGCGGCCGAGGTGCGGCGGTTGCGTACGGGCATCCGTGCGCACCGGGACAGCTCGGGGCATGACCTGTGCTGGCACCACCCCCGGCTGTGGGGCCTGCTGCCGGAGGGCGTGGAGCCGGACGTGGCGGTGCCGCCGTGGCCGCGCTTCCTGCGCGGCTGCGTCCGCTACCGCGAGTCCCTGGACAGCCAGCTGCCCAATGCCCCCCCTCCACGACCGGGAGTACGACGGGTAGGGCGCCGGCCCGCGCCCAGGAGGGCCGCCTCAGCGACCGCTCCGGCCGGCCTGGTCCCCCTCGGTGGGGGTGGTCTCCGCGTCGCCCGGGGCGACGGCCGTCGCCGGGGCCTCCCGCGAGGACGCGGGCGCTGCGTCGTGCGGGGTGCGGCGGATGAGGGCGCGGAGGCGGGCGCCGCGCCTGCGGCGGGTTCTGCCGTGGACCCGCAGGTCGTCGGGGACGTCGTAGCGCTTGACGTAGGCGCCGAGGAAGGCCTGCAGGGTCGCCGTCGCCGGGATGGCGATGAGCGCGCCCACCGCGCCCATCAGGGCCGTACCGGCGACGACCGATCCGAAGGCGACGGCGGGATGGATGTCCACCGTCTTGGCGGTGATCCTCGGCTGCAGGAGGTAGTTCTCGAACTGCTGGTAGATCACGACGAAGCCGAAGACCCACAGGGCGTGCCAGGGATCGACGGTGAACGCGATCAGGATGGGCAGCGCGCCCGCCAGATACGTGCCTATGGTCGGTATGAACTGGGAGACCAGGCCCACCCACATGCCCAGGGCGGGGGCGTACGGGACGCCCATCAGCTCCAGCAGGACGTAGTGCGCCAGGCCGGATATCAGCGCCATCAGACCGCGGGAGTAGAGGTAGCCGCCGGTCTTGGCCACGGCGATCTCCCAGGCGCGCAGCACCTCGGTCTGGCGGCGGGGCGGCAGCACCGAGCACAGGGCACGGCGCAGCCGGGGGCCGTCGGCGGCGAAGTAGAACGAGAACAGGGCCACCGTCAGGAGGTTGAACAGGCTGCCCAGCACCGTCGCGGAGACGGCCAGCACGTTGTTGGCGCTGTCCTGGACGTACTTCTGCAGCCAGTCGGACCGCAGCAGGTTGTTCTGCACCTCGACCCGCGACAGGTGGGTGTGCAGGGTGCTGTTGATCCAGCTGATGACGGAGTCCAGATACTGCGGGAACTCCTCCACCATCGTGGCTATCTGGCCGGCGAGCATGGAGCCCAGGAGCGCGAAGAAGCCGGCCGCGGCGACCAGGATCCCCAGGAACACCAGCCCGGTCGCCAGCCCGCGCCGCATACCGCGGGCCGCCATCCAGTCGACGGCCGGCTCGACGGCCAGCGCGAGGAAGAACGCGATCAGCACGTTCAGCAGCAGCGTGATCAGCTGGTGGAATCCCCAGATGGCGAGTTGGTAGCACCCCACGAGGGCGAGCGCGAGCACCATGGCGCGCGGCAGCCAGCGCGGCATCCGCGCATCGGGCCGCGACGCCTCGGGCGGGTCCGCACGCCGGTCCTCGGGCCGTGGAACGTCGTTGCTGGTGATCTCATCAGACACGGGCACGCAGCCAAGTGTCGCGTACCGCGCCGACAATCCCGGTTCTGGGCCGTGGCCGCGTCCGCGATGCCCGGCCTTCGGGGCTTTCCCACCGGGTCGGCGGGGCGGGGCTCCGGTGACGGCGGGGGTGCACGACGGCGTCGGCGACGAAGCCCGGCGAGGCGGGCGACGAGGCCGGATCCCGGCCCGGCCGCTCAGCGCTTGTCGTGCGGTACGTCCATCACCGAGCAGACCACCCGCCACACCTCTTTGGCGCTCCAGCCCGCGTCCAGCGCCTCGTGGACGGTCCGGCCGCCGAGGCCGGACATCACATGATCGCGCGCGAAGGAGTCGGCGTAGCCCGCGCCGAAGTGATCCGCCATCCGCTGCCAGAAGACCGTCAACCGCATGCCTCCAGTATCCCGCCCTGGGAGGGCAGCGGTGCCCGAGCCGGTGCCACCGGGGGGTTTCGGCCCTACCGTCGGGCCATGGCCGAAAACGCAAGCCCCACCTCGACCCCTCTGGCGCGCGCCGAGCGCTTCGTCTGGCTGACCGCCCGGGTGCTGGAGCAGCGGCTCTTCGAGTACCACTTCCTCGGCGGCGGGGCAGACCCGGTCGAGACCGCGCTCGCCGCGTACCGCAATGACGACGACGGCTTCGGCCACGCCCTGGAGCCCGATCTGCGCGGCCCCGTCAGCCAGCCGCTGCACACCGCGCACGCCCTGAAGGTCCTCGATCAGATCGGGCGCTGCGACGGCCGCCAGGTGGAGCGGATCTGCCGCTATCTGACGAAGATCTCGACGCCGCAGGGCGCGCTGCCCGCGCTGGACCCCTCGCTGCGGGGCTATCCGGCCGCGCCGTGGATCCCGGTGGTCGACGATCCGCCGAGCGCTCTGCTGGCCACCGGCCCCGTGGTGGGGACGCTGCACCGCAACGCGGTGTGGCACGCCTGGCTGTTCCGGGCCACGGACTACTGCTGGGCGGCCGTGGAGTCCCTGAAGGAGACCCATCCGTACGAGGTGGAGGCGGCGGTGGCCTTCCTGGACGGTGCCCCGGACCGGCCGCGGGCCGCCGCGGCGGCCGCGCGGCTGGGCCGGCTCGTACGGGAGCAGGGTCTGGTGCTGCTGGACCCCGAGCGCGCCGCGGACGTCCCGGTGGCGCAGGGGTACGCCCCCGGGGAGCACCACCTGGCGTACGACTTCGCGGCGGCGCCCGACTCGCTGGCCCGCGGCTGGTTCACCGACGAGGAGATGGACCGGTCCCTGGACCACCTCGCCGCCCTCCAGGAGGAGGACGGCGGCTGGCCGGTCAACTGGCGGGTGTGGGCTCCGGGGACGGCGCTGGAGGGCCGCCCGATGGTGACGCTCAAGGCGCTGCTGACCCTGCGGGCCTACGGGCGGCCCCTCGGCTGAGCGCCCGCCCGCAGGTGCCGGGCCGGCGGTGGCGGCCGCCGGGCACCGCCCGCCCCGGCCCGGCAAGCCCCGCCGCGATCACCCGGTCAGTGCCCGTACCCCGGCGGTGACGACCACGGCCACGCCGACGACCAGCAGGAACGGCGCCCGAAGGGCGAGCGCGACGGCCGCGGCGGCCACGCCCGCCGCCTTGGCGTCGAGCATCAGGTACCGGCCGTCGCTGAAGGTCTGCTGGGCCGTGAGCGCGGCCAGCAGGGCCACCGGCAGCAGTGCGGCCAGCCGCTTGACGAGCGGCCGCTCCAGTACGCCGGCCGGCGCCGACAGGCCGAGGTACTTGACCAGGTAGCAGCCGACGGCGGTGAGGGCGATCGCGATCCACACGCTCATGCCCGGTCCTCCTCAGTGGTGGTGTGGCCGCCCGCGCCGCCGTTGCGGCGCGCGGCGGTGCCGGCCCGGCCGGCGCCCGGCCCCCGCGCCGCGCCCGCCCGTTCGCGGCGCCCCTGTACGGCGAGGACGGCGGGTGCGGCCAGCGCCGCGAGCAGGACCGGGACGCCGGTGGGCAGCAGCGGCAGCGTCACCATGAGCACCACCACGGCCAGCCCGGCCGCGGCCCGCTCGACGGCCGTCTTGAGCATCGGTGCGAGGAGCGCCAGGAAGACCGCGGGCCCGGCCGCGTCCAGGCCCCAGGCGTCGGTGTCGCCGAGCGCCTCGGCGCCCAGCGCGCCGGCGAAGGTGGTGAGGTTCCACAGGGCGTACAGGCTCAGCCCGGTGACGGTGAAGCCCAGCCGGGCGCTGCGGCGGTCGGGCTGGGCCAGGGTGACGGCGGAGGTCTCGTCGATGACCCAGTGGGCGGCGAAGGGTCTGACGCCTGCCCGGTAGCCGAGGACGGTGGACAGCCGCAGACCGTAGAACGCGTTGCGGGTCCCCAGGAAGAAGGCGCCGGCCGCGGCGGTGAACGGGTTGCCGCCCGCGGCGAGCGCGCCCACGAGGGCGAACTGCGAGGCGCCGGTGAACACCAGCAGGCTGAGCGCACACGTCTGCAGCAGGCTGAGGCCGGCTCCGGCCGAGGTCACTCCGAAGGCGAATCCGGAGAGTCCGACGGCGATACCGACGCCGAGGGCGTCCCTGATGACGGCGGAGTCGGGCTTCGCGGCGGCCGCCGGTCCCGGCGGCGCGGTGGGGCCCGCGGGGCGTATCTCTGTCTTTTCTGGCACGCCTGGACCTTAGGAGCGCGCGCCCTCGGTGGTCTTGTACGTTCTTGCGGCCCGGGAGCGCACCTGGGGTCGGCCCGATGGGGCAGCAGGGCCTAGGCCGACCGCTCCCTGCGGTACGCGCCGGGCGGCACCCCGACGATGCGGGTGAAGTGCCGGTTCAGATGCGGCTGATCGCTGAAGCCGACCTCGACGGCGGTCTGCGCGGGGGTGCGGCCCGCCTCCAGGAGCCTGCGGGCCCGGCGCACCCGGGCATCGGTGAGCCAGGTGTGCGGGGGCATCCCGTACGCGCCTTTGAAGGCCCGCAGCAGCGCGAACGGGCTGGTGCCGAGCTCCTGCGCCAGCTGCTCCAGGGAGGGCGGGTCGGCCATCCGCTCCTCCAGGAGGGCCCGGGCCAGGTCGGCGGTCCGTGCGCCCGCGCTGCGCGGCGTACGCGCCGGGAGCGGGCCTCCGTAGCGGCGCAGCAGCCGGGCGACGGCGATCCGCAGCAGGCTGTCGGCGGCGAGCGCGTTGCCGGCCTCGGCGGCTCCGTGGACCTCGGTGATCATGCGGCCGAGGTGCGGGTCCTCGGCGGTGGTCCGGGTGAACCCGGCGGTGCCGCGCAGGGCCGTGGTCTCCTCGGCTATCTCGGCGACGACCTCGGGCGACGGGTAGAGGGTGGCGTAGGCCCAGCCCTCGGGGGCGCCGGCCCGCGCGGTGTGCGCGACCTCCGGGTTGATCATCACGATGCCGCCGTGGCCGGCCCGGACGGTGCCCTGCTGGAGCCCGACCTCCTCGATGCCGGAAGTGACCGCGCAGACGACGTAGCCGTCGTGGGCGTGGCGGGGGAAGGAGTGCCGGACGTAACGGGCGCGCAGCAGGTCCAGGCCGGGCAGCCCGGCGTACCGCCAGTGGCGCGCCCACTCCCCGCGCGCCCGCGGCGTGGCGTCCGCGCCGGGGCCGCCCCCGGTCGCCGCGCCGTCCCCGCTGCCCGTGACCATGCCCCCATTGTGATCGGTCCGGAGGGCTCCCGACCTGGGCGTCCACAGCGTGGACGGGTGTCGCGGGCCCCGCCGGGGCGGCCGGCGGCCCGCGCGGGGACCGCGTTGTCAGTGGCGCGGTGCACGATGGGGGACATGGCCAAGGCAGCGCTCGACTCGTTCTCTCCCGCGACCCGTGGATGGTTCGCCGGGGCGTTCAGCGCGCCCACCGCCGCACAGGAGGGTGCCTGGCGGGCGATCGGCGCGGGCTCGGACGTCCTGGTGGTGGCGCCGACGGGATCCGGCAAGACCCTCGCCGCCTTCCTCGCGTCGCTGGACGCGCTGGCGAGCGCTCCCCCGCCCGCCGAGCCGAAGAAGCGCTGCCGGGTGCTGTACGTCTCGCCGCTGAAGGCGCTGGCCGTGGACGTCGAGCGCAATCTGCGCAGCCCCCTGACGGGAATCCGGCAGGAGTCGGTCCGGCTCGGGCTGCCGGAGCCCGACATCAAGGTCGGCATCCGCTCGGGGGACACGCCGCCCGCGGAGCGCCGGTCGATCGCCAACCGCCCGCCGGACATCCTCATCACGACCCCCGAGTCGCTGTTCCTGATGCTGACGTCCTCGGCCCGGGAGGCGCTGGCGGGCGTCGAGACGGTGATCGTGGACGAGGTGCACGCGGTCGCCGGCACGAAGCGCGGTGCGCATCTCGCGCTCTCCCTGGAGCGGCTGGACGAGCTGCTGGACCGTCCCGCGCGCCGGATCGGGCTGTCGGCGACGGTGCGTCCGGTGGAGGAGGTGGCCCGCTATCTGTCCCCCCGGCGCCGGGTGGAGATCGTCCAGCCGCCGTCCGGGAAGCGCTTCGACCTGTCGGTGGTCGTCCCGGTGGAGGACATGGGCGAGCTGGGCGGCTCACCGGTCCAGGAGGGCGACACGGGCGAGAAGCCCTCCATCTGGCCGCAGGTCGAGGAGAGGATCGCCGATCTCGTCCAGGCCCATCGCTCCACGATCGTCTTCGCCAACTCCCGCCGTCTGGCGGAGCGGTTGTGCAACCGCCTGAACGAGATCGCCTACGAGCGCGCCACGGGCGAGGCGCTCCCCGAGCACCACTCCCCGGCGGAGCTGATGGCCGAGTCCGGCGCCGCCAAGGGGGCGCCGCCGCTGCTGGCCCGCGCCCACCACGGCTCGGTGTCCAAGGAGCAACGCGCCCAGGTGGAGGAGGACTTGAAGGCGGGCCGGCTGCCGGCCGTGGTCGCCACCTCCAGTCTGGAGCTGGGCATCGACATGGGCGCGGTCGACCTGGTCGTCCAGGTCGAGTCGCCGCCGTCGGTCGCCTCCGGGCTGCAGCGGGTCGGCCGGGCCGGACATCAGGTCGGCGCGGTCTCGACGGGCATCGTCTTCCCCAAGTACCGCGGCGATCTGGTGCAGGCGGCCGTGGTGACCGAACGGATGCGCTCGGGCGCCATCGAGGCGCTGCGGGTGCCCGCCAATCCGCTGGACGTGCTCGCCCAGCAGCTCGTCGCCATGGCCGCGATGGACACCTGGGACGTCGAGGAGCTGTTGGCCGTCGTCCGGCGGGCGGCCCCCTTCGCGGCGCTCCCCGAGTCGGCGTTCACGGCCGTGCTGGACATGCTCGCCGGCCGCTACCCCTCGGACGCCTTCGCCGAGCTGCGGCCGCGCCTGGTGTGGGACCGCGTCGCGCAGACCGTCACGGGCCGCCCCGGGGCCCAGCGCCTGGCCGTCACGTCCGGTGGCACGATCCCCGACCGCGGCCTGTTCGGCGTGTTCCTCGCCGGCGGTGACTCCGGCAAGGGCGGCGGCGGGCGCCGGGTGGGCGAGCTGGACGAGGAGATGGTCTACGAGTCCCGTGTCGGCGATGTCTTCACGCTCGGCAC
The DNA here is from genome assembly GCF_056436545.1 of Streptomyces sp. NPDC043738. Taxonomy (NCBI): domain Bacteria; kingdom Bacillati; phylum Actinomycetota; class Actinomycetes; order Kitasatosporales; family Streptomycetaceae; genus Streptomyces; species Streptomyces sp. NPDC043738. The sequence continues at coordinate 5,949 of NZ_JBWKCJ010000037.1, read as the reverse complement.
GACGTCGTGGCGCATCGAGGACATCACCCGCGACCGGGTGCTGGTCACCCCCGCCCCGGGAGTCCCCGGCCGGCTGCCGTTCTGGAAGGGCGACCAGCTGGGCCGCCCCCTGGAGCTGGGCCGTGCGCTGGGCGCGTTCCTGAGGGAGATCGGCTCGCTCGGCCCAAAGGACGCCGGGGCCCGGCTGTCCGCCGCCGGGCTGGACGCCTGGGCGGTGTCCAATGTGCTGGGTTATCTCGCCGAGCAGAAGCAGGCCTGCGGCCATGTCCCCGACGACCGTACGATCGTCGTCGAGCGGTTCCGCGACGAGCTCGGCGACTGGCGGGTGGTCATCCACTCCCCCTTCGGCGCGCAGGTCCACGCCCCCTGGGCGCTGGCCCTCGGTGCCCGCCTCGCCGAGCGCTACGGCATGGACGCCCAGGTGATGCACGCCGACGACGGCATCGTACTGCGGCTGCCGGACGCCGACCTGATGGGCCTCGACCTCCTCGACGGGGACGGCGGCTTCGACCTGTCGGGCGACCCGGGTCTGGTGGCCCGCGGCGCGGAGTACGACCCGGAGCAGTCCCCCGTGGGGGCCGCCGACGTCGCCTTCGACCAGGGTGAGGTCGATCAGCTCGTCACGGACCAGGTGGGCGGGTCCGCGCTGTTCGCCGCCCGGTTCCGCGAATGCGCCGCCCGTGCCCTGCTGCTGCCGCGACGCAGCCCCGGCAAGCGCACACCGTTGTGGCAGCAGCGCCAGCGCGCCGCCCAGCTGCTCCAGGTGGCCAGCGAGTTCGGGTCCTTCCCCATCGTGCTGGAGGCCGTCCGCGAATGCCTCCAGGACGTCTTCGACGTGCCGGGCCTGACGGAGCTGATGGGCGACATCGAGGCCCGCCGGGTCCGCCTGGTGGAGGTCACCACCCCCGAGCCGTCCCCGTTCGCCCGCTCGCTGCTGTTCGGCTATGTCGCGCAGTTCCTGTACGAGGGCGACTCCCCGCTCGCCGAGCGCCGCGCCGCCGCGCTGTCGCTGGATTCCCGGCTGCTCGCCGAGTTGCTGGGCCAGGCCGAGCTGCGCGAGCTGCTGGACGCGGAGGTGCTGGCCGAGCTGGAGCGCGAGCTGCAGTGGCGGACGGAGGACCGGCGCGTCAAGGACGTCGAGGGCGTCGCCGACGTGCTGCGGCTGCTGGGTCCGCTGACGGACGCGGAGCTGGCCGAGCGCGGCGCGGATCCGGCGTGGACCAGGGAGCTGGCCGCCGCCCGCCGCGCCATCGCGGTGCGGATCGCCGGCGCCGACCACTGGGCCGCCGTCGAGGATGCCGGCCGGCTGCGCGACGCGTTGGGTACGGCGCTGCCGGTCGGCGTCCCGGAGTCGTTCACCGAACCGGTCAAGGACCCGCTCGGCGACCTGCTGTCCCGCTACGCCCGTACGCACGGCCCGTTCACCTCCGAGCAGGCGGCCGCCCGCTTCGGCCTCGGCACGGCCGTCACCGACGGCGCGCTGCACCGCCTCGCGGCCGCCGGCCGGGTCGTCCAGGGGGAGTTCCACCCCGCGGGCATCGGCCAGGAGTGGTGCGACGCGCAGGTGCTGCGCAGGCTGCGCCGCCGCTCGCTCGCCGCGCTGCGCGAGGAGCTCGAACCGGTGCCGCCCGCAGCGCTCGCCGCCTTCCTCCCCCAGTGGCAGCACGTCGGCGCCCCCCGCCCGGCGCCGCCTGCCGGGCATCCGGCGCCGCCGGCCGGCGCGTCGTACGGCCTGCGCGGTATCGACGGCCTGGTGCGCGCCATCGAGCAGCTGCAGGGCGCGCCGGTGCCGGCCTCCGCCCTGGAGAAGCTGGTGCTGCCGTCCCGCGTCGGCGGCTACACCCCCGCCCTGCTGGACGAACTCACCGCCACCGGCGAGGTGTTGTGGGCCGGCGCCGGCGCGCTCCCCGGCAAGGACGGCTGGCTCTCCCTCCATCTCGCCGACTCCGCCCCGCTGTTGCTCCCGCCGCCCCTCCCGCTGGAACTCACCGCCCTGCACGAGTCGTTGCTCGCCGCCCTCGCCCCGGGGTACGGCCTGTTCTTCCGCCAGCTCGCCGACCAGGTCCGGGCCACCACCCACCCCGATGCCACCGACCCCCAACTGGCCGACGCCCTGTGGGATCTGGCCTGGTCGGGCCGGCTGACCAACGACACCCTCGCCCCGATGCGCGCCCTGCTGGGATCGGGCCGCACGGCCGGCTCGACCGCCCACCGTGCCCGGCGGGCCGTCCCCCGCGGCAGATACGGGTCGCTGACCGCGGCGGCGGGTCGCGGCCGCCCCACCGCCTCCCGCTCCGGCCCGCCGACCGTGGGCGGCCGCTGGTCGCTGCTGCCGGCCCCCGAGGCGGACGCCACCCACCGCGCCCACGCCCTGGCGCGCACGCTCCTGGACCGGCACGGCATCGTCACCCGCGGGGCGGTGGCCGCCGAGGGGGTGGCGGGCGGCTTCTCCGCGGCGTACCGCGTGCTGGCCGCGTTCGAGGAGTCCGGTCAGGCCCGTCGCGGCTATGTCGTCGAAGGGCTGGGCGCCGCCCAGTTCGCGATGGACGGCGCGGTGGACCGGCTGCGGGCGGTGAGCAACCAGCGGGAGCGTACGGGCGACGTCGAGGAGGCACTGCCGGTCGGTGGCCGCGGGCGCTCCGCGGGCGGCCCGCAGCGGGCCGTCGTCCTGGCCGCCGCCGATCCGGCCAACGCCTACGGTGCCGCCCTGTCCTGGCCCGACCCGCCGGAGGGCTCGACCCACAAGCCCGGTCGCAAGGCGGGTTCCCTGGTCGTCCTGGTCGACGGTGAGCTGACGCTCTACATGGAGCGGGGCGGCAAGACCCTGCTCGCCTGGCCGCTCGGCCATGACCCGGCCCAGGCGTCCACCGACCCCCGCCTCCGGCTCGCGGTCGAGGCGCTCATCGACGCCGCCCGCGCCGGCGCGGTGGGCACCCTCACCACCGAACGCATCAACGGCACCGCGGCGCTCACCTCCCCCTTCGCCGCCACCCTGGAGTCGGCCGGCTTCCACCCGACTCCTCGGGGGCTGCGGCTGCGGGGCTGACGACCTCAGCCGGCCGCCCGGTCGGCGCCGCCTCCCGGCATGATGGTGGCATGCCCGAAGGCGACACCGTCTGGCGCTTGGCGCAGCGGCTCCACGAAGCGCTGGCCGGCCGCCCGCTGACCCGGTGCGACCTGCGCGTTCCCCGGCTGGCGACGGTGGACCTCACCGGCCGCGAGGTGCTGGCGGTGGTCTCCCGCGGCAAGCACCTCCTCACCCGCTTCGGGGGCGGTCTGACCCTGCACTCCCATCTGCGGATGGACGGCGCCTGGAAGATCTACGGCCCCGACGAGCGCTGGCGCGGCGGCCCGGCCCACCAGATCAGGGCGATCCTCGGCAACGAAGAGCACACCGCCGTCGGCTACCGCCTCCCCGTCCTCGATCTCCTGCCCACCACCGAGGAGACCCGGGTCGTCGGCCATCTGGGGCCCGACCTCCTCGGCCCCGACTGGGACGGCGCCGAGGCCCTGCGCCGACTGCTCGCCGCCCCGGAGCGGCCGCTCGGCGAGGCCCTGCTCGACCAGCGCAATCTCGCCGGGATCGGCAATGTCTACAAGTCCGAGCTGTGCTTCGTCCTGCGGGCCTCCCCCTGGCTCCCCGTCGGCGAGCTGCCCGCCCCGGAGCGGGCTCCCGCGCTCGCCAGGAAGCTTTTGGAGGCCAACAGACGGCGCCCGGCCCGCACCACCACCCCCAGCGCACGCCCCGACCGCCGGCTGTGGGTCTACGGCCGGGCCGGCCGCCCCTGTCTGCGCTGCGGTACCGCCGTACGCACCACCGGCCAGGAACCCGCCGCGGAAGAACGCGTCACCTACTGGTGCCCCGCCTGCCAGCCGGACCCGCCGGCCGGCGACCTGCCCACCGCCGCCCCCTGACCCGCATTCCCACCCCCGCACCAATTGACGACCCGTCAGATCTCTCCCTACCCTCGCGTCATGCCCCTCACCGCGTACGACCTCACGGGCCGCACCGCGATCGTCACCGGCGCGGCGAGCGGCATCGGCCGGGCCACCGCCGCGCTCCTCGCCGAGGCCGGTGCCACCGTCCACTGCGCGGACCTCGACGAGCCGGGCGTCCGGGCGACCGCCGCGGCCATCACCGCGTCCGGCGGCGCCGCGCACCCGCACCCCCTGGACGTCACCCGTCGCGACCAGGTAGCCGCCGTGGTCGCCGCCGCCCGCGAGACCACCGGCCGACTCGACGCGATGGCGAACATCGCCGGGATCATGCACTCCTCCCCCGTGCTGGAGACCGCGGAAGAGGATCTGGACCGGGTCTGGAACACCAACTTCAAGGGCGTGCTGTACGGCTGCCAGGAGGCGGCCCGCGCCATGATCGCCACCGCCACCCGGGGGTCCGTCGTCACCATGGCCTCCGGCGCGATCGACACCGGCGCACCCGGCCTGCTCTGCTACGGCGCCGCCAAGGCCGCCGTCGTACAGCTCACCAGGACCCTGGCCGCGGAGGTCGGCCGGCACGGCATCCGCGTCAACGCCGTCGCCCCGGGCTGGATACGCACGGCGATGACCGACCGCCACGGCGCCGAGGCCCAGCAGCAGGCGGAGCGGCCGATGATCCGGATGTCACCACTGGGGCGGGTGGGCGAGCCCGAGGACGTCGCGCACGCCGTACTCCATCTGGTCAGCGACGCCTCGTCCTTTACGACCGGCCAGATCCTCCGTCCGAACGGCGGCGTCGCGATGCCCTGGTGAACGCCGCCCGGATCCCGCGCACCCCACGGCCCACGGCGCTCCGGCCCATGCCCTCACGCCGCCCCGTCCACGGGACGCAGTGCACCGGCAGCAGACTCAGCCCCCAGCCGCCCAGCGTCACGGCCCCCTCGACCACCCCCGCCGACTGCGGCCACACCGCCAGCCGGACCACCGCCCACCACCACAGCCCCCCGACGAGGGCCGCGGATATCCAGCGCCCCGGCACGGCCCGCGGCCGCCGGCCGTTCGGCTCACGGGTGGTGAGCCGGCCGCCCGGGCCACGGGCCGGGAATCCACGCCTCGCCATGGGTGCCTCCTCCGGCCGACGCTAGACGGGGCCTGCCGTCGAGGGGGAGAGCGCACCGGCGCACTTCCGGCGCGCGGGCACCACCGCAAGCCCCGCTCAGTGGTGGGCCTCGGCCTGGAACATCCAGTGGTGCTTCTCCAGGTCGGCGGTGAGACCGATGAGGATGTCCTGGCTGACCGGGTCCGGGTCGGCGGTGGCGATGATCCGCTCGCGCATCCGGGTGATGATCGCGCCCAGCGCGCCCACCATGGCCCGCACCACCTCGCCGTCCTTGATCCAGCCGTCCTGTACCTCGTTGATGCCGCTGGTCTTGGCGACGGTGGCGGCCCGCCCGTCGGGGGACACCCCGATCGCGGACGCCCGCTCGGCCACCGTGTCGGCGTGCAGCCGGGCACTGGCGACCACATCGTCGAGCTGGAGGTGAACGGAGCGGAATCGCGGGCCGATGACGTTCCAGTGCACCTGCTTGGCGACGAGGGAGAGGTCCACCAGATCGACGAGTGCTCCCTGCAGCGCGTGCCCGACGGTGGTGCGGTCTGCGTCGGACAGCGTGCTCTTGACGACGGACATCCGGATGCTCCTGTTCGGACGGGGGTACGGCGAGGGATCGAGGGGGTTCCTGGGCACGATCGATGAGGGATCAATCGGGCGATTTGTATTACTTCGCCATCGTATAGACGAATCGCCCGCTCCGTGCGGCCCGGACGGACCGCCCGCCGGCCCCCACCGGCCCCGCCCACCCCCTGCCCTCGGACAGCACCGAGGCCCAGGGGGGGGGGGGGGGGGGGGGGGGGGGGGAGGGGGGGGGGGGGGGGGGGGGGGGGGGGGGAAGACGAGCAGGTGGGGAGGGTAGAGGGCGGGGATGGTAGGGAGAGGATGAGAGGCAAGGC
>NZ_JBWKCJ010000036.1:63028-78317 GCF_056436545.1 Streptomyces sp. NPDC043738 | reverse complement strand
GCCGATGGTACTGCAGGGGGGACCCTGTGGGAGAGTAGGACGCCGCCGAACTTTCTTTGTGGGAAAGCCCCGCACCGTTATGGTGCGGGGCTTTTTCGCGTTCCGGTGATCTTGGGACCCGCGGTACGGCGCGGCCGGCGGGCCAGGTAAGGTCAGGGGGCACCATTGGCACATTTCCCACAGGAGGCCCCCGCGGTGGAGGTCCAGGAGACGCGGGTCCAGACGGATCGCGTCCTTACCATCCCGAATATCCTGAGCATGGCTCGCCTCGCCGGCGTGCCGGTGTTCCTGTGGTTGATCCTTTGGCCGGTATTCGGTGGTCCGAATACTGATCGCTGGGCGCTGCTGGTCCTCGCGCTGAGTGGCGTCAGCGACTACCTGGACGGCAAGCTCGCCCGGCGCTGGAACCAGATCAGCAGCCTCGGGCGGATCCTGGACCCGGCGGCCGACCGCCTCTACATCCTGTCCACCCTCGTCGGCCTGACCTGGCGCGAGATCCTGCCGGTCTGGCTCACCGCTGCCCTGCTGGCACGCGAACTGATGCTGCTGATCGCGGTGGGATTCCTCGGGCGTCACGGATATGGCCCTCCCCAGGTGAACTTCCTGGGCAAGGCGGCTACGTTCAACTTGATGTACGCCTTCCCGTTGCTCCTGCTGAGCGACGGAAGTGGCTGGCTTCACACGCTCGCTGCTATTTTCGGATGGGCGTTCGCAGGTTGGGGTACGGCGCTCTACTGGTGGGCAGGGATCCTGTACGTGGTCCAGGTCCGCCGACTCATCAGGGCGGACGCCACAGCCGACTGAGCTCTCCGAACCGGCAGATTGTGCAAGGGCCGGCGCCCGTACGCGAGCACAGGAACAGTGGGCGATCTGGACAAGTGAAGTCGGCAAGACCGTCGTCTCTTATGAGGAGGACGCTTCCGACATGAAGGCCGTTGTGATGGCCGGCGGCGAGGGAACACGCCTTCGCCCCATGACGTCCAGCATGCCCAAGCCACTGCTTCCGGTCGCCAATAGGCCGATCATGGAGCATGTGCTGAGGCTGCTGAAGCGGCATGGTCTCAATGAGACCGTCGTGACCGTGCAATTCCTTGCCTCGCTCGTCAAGAACTATTTCGGGGACGGCGAAGAGCTCGGAATGGAGCTCACCTACGCCAACGAGGAAAAGCCACTCGGCACCGCGGGCAGCGTGAAGAACGCCGAGGAAGCCCTCAAGGACGACGCCTTCCTCGTCATCTCCGGTGACGCCCTCACCGATTTCGACCTCACCGATCTGATCCGGTTCCACAAGGAAAAGGGCGCCCTCGTCACCGTCTGCCTCACGCGGGTCCCCAATCCGCTTGAGTTCGGCATCACCATCGTCGACGAGGCCGGCAAGGTCGAACGCTTCCTGGAAAAGCCCACCTGGGGCCAGGTCTTCTCGGACACCGTCAACACCGGTATCTACGTGATGGAGCCGGAGGTCTTCGACTACTTCGAGCCCGATGTTCCGGTCGACTGGTCCGGTGACGTCTTCCCGCAGCTCATGAAGGAAGGCAAGCCGATCTACGGCTATGTCGCCGAGGGGTACTGGGAGGATGTCGGCACCCACGAGAGCTATGTGAAGGCCCAGGCCGATGTCCTCGAGGGCAAGGTCGATGTCGAAATCGACGGCTTCGAGATCTCGCCCGGAGTATGGGTCGCCGAGGGCGCCGAGGTCCATCCGGACGCGGTGCTGCGCGGGCCGCTGTACATCGGTGACTACGCCAAGGTCGAAGCGGGCGTGGAGATTCGCGAGCACACCGTCGTCGGTTCGAATGTCGTCGTGAAGAGCGGTGCTTTCCTGCACCGCGCCGTGGTGCACGACAACGTCTATCTCGGGCAGCACACCAATCTGCGCGGGTGTGTGATCGGCAAGAACACCGACGTGATGCGGGCCGCCCGGATCGAGGACGGCGCGGTGATCGGCGACGAATGCCTCATCGGTGAGGAGTCGATCGTCCAGGGCAATGTGCGGGTCTATCCGTTCAAGACCATCGAGGCCGGTGCGTTCGTCAACACCTCGGTGATCTGGGAATCCCGTGGCCAGGCGCATCTGTTCGGCGCCCGCGGCGTGTCCGGGATCCTGAACGTCGAGATCACCCCGGAACTCGCCGTACGGCTCGCGGGGGCGTACGCCACCACGCTCAAGAAGGGCTCCACGGTCACCACCGCACGTGACCACTCCCGTGGTGCCCGGGCGCTCAAACGCGCGGTGATCTCCGCGTTGCAGGCCAGCGCCATCGACGTACGCGACCTGGAGAACGTCCCGCTGCCCGTCGCCCGTCAGCAGACCGCCCGCGGCAGCGCCGGCGGCATCATGGTCCGTACGACACCAGGTGTACCGGACTCCGTCGACATCATGTTCTTCGACGAGCGGGGCGCCGACCTCTCGCAGGCCGGGCAGCGCAAGCTCGACCGGGTCTACGCCCGTCAGGAGTACCGGCGCGCCTTCCCCGGCGAGATCGGTGACCTGATCTTCCCGGCGAGCGTCTTCGACTCGTACACCGGGTCGTTGCTGCGGGCCGTGGACACCACCGGGATCGCCGAGTCGGGGCTGAAGGTCGTCGTGGACGCCTCGAACGGCAGCGCGGGCCTGGTCCTGCCCAGCCTCCTGGGACGGCTCGGGGTCGACTCCCTGACCATCAACCCCGGGCTCAACGAAGCCCGGCCCACCGAGACCGCCGAGGCACGGCGCTCCGGGCTCGTCCGGCTCGGCGAGATCGTGGCCTCGGCGCGGGCCGCCTTCGGTGTGCGCTTCGACCCCGTGGGCGAGCGACTCTCGCTCGTGGACGAACGCGGCCGGATCATCGAGGACGACCGCGCGCTGCTGGTCATGCTGGACCTGGTCGCCGCCGAACGGCGCACCGGCCGGGTGGCCCTGCCGGTGACCACCACCCGGATCGCCGAGCAGGTGGCGGCGTACCACGGCACACAGGTGGAGTGGACGACCACCTCGCCGGACGATCTGACCCGGGTGGGGCGGGCGGACGGCACGGTCTTCGGCGGGGACGGCCTGGGCGGCTTCATCATCCCGGAGTTCAGCTCCGTCTTCGACGGCGCGGCCGCGTTCGTCCGGCTGATCGGCCTGGTGGCGCGCACCCAGCTCACGCTCAGCCAGATCGACGCGCGGATCCCGCGGGCGCATGTACTGCGCCGCGATCTGGCGACCCCCTGGGCGGTCAAGGGCCTGGTCATGCGGCATGTCGTCGAGGCGGCCGGTGACCGGGAGGTGGACACCACGGACGGCGTACGGGTCGTGGAGGCCGACGGACGCTGGATCCTGGTGCTGCCGGACCCGGCCGAGGCGGTGACCCACCTGTGGGCGGAAGGACCGGACGACGACTCCGCCCAGCAGCTGCTGGACGAGTGGTCGGCCGTGGTCGACAGCGCGGGCCGCTGATCCGGACCCCACCGGCGAGCCGTTGATCGGCACGCCGGTGGGGCCGTTGGGAGACTGCGCGGCCGACGTGGGACGATGTGCGGCATGTCGCAGCAGCGCCCCGATCGGAGCACCCCGAAACCGCCGGCCGCGCGCCCCGATGCGTCCATGTCGCTGCTGACCAACGTGATGGATCACAGCCTCGACGACGGGTACGCCGAGGCGGCCGCACGCAAATCCGAAGCCGGCGTGCGCGGGCTGCCGCGCACCCTGCGGGCGAAGTTGGGCCTGGCGGCCGGTCTGGTACTGGCCGCGCTCGTGGTGACCGTCGGAGCCGCGCAGGCGCGGATATCCGCACCGACGCTGGCCAAGGAGCGCGAAGAGCTGATCAACCGCATCCAGAAGGGGACCGGCGAGGCGGACAAGCAGCAGCAGCGGGTCGACGCGCTGCGGGGCGACGTCAGCAGGATGCAGCGTGAGGCGCTGAAGCAGCAGGGCGGCGGCAAGGCCGAACTGCTGGCCCTGTTGTCGGGCTCGACGCAGGTCACCGGGCCCGGCGTGAAACTCGTCGTGGACGATGCCAAGGGCGCGGAATCCGGTGGCGGCGGGCCGCGCGAGAGCAGTGGTTTCTCCGACACCGGGCGGGTACGCGACAGGGACATGCAGCGCGTGGTCAACGGCCTGTGGGAGTCCGGTGCGGAGGCCATCTCCGTCAATGGGCAGCGGCTTACGTCACTCTCGGCGATCAGAGCTGCGGGAGACGCCATACTGGTCGACAACAAGCCACTGGTGCCGCCCTATACGGTGCTGGCGGTGGGGGACGGGCAGCGGCTGAGCACCGCGTTCCAGGACAGCGCCGATGGCCAGTACCTGCATGTGCTGCAGGAGAACTACGGCGTTCGCACCAGGATTTCCGCGGAGAGTGAGGTCACACTGCCGCCCGCGCCCAGTTTGATCGTACGTACCGCAAAGCCGCAGGCCGGTGCCGCCAGGTCGGGCGGAGCCGACACAGGGAAGGGCACATCGTGATCGCCGTACTGGGCCTCATCGTGGGAGTCGTGGTCGGACTCGTCGTCCGACCCGTGGTGCCGACGGTGGTCGAGCCCTACTTGCCGATCGCTGTCGTCGCGGCGCTGGACGCCGTGTTCGGCGGTCTGCGCGCGATGCTGGACGGCATCTTCGACGACAAGGTCTTCGTGGTCTCCTTCCTGTCGAACGTCGTCGTCGCCGCGCTGATCGTCTTCCTCGGCGACAAGTTGGGCGTCGGCGCCCAACTCTCCACCGGCGTCGTGGTGGTGCTGGGCATCCGGATCTTCTCCAACGCCGCGGCGATCCGCCGGCACGTCTTCAGGGCGTGAGACGGATGGCAACGGACGAGACCCCGGAGCCGGGGAAGCAGCCCGAGCGACCGGAGCCCGAGCAGGAGCGCAGCCCGGTGGGGCGGCGGCCGATGCCGCCCGAGAGCCAAGGAGCCGCTGAGCGGAACGCGTCCGCCGACGGGGACGAAACCCGGGAAACGGACAGTGCTGGACAGAAGTCGAGTAAAGCGGCAGACTCCTCGACTCCTGACGCGGTGAGCGGTGGCGGAGAAGGAGAGCGCCCGAAGACCGGCCGGGAGCGACTCGCGGCGAGCCTGTGGCCGCCGCGGTTGACCCGTGCCCAACTGATCGTTGCGCTGCTCCTGTTCATTCTCGGCCTGGGTCTGGCGATTCAGGTACGTTCCACAAGTGACAGCAGTGCGCTGCGGGGTGCGCGCCAGGAGGATTTGGTGCGCATTCTGGACGAGCTGGACAATCGCTCCCAGCGGTTGACGGACGAACAGCGGCGCCTGGAAGGGCAGAAGACCGAGCTGGAGAACAGTTCGGACCAGGCCGAGGAGGCCCGTAAGCAGACCGTGGAGAAGGAACAGCAGCTGGGTGTGCTGGCCGGGACCGTCGCGGCGCAGGGGCCCGGCATCAACCTGACCATCGACGACCCGACGCACTCCGTCGAGGCGGACAAGCTGCTGGACACCATCCAGGAGCTGCGGGCGGCCGGCGCCGAGGCCATCCAGGTCAATTCGGTACGGGTCGTCGCGGACACCTACCTCTCGGACATCCGGGGCGGGGTGCAGATCGACGGCGAGCGCGTCACGCAGCCGTACCGCTTCAAGGTCATCGGCAAGCCGGAGGACCTGGAGCCGGCGCTGAACATCCCCGGCGGAGTGGTGCAGACGCTGGAAAAGGAGCAGGCCAAGGTGTCTGTGACCCGTCGGGGGAAGATCATTGTGGATGCCTTGCGAGAGGCGAAGCGGCCTGACTACGCTCGGTCGTCATCGCAGTGAGGTGTGCAGGTATGTCGAGTGCCCGGCGAGGGCATGAGGTAGCGGGGGGTCGACGCACCGTGCGTGTGGTGTGTGGTGGAAACTGTCTGGAGGCCACGGACGTTCACAGGATGTCCGGTTGGGTCGGTGTGTGCATCGAGGGTTCGTCCTGCCCCACGGGCGGGTCTGTTTCGTTCAAGGGGAATCGCCCGTGAAGTTGTTTGGAAAGCTGTTCGGCAAGAGCGCGCGCCAGGAGGGCGGCAGCGGCTCCGCGCGGCACCGCGCTCCGCGCCAGCCCGAAAGTGGTGAGCCGGCGGAGCGTCCGCTCTTCCGTGACGAGGTCGGCGGTCCGTCCGGGGGGCACGGCGCGGGTTCTGTTGACCCCTCCGGGGCCGCCCGCATAGGTTCCGAGGAACCATCGGCCTCACGCACGGGTGGAGGGTCGGCCTTGCCGGTATGTACGAGGTGTGGGCACCGGAACGCCGAGGCGAGCCGGTTCTGCTCCAACTGCGGTGCGCCGCTGCGCCCGGGTGCCCAGGCCGAGCGGGCGTCCGAGACGACGTCCACGATCTCCATTTCGGGGCTGGAGGCCTACGACTCGGAGACGACGGGCCAGAACCTGGTCCCGTCGCTGTCCCCGGAGGCCCAGGCCGCGGTCGAAGCCCTTCCGCTGGGTTCGGCGCTGCTGATCGTCCGCCGGGGTCCGAATTCGGGCAGCCGCTTCCTGCTGGACAGCGAGCTGACGACGGCGGGCCGGCATCCGCAGGGCGACATCTTCCTCGACGATGTGACGGTCTCGCGTCGGCATGTGGAGTTCCGCCGCGGTGCGGACGGCGTCTTCACGGTCGCCGACGTCGGCAGCCTGAACGGCACGTACGTCAATCGTGAGCCGATCGACTCGGTCGCGCTCGCCAACGGCGACGAGGTCCAGATCGGCAAGTACCGCATGGTCTTCTACGCGAGCCAGCGGGGCGCCGGGATCTGACCGGTCAGGGAAGGCATATGCGCGATACGCCGAAGGGCGGTGCCGGTTCCGCCGGCACCGCCTCCTCGGGCGCCAAGCCGGTGAGCATCGGCACGGTGCTCAATGTGCTGCGCGAGGAGTTTCCCGAGGTCACCATCTCTAAGATTCGCTTCTTGGAGGCCGAGGGGCTCGTCGAGCCGAAGCGCACGCCTTCCGGATACCGGAAATTCACGCCGGCCGACGTCGATCGGCTGGCGAGCGTCCTGCGGATGCAGCGGGACCACTATCTGCCCCTGAAGGTCATCCGGGAGCATCTGGACGCTCTGGAGCGCGGTGAGCAGGTGCGGCTGCCGGCTCCGGCCGCGCCCTCGCGGGACCTGGTCGAGGGCGTCTCCTGCCAGGGCGAGGACCATCCGACCGCTGCCCGGATCGGCCGGGCCGAGCTGCTGGCCGCCGCGGCGGTGGACGAGGCGGTGCTCGCCGACTGGGAGTCGTACGGACTCATCGTCCCCCATGCGGACGGCGGATACGACATCGAGGCCGTCACCGTGGCCAAACTCGTCGCGGACCTGGGTCGTTTCGGCCTGGAGCCGCGGCATCTGCGTGCCGTGAAGGCGGCCGCCGAGCGCGAGGCCAGCCTGGTCGAACAGGTCGTTGCACCCCTTCGGCGGCACCGTAATCCACAGACCAGGGCTCATGCGGAGGCCACCGCGAGAGAGCTGGCGACGCTCTCCGTACGGCTCCATGCGGCGCTGGTGCAGAGCGCTCTTCGCGTCCGGTTGCCATGAGCAAAAGAGTGCTCGACTACCCAAACCTGCCGGGCACGTCCTAGGGTTGCTGTGTGAACGAGCTCGACGTCGTGGGTGTCCGGGTGGAAATGCCTTCCAGCCAACCGATCGTGCTCCTGCGGGAGGTGGGAGGCGACCGTTACTTGCCCATTTGGATCGGGCCAGGGGAGGCCACCGCCATCGCCTTCGCCCAGCAGGGCATGGTCCCTGCCAGGCCGCTGACGCACGACCTTTTCAAGGACGTGCTCGAAGCGGTGGGCCAGGAGCTGACCCAGGTCCGGATCACGGACCTGCGCGAGGGGGTTTTCTATGCCGAACTGGTCTTCGCCAGCGGGGTCGAGGTCAGTGCCCGCCCGTCCGACGCCATAGCGCTGGCACTGCGCACCGGAACGCCGATCTTCGGCACGGACGGTGTGCTGGACGACGCGGGGATCGCCATCCCGGACGAGCAGGAGGACGAGGTGGAGAAGTTCCGCGAGTTCCTCGACCAGATCTCGCCCGAGGACTTCGGCACCAACAGCCAGTGACGCCGGCCGGGTGAAGGGGCTGATTCCGGCCAAACTATTTAGCCATTCCCCGCGCGAGGTCACGAGAAACCACTCGTAGGGTGATTATCACTCGGCGTGGCGAGCGCGGCGATCGTTGACGCACCCCGAGTGACTGCATACCGTCGATATGGCAGGTCCCGTCCGGGACGTGGAGGACGGAGGGCGGCGTGGCAATCACCGGCGACGGTATGGCGGCGGAAGGGGCGTTGCCGCTCCACTCGGGCGCGGCCGCGAACCATGCCCCGGCACCGGCCGCGGCGGTGTCGGGGGACTGCGAGGCGCAGAACATCGGCTATCGCGGCCCGACCGCATGTGCGGCAGCGGGCATCACCTACCGGCAGCTCGACTACTGGGCGCGTACGGGCCTGGTGGAGCCGAGCATCCGGCCCGCGTACGGCTCCGGCACCCAGCGGCTCTACAGCTTCCGGGACGTCGTCGTCCTGAAGATCGTCAAGCGGCTGCTGGACACCGGGGTGTCGCTGCAGAACATCCGCACCGCCGTGCAGCACCTGCGCGCGCGGGGGCTGGCGGATCTGACGCGGATGACGCTGATGAGCGATGGCGCGACGGTCTACGAGTGCACCTCGCCCGATCAGGTCGTCGATCTGCTCCAGGGCGGCCAGGGCGTCTTCGGCATCGCGGTGGGCGTGGTGTGGCGGGACGTGGAGGGTGCGCTGTCACAGCTCCACGGAGAGCGCGTGGACACCGGCGAGACGCTGATGGGGAAGAACCCGCACGACGAGCTGGCGCGGCGGCGCAACAGGGCCGGCTGAGCCCCGTCCGGCGGCCCCGGCCCGGCATCGGGTCGATTGTCAGTGCCATGCGGCAGCATCGGACGTGTGAGACCCGCGCCGACGATTCTGCATCTGGACATGGATGCGTTCTACGCGGCCGCCGAGCAGGCGGCCAAGCCCAGCCTGCGCGGTAAGCCCGTGGTGGTCGGCGGGATCGGGCCGCGGGGTGTGGTCGCCACGGCGTCGTACGAGGCCCGGATCTTCGGGGTCCGCTCCGCGATGCCCACGGCCCAGGCGCGCCGGCTGTGCCCCAACGCCGCCTATCTCAGCCCTCGCTTCGGCCTGTACCGCCAGGTGAGTGACACGGTGATGGAGCTGCTGCACGAGCTGTCACCGCTCGTCGAGCCGCTGAGCCTGGACGAGGCGTTCGTGGACCTGGAAGCGGGCGGGGTGCCGGCCGAGGCGGCCGCCGTACGCGAAGTGGGGGAGCGGCTGCGGCGCGACATCCGGACCGCGACGGGGCTGACCGGTTCGGTGGGGCTCGCGGGCGCCAAGATGCTGGCGAAGATCGCGTCCGAGGCGGCGAAGCCGGACGGCCTGGTCGTCATCGAGCCCGGTACGGAGCGGGAGCTGCTGGGCCCCATGACGGTGCGGACGCTGCCCGGGGTGGGGCCCGCGACGGCTGAGACGCTGCGGCGGGCCGGGATCCACACCGTCGCGGAGACCGCCGAGGCCGGCGAGGCGGAGCTGGTGCGGCTCCTGGGCAAGGCGCACGGCGCGGGGCTGTACGCGATGGCGCTGGGCCAGGACGACCGCCCCGTGGTGGCCGAGCGGGACGCCAAGTCCATTTCCGTCGAGGACACCTTCGAGGTCGATCTGACCGACCGGACGCGGGTGCGGACCGAGATGCTGCGGCTGGCCGACCGCTGCGTCCAGCGGCTGCGGGCGGCCGGGCGCTCCGGACGCACGGTGGTGATCAAGGTGCGGAACTACGACTTCTCGACGCTGACCCGCTCCGAGACGCTCCGCGGGCCCACCGACGACCCCTCGGTCGTACGGGAGGCCGCGGTGCGGCTGCTGGAGACCGTGGACACCACCGGCGGGGTGCGGCTGCTGGGCGTGGGGGTCAGCGGGCTGGCCGACTTCACCCAGGAGGATCTGTTCGCCCAGCTGGCGACGGAGCGGGAGGCCGGGGAGCTGGCGAGGGCGGCCGCGGAGCCGGGTGGGGAGGAGTCCGGTGGAGGGGAGCCGGAGGAGGAGCGGCCGAGGCGCTGGCATCCGGGGCTGGACGTGGTGCACGACGAGTTCGGCGCCGGATGGGTGCAGGGAAGCGGCGTGGGGAGGGTGACCGTGCGCTTCGAGACGCCGTGGTCCGCACCGGGGAGGGTGCGGACCTTTGCCGTCGAGGACCCGGCGCTGCGGCCGGGTGAGCCCTTGCCGCTCGTGGGCGGCGGGCCGGAAGGAGGTCAGTCCTCCGAGCCGGCGATCTTGCCGAAGTCCTTGTCCGGGCCGTCGGAGCCGTCTTCCTTGCCGGGGGACGCCGGACCGGGTTCCGGTGAGGAGATATCCAGCCGGTAGTGGTGGTAGAGCTGGAGCTCCTGCTCAGGGGAGAGGTGGCGGCCCACGCCGAAGTCCGGGGCGTCCTTGATCAGCTTGCGGTCGTAGGGGATGTGCAGGCCCTCACCGACCATCTTGCTGGGTTCAAGGGGGACGAACGCATCCCGGCTGAAGAGTCCGGTGCGCACGGCCGCCCACTCCGGTTCCCCCGTCGCGTCGTCGAGGTAGACCTCGTCGATCGTGCCTATTTTCGCGCCGTTCCGGTCGAACGCTTTGCGGCCGATCAGGCTCCGGGGATCGATATCGGTTTGCACAACCCCTCCAATTGGTCGCAACTGCCCTGTGACAACTACCAAACGGCACATTTCATGCCCCGGCCACTCGAAGGATCCTTCGAGTGGCGCGCTGGTAGGCTGGCCAATGGCCGCAGAACCCATGCGGGAGAGTCCTTTGTCGTTCGCGACCAGGGCGCCGAAGGAGCAAATCCTCCCCGGAATCTCTCAGGCACACGTACCGCATGGACGAGGTCACTCTGGAAAGCAGGGCGGGCCACGGACGAGCACAGCGCCGGAACCCCTCCTCACCGACGGTGAAAGCCGGGCCGCCTCGCGCGGGCCGGTGAAGCTCTCAGGTTGAGATGACAGAGGGGGAGGCCGTCCGGGCACCCGCGCCGTGGTGCCCCTCGTAGGTCGCATTGACCAGGAGGCCCCCGCAGATGACCACCACTCGCATCTCCCTGACCGAGCTCGAACAGGGCATTCCGTTCGAGCGCCGGCACATCGGCCCCGACCACGAGGCGCAGGCGAAGATGCTCGCGCACGTCGGCTTCGGGTCGCTGGACGAGCTCACGGCCACGGCCGTACCCGATGTGATCAAGAGCGCGGAGGCGCTCGGCCTGCCGCAGGGCCGCACCGAGGCCGAGGTCCTCCAGGAGCTGCGCGGCCTGGCGGAGCGCAACCAGGTGCTGGCCCCCATGATCGGCCTGGGCTACTACGGCACGTTCACCCCGCCGGTGATCCTGCGCAACGTCATGGAGAACCCGGCCTGGTACACGGCGTACACGCCCTACCAGCCGGAGATCTCGCAGGGCCGCCTGGAGGCGCTGCTGAACTTCCAGACCATGGTCGCGGAACTGACCGGACTGCCCACCTCCGGTGCCTCCCTCCTGGACGAGGGCACCGCCGCCGCCGAGGCGATGGCGCTCTCCCGCCGCGTCGGCAAGGTCAAGCAGGGCGTCTTCCTGGTCGATGCCGACTGCCTGCCGCAGACCGTCGCCGTGATCCAGACCCGCGCCGAGCCCACCGGCGTCGAGGTCGTCGTCGCGGACCTGTCCGACGGCATCCCCGCCGAGATCGCCGAGCGGGGCGTCTTCGGCGTGCTGCTGCAGTACCCCGGTGCCTCCGGCGCGGTGCGCGACCCCCGTGCCCTGATCGAGCAGGCCCACGGTCTCGGCGCGATCGTCACCGTGGCCGCCGATCTGCTCGCCCTGACGCTGCTGACCTCGCCCGGCGAGCTCGGCGCGGACATCGCGGTCGGCACCACCCAGCGCTTCGGCGTCCCGATGGGCTTCGGCGGGCCGCACGCCGGCTTCATGGCCGTGCGCGACCAGTTCGCCCGCAGCCTGCCCGGCCGCCTGGTGGGCGTCTCCGTCGACGCCGACGGCAACAAGGCCTACCGCCTCGCGCTGCAGACCCGCGAGCAGCACATCCGCCGCGAGAAGGCCACCAGCAACATCTGCACCGCGCAGGTGCTGCTCGCCGTCATGGCCGGGATGTACGCCGTCTACCACGGCCCCGAGGGCCTGCGGACCATCGCCCGGCGCACCCACCGCTACGCCGCCGTCCTCGCCGAGGGCCTGCGGGCGGGCGGTGTGGAGATCGTGCACGGTGCGTACTTCGACACCCTGACCGCGCGGGTGCCCGGCCGGGCCGCCGAGGTCGTCGCCGCCGCCCGCGAGGCCGGCGTCAACCTCCGCCAGGTCGACGCCGACCTGGTCGGCATCGCCTGCGACGAGACCACCGGACGCGCGCAGCTGGCCGGCGTCTGGGGCGCCTTCGGCGTGCAGGGCGACGTCGAGCAGCTGGACACGACGGCCGCTGAAGCGCTGCCGCGGGAGCTGCTGCGCACGGACGACTACCTCACCCACCCGGTCTTCCACCAGCACCGCTCCGAGACCGCGATGCTGCGCTACCTGCGCACCCTCGCCGACAAGGACTACGCGCTGGACCGCGGCATGATCCCGCTCGGCTCCTGCACGATGAAGCTGAACGCCACCACCGAGATGGAGCCGGTCACCTGGCCCGCGTTCGGCCAGCTGCACCCGTTCGCGCCGGCCGACCAGGCCCAGGGCTATCTGACGCTGATCCAGGAGCTGGAGGAGCGACTGGCCACGGTCACCGGCTACGACAAGGTCTCCATCCAGCCGAACGCCGGCTCGCAGGGCGAGCTGGCCGGCCTGCTGGCCGTACGCGCCTACCACCGCGCCAACGGGGACGAGCAGCGCACGGTCTGCCTGATCCCGTCCTCGGCGCACGGCACCAACGCCGCCAGCGCCGTCATGGCGGGCATGAAGGTCGTCGTCGTCAAGACCGGTGAGGACGGCGAGGTCGACACCGACGATCTGCACGCCAAGATCGACAAGCACCGTGACGAGCTCGCGGTCCTGATGGTCACCTACCCCTCCACGCACGGCGTCTTCGAGGAGCACATCACCCAGATCTGCGGCGCGGTGCACGACGCCGGCGGTCAGGTCTACGTCGACGGCGCCAACCTCAACGCGCTGGTCGGACTCGCCGAGCCCGGCAAGTTCGGCGGCGACGTCTCGCACCTGAACCTGCACAAGACCTTCTGCATCCCGCACGGCGGCGGCGGCCCCGGTGTCGGCCCGGTCGCCGTACGCGCCCACCTGGCGCCGTACCTGCCCAACCACCCGCTGCAGCCCACCGCGGGCCCCGAGACGGGCGTCGGGCCGATCTCCGCGGCTCCCTGGGGCTCGGCGGGCATCCTGCCGATCTCCTGGGCGTACGTCCGCCTCATGGGCGGCGAGGGCCTCAAGCGCGCCACCCAGGTCGCGGTCCTGAGCGCGAACTACATCGCCAAGCGCCTGGAGCCGCACTACCCGGTGCTCTACACCGGCCCCGGCGGCCTGGTGGCGCACGAGTGCATCATCGACGTCCGGCCGCTGACCAAGGCGACCGGCGTGAGCATCGACGATGTCGCCAAGCGGCTGATCGACTACGGCTTCCACGCACCGACGATGTCCTTCCCGGTGGCCGGCACGCTGATGATCGAGCCGACCGAGAGCGAGGACCTCGACGAGCTGGACCGGTTCTGCGACGCGATGATCGCCATCCGCGCGGAGATCGAGAAGGTCGGCTCGGGGGAGTGGGACAAGGACGACAACCCGCTGCGCAACGCCCCGCACACCGCGGCCGCGCTCGGCGGCGACTGGACCCACGCCTACAGCCGTGAGGAGGCCGTCTTCCCGGCGGGCGTCACGGCGGCGGAGAAGTACTGGCCGCCGGTGCGCCGTATCGACGGTGCCTTCGGCGACCGCAACCTCGTCTGCTCCTGCCCCCCGCTCGACGAGTACGACAACTGATCATCCGGCCCCATCAGGGCAACATCAAGGGCCCTCGGCAGATCTGCCGGGGGCCCTGTTGTACGTGCCGGGTGCTCGCGGGTCAGGCGGCTGCGGTGACCCGGGTGCGGTGCGGGGCGATGACCTGCCCGTCCGGCAGCAGCTCACCGGTGTCCTCGAAGAGCAGGACGCCGTTGCAGAGCAGGCTCCAGCCCTGCTCGGGGTGGTGCGCCACAAGGTGTGCGGCCTCCCGGTCGGTGGAGTCTGCTGACGGGCAAGGCGGTTGGTGCTGACACATGGAAGTTGTCTTTCGCTGCGGTGTGGTGAACGTCGTGCGGCTCGATGTGGTGGTCATGGCCGCTCCCCCGTTTCTTCGGTCGGTTCCAGTGTTGCCCTACGGACGGGATTCCGCAGGGATTTCGCAGCAGCGGTACTCACTCGGTATCGACGCGTCACCCGTGCGGGCGGTTGCTTCCAATTGCACTCGTCTCCAAGGGCGTTGGCAGTGGTATCGACGGACTAGCCCGCGCGGGTGAGCGCGGCAGCGCCCCGCGGCCGGAAGGGACGCGGGGCACGCTTTCGGTCGGCCGGCGTGCGCCGGGCGCGGATGGGCGGCCGGTGCGCCGGGTCAGGCGGGTTCGCGCAGCAGTGGGGCGGGTGTCAGACGGCGGGTGAGCCGGGGCAGCAGATCGGCGACGTGGTGCGGACGGTGGGCGGCGATCCCCGGCGGGGCGGGCGCCAGCGGTACCAGCAGATCACCCGCCGCGGGCAGGCCCTCGGCGCCGTCGGCGCAGACGTCGTGATGCAGCCACAGCGTCAGCATGTACAGCTCGGGGACGGACAGCAACCGCGGCTGGTAGGGCGCGTTGAGCGCCTCCGCCTGCACCAGTGCCCGTTCGGTCGAGGCGACATAGGGGCCGCCGCAGAAGCGCGCGAACGCCCAGCCGTCCGCGGTGAGCATCGCCTCGGCCGTCGCCACGGCCCGCTCCCCGCCGCGGACCAGGAAGCTCCAGCCGGCCAGACGGGTCAGGGGGGTGCCGCCGGCCTTGCTGACGTCGTCCCAGACGTGGAGCGGAAGCGGGTGGTCGGGGCTGAGCGGGCCCTGATGGGCGCGCAGTCCGGGGACGGGGGCCTCGCGCACGGCGGTGGGCGAGCCGAGGGCGGTAAGAACGCTGCGCAACGCGGACGCGGGGGCGGGGGAAACGTGCAGCGGCATGGTGGGTCGCCTCTCACTTCAGAGACACGGTGGAGCGTGGCGGGTGCAAACGGCGCTGTCTGCGTGCGGGGACAGAGCATGGCCGGCTCCGGGGCCGCGGCCGGGCGTGGGGTAGGGGGGGGGGGGGGGGGGGGGGGGGGGGGGGGGGAGGGGGGGGGGGGGGGGGGGGGGGGTGGTCCATTGGGTGTTTGCTGAGGGTC
>NZ_JBWKCJ010000036.1:0-63019 GCF_056436545.1 Streptomyces sp. NPDC043738 | reverse complement strand
CCCCCTTCCCCCCCCCCCCTCCCCCCCCCCCCACCCCCCCCCCCCCCCCCCCCCCCCCCCCCCCCCCCCCCCCCCCCCCCCCCCCCCCCCCCCCCCCCCCCCTGGCCGCTGTGCCCCAGCACCGGCGAAATCACCACGACGCTGGGCGTCAGCTCTCTGCCTCGTAAGCGGGAGTTTATACGACGTATGTTCTGAAAGTGTTTCGGCTACCGGTCTTGCGGATTTACGGCAAGGCGGAATCCAGACCCTGGCGCGAGGTGGTTTTCACCGCTTTGTACGGTGCCTTTGCGATGCCACCTCGTAATTCCATGCCGGTGCGGTAGGCCGGATCTCATCGGTGAATTTCACAAGTGAAATGCGAACGGCGATGGCCGCCTGGATATGCCCGGGGAATGTGCCGGACGCCGCACCACTTCGAGCCTATCGGTACCGGCACGCCCCTGAGGCGTTATCGATCAGATTGCCGGGGCATCATCGACCGTAGCGCGAGCCCCGGCGTGTCGGGGACGGCCCCAAGTGGCCCGTGGTCGCGGGACGTTCACTCAAGGAGGGACCCTTCGATGGGGGAGAAGGTCGCCGCGGACGGGATCGACCTGGCGGACCGGGAGCGTTATCGAAGAAAGCTTCACGAGTGTCTCGAGGGCTTGCAGAGGCTCCTGGCGGAGAGGAGGTTCGATCGGCCCAGGAATCTCATGGGCCTGGAGATCGAGCTCAATCTGGCGGGTCCGGACGGCCTGCCCCGCATGATGAACTCCCAGGTTCTCGAGCGCATCGCCAGCCGTGATTTCCAGACCGAACTCGCCCAGTGCAACCTGGAAGTCAACATTCTGCCGCACCGATTGTCCGGCCATGTCCTGGACCAGCTCGCCGAGGAACTCCGCACGGGGCTGGCCTACGCGGAAAGGAAGGCCCGCGAGGTCGCCGCCAGGATCGTGATGATCGGCATTCTGCCGACCCTGCACGCCAGTGACCTCACGGCGGCCAGTCTCTCCGAGAACGATCGCTATGTGCTGCTCAACGAGCAGATGAGGGCGGCCCGCGGCGAGGACTTCGCACTCGACATCCAGGGCGTCGAGCACCTGGTCGCCCGCTCGCCCTCGATCGCGCCGGAGGCCGCCTGCACGTCCGTCCAGTTGCACCTCCAGGTGACGCCCGGCCGCTTCTCCGCCGTCTGGAACGCGGCCCAGGCCATCGCCGCGGTACAGGTCGCCGTCGGTGCCAACTCGCCGTTCCTCTTCGGCCGTGAGCTGTGGCGCGAGTCGCGGCCGCCGGTCTTCCAGCAGGCCACCGACACCCGCGCGCCCGAGCTGAAGGCCCAGGGCGTACGCCCCCGTACGTGGTTCGGCGAGCGCTGGATCAGCTCCGCATACGACCTGTTCGAGGAGAACCTGCGCTACTTCCCGCCGCTGCTGCCCCTGTGCGGCCCGCAGGAGCCGCTGCGCGTCCTCGACGAGGGCGCGGTGCCGGACCTCGCCGAACTGGTGCTGCACAACGGCACGGTCTACCGCTGGAACCGGCCCGTCTACGCGGTCACCGACGGCGTCGCCCACCTCAGGGTCGAGAACCGGGTGCTGCCGGCCGGCCCCACCGTCGCCGACGTGATCGCCAACACTGCCTTCTACTACGGCGTGGTGCGGGCGCTGGCCGAGGAACCGCGCCCCATATGGTCGCGCCTTCCGTTCGACACCGCGGCCCGGAACTTCGACACCGCCTGCCGGCACGGCATCGACGCCACCCTGCTCTGGCCGCGTCCCGGGCGGGCCGGCACGCTCGCCGAGATACCGGCCGTACGGCTCGTCCGTCAGGAGCTGCTGCCGCTGGCGGCCCGCGGGCTGGACGCCTGGGGCGTGGAACCGGCCGACCGCGACCGGTATCTGGCCATCATCGAGGAACGCTGCCGGCGCCGGGTGAACGGCGCCTCCTGGCAGGCCGCGGCCTTCCACCACGCCCGGCGGCAGGGCCTGGGCCGGGACGCCGCGCTCGCCGCGATGACCCGGCGCTACAGCGAGCTGATGCACGCCGGCCAGCCGGTGCACACCTGGCCGGTGGCCTGGGCGCTCGGCGAGCGGTGGGCCGTACCGGGACCGCGGCAGGCGGCGACCGGGGGCGCGTAGGGCCGGGCCACGGGTGCCGGCGGGCCCTCAGCGCCGTCCGGTGCCGCCCGCCGCCATGATGGCCTTGAGGATCACCTGGTGGATCTGGGACGGGTCGCTGACGCGGTGCGCCGAGCCGCCGGTGGGCGCCACGATGCGCTCCAGGGCGGACTCGTCCGCCTCCGGGCCGATCGCGAGGGCGATCAGCGGTACCGGACGGTCCGGGGAGGAGAGCTTCTCCAGCTCGCCGACCAGGGCGCCGAGAGAGATGCCGCCGGCGTCGTCGTTGGCGCCGTCGGTGACGACGACCACCGCGTTGAACTTCCCGCTCGCATACGTCGCACGGGCGCTTCGGTAGGCGGCGAGCGTGGTGTCGTACAGACCGGTGGCGCCGTGGGGGACCGGGGCGAGCGAACCGAACGCGGCGGTGAGCGCGTCACGGTGGGTGGCACCGTCCTCGTCCCGGTCGCCGAGGCGGCTGGTGGGCAACAGCTCCACGTAGTCCTTGCCGCCGTCCAGAAGGGTGGCGAACTTCCACAGCCCGATCTCGTCCTCGGGCGTGAACGTGGCCAGCGCCTGGAGGAGGGAGTTTCTGGCGAGGTCCATACGGGACTGGCCGCCCCGGCCCGGAACCTGACTGCCCATCGACGCCGAGACGTCCACGACGGTGCAGATCCGGGCGCTCTGTACCGTGATCGTCCACATGCCCAGCAGCGCCCGCAGTTCCTTGGCCGTCGGCCGGTCGGCGGGCGCGGCCGCGTACGGCTGGGCGGCGCGTCCGCCGGCGGTGTCCACGACCTTCGCGACCGCCGCGCCGTTGCCGGGCCGGAAGCCGTGTGCGCGCAGCGTGCGCTGTCCGCCGGGCTCGCCCAGCAGCGTCAGGAAGCGGTTGGCGGCGCGGGTCTGTTCGGGACTGAGCGCGCCGTCGTCGACCAGGGTGTACGGGTAGGTGAGCTGGGCGGTGCCGTCCTTGGGGTAGAACAGCTCCAGTCGCGGGCCGCCGTCGGCACGGGTGTTGTGGGCGTAGGCGGCCTGCTCGGACAGCAGCAGCGCCTGGTTGCGACGTGGATTGCCCTGCTCGGCGCCGGAGTCGTCGCGCGGCAGCGTGGCCGGTATCTGGCCGTCGCCGTCCGCGACCCGCTGGGCGAGGAGCTTCGCCGTGGCGGCGGTGCGGACTTCGGCCTCGTCGTCGTCCTTGGCCTCCGCGGTGTCGACGGCGTGGATACGGGCCAGGGCGAGCAGCCCGGTGGCGCTGCGGGCCGGGTCGGCCATACCCAGGCGCAGCGCGTCGCCGGATGTCGCGGTCCGGGTCAGCTCGGCCCAGGTGTAGGTCTTCTTCGGCCAGCCCAGGGCCTTGGCGGCCTTCGGGACGGCGCCCAGCGCGATCGGCGAGGAGGCGATGGCGTCGGCGGCGGTCAACGGGGTGCCGCTCTCCGCGTCGACCCGGTCCACCCACAGGTGCGAATCCGGTATCCACACCTGGAACTCGGGGTCGACCGGCCGCTGGCCGAAGGAGTCGGCGATCTCGTGGGAGGGGCGTGCGGTGATCTTGACGTCGAGGCATCGGCCGTCGGTGCGGGTCGCGTCCTTGCGGGCCGTCTTGGCCACCGCCGCCAGCGCCGGGGCGATATCGGGTGAGGCGGCCACGTCGAGCCGTACCGACGCGCCGTCGCACGGGTCGCCGAAGGGGAGCAGATCGCTGCGCAGGGCGACGACCGAGCCGGCGGCGACGACCAGGGCCAGGCCGGTGGAGACGATCAGGGTGCGACGACGTGCGTCGGGGCGGGCCCCGATGCGCTGCGGTGCGGGGCCGTCCGGCAAGCTGTGTCGTCCCATTGCGGTAGCGCCTCTCCTTCTCGGAGCTCGATCGGGTTCGATGAGAGGAGGGAACGCGCCACGTGGATGGCGCCCGTCCCCGGCCTGTCGCGCGCGATCTTCGTACCTGCTGTCGAGACCCTAGCGGGGCGGTGGTGGCGAAGAGGCGGTAATGCGGAAGTGGAGGAAGCGTGCAGTCGGATACAAGTCCCGTGGCCGATGCGGACGTTCCGGGGCGAGGGCCCGGTGCGGGGGCAGGGGCGGGAACGGCCGAGGAGCCGTCCCGGCGCGTCCTGCGCAGCGAGACACTGATCGTCCTGGCCCTCTCGCTGGGTGCCAGCGCGCTGTCGGCGCTCATCAGCTTCATCGGGTCGGTGACCAAGCCCGGCGGCCTCAAGGACCAGGCGGCGACGCTCAACGCCTCCCATGCGCCGGGCCGGCCGTGGCTGGATCTGGCCTGGCAGCTGTTCGGGATCGCGAGCGCGCTGGTGCCCGTGGCGCTGGTCGCGCATCTGCTGCTGCGGGAACGGGCCGGCGGACTGCGGGCGATCGGCTTCGACCGGCGGCGGCCCGCCTTCGACCTGAGCCGGGGCGTCGCGCTGGCGGCCGCCATAGGGGGCAGCGGTCTGCTGCTCTATCTGGGAGCGCGGGCGGCCGGGTTCAATCTGACGGTGATCCCCGAGGCGCTGCCCGAGGTGTGGTGGAAGATCCCGGTGCTGATCGCCTCCGCGGTGCAGAACGCCGTCCTGGAGGAGGTCATCGTCGTCGGGTATCTGCTGCGCAGACTGGGGCAGTTGGGGTGGTCGCCGATCGCGGCGCTGGCGGCCAGTTCGGTGCTGCGCGGTTCCTACCACCTCTACCAGGGCGTCGGCGGCTTCTTCGGCAACATGGTGATGGGCGTGATCTTCGTCCTGCTCTACCGGCGGTGGGGCAGGGTCGGACCGCTGGTCGCCGCGCACGCCCTGATAGACATCGTGGCGTTCGTCGGGTTCGCGCTGCTGGCGGGCAAGGTGGGGTGGCTGCCTACGGGGTGAGGCGAGGGCGAGGGCCGATGCCCTCGCCCTCATCTACTTCCCGAGGCCCTCGGCAGGCTGCTCTTCCCTCAGTCCTTGACCAGCAGTTCGCCGTCGATCACCGTGACCGCCGAGCCGGTGAGCAGCGTACGGTCGCCGCGCAGCTCGGTGCGCACGTAGCCGGTGCGGGCCGAGCCCTGCAGCCCGATCAGTGAGTCGCGGCCCATACGGGCCGACCAGAAGGGGGCGAGCGCGGTGTGCGCGCTGCCCGTCACCGGGTCCTCGTCGATGCCCAGCGCCGGGAAGAAGCAGCGCGAGACGAAGTCGTAGCCGCCGACGGGGTCTTCGGCACGGGCGGTGGCGATCACCCCTCGGCCGCCGTGCCCGGCCAGCGCCCTGAGGTCCGGCGACAGCGCGCGTACGGAACTCTCGTCGGCCAGTTCGACCAGGAGGTCGCCGACATCGGGCCCGGTGTCGTGGGCCGAGTGGATCTCGGTGCCCAGTGCGTCCGCGACGACCGGCGGCACCTCCACGGGGGTCAGCGGAGCGGTCGGGAAGTCCATGGTGATCGTGCCGTCGTCGCCGGCCGTCGTGGTCAGCACCCCGCTGCGGGTGCGGAAGCGGACCGTGCCGGTGGCCGTTCCGGTGGTGTGGAGAACGTGCGCGGTGGCCAAAGTGGCGTGCCCGCACATGTTCACCTCGGCGGCCGGGGTGAGCCAGCGCAGCGCCCAGTCGGCGTCCCCGCCCTGGGGCAGCGGGTGCGCGAAGGCGGTCTCGGAGAGGTTGACCTCGGTGGCGACCTGCTGGAGCCAGGCGGTATCGGGGAACGCGTCGGAGTCGAGGAGTACGACTCCCGCGGGGTTGCCGGTGAACGGACGCGCACTGAAGGCGTCGACGATACGAATCCTCATGGCCGCGAGCGTAGAGGTGCCACAAAGCCGCAGGCCAAGGCCAATTCCAGAAAATTGGCTATGGATGGTGGCCGGTCGATCGCCGGTGGATGTAGCTCGAAGCCTTGCTTCGACGAACAGTCCCGATATATCGTTGAGGCATCGCGACAGATTCGCGACAGCTCAACGATAGAGAGGGAGAACGACATGCGTTCCCAAGGACACGACCACGGGCACGAGCATCGCCATGACTACTGCGGACCCGGCCGCTCCGGCGGTCGCGGGGAGTTCGGGGGCGGCTGGGAGCGGCGGCGCTCCGCTTTCGGCTCCTTCGGTCCGCCCTTCGGGGGTCCGCCTTTCGGTGGCGGCCGAGGGCGCGGCGGACCGCGCGGCCGGGCGCGCCGCGGTGATGTGCGCGCCTCGATACTGGCGCTGCTCAAGGACCGCCCGATGCACGGCTACGAAATGATCCAGGAGATCGCCGAGCGCAGTGGCGGGGCGTGGAAGCCGAGCCCCGGCTCGGTCTACCCGACCCTGCAGCTCCTGGAGGACGAGGGGCTGATCGCCAGCGCCAGCGAGGGTGGCAAGAAGCTGTTCTCGCTGACCGACGCCGGGCGCGCCGAGGCGGACGGCGGCTCGGACGCCCCCTGGGAGGACGCCGGCCGCGGCGTCGACTGGGAGGCGATGAACGAGATACGCAAGGCGGGCGGCGGCCTGGTCGAGGCGTTCCGCCAGGTGTGGGCCACCGGCAGCCCCGAGCAGCGGGAGAAGGCCATGGCGGTGGTCAACAAGGCCCGCAAGGAGCTGTATCTGATCCTCGCCGAAGAGGACTGAGGGGGCGGGCGGTGAGAGGAGTGGTCGGCGGTCTCCGGGGGCCGGACGGAAGGGGCGGCCCCCGGAGAGTCAGGAGACCAGTCCGGCGAGCCTGCGCAGCGACTCGTTCAGTGCGGCGCTCGCCGAGTCCTTGAGCTTGCCGGCCATCAGTGAGACCGCGGCGCCGGTGAACGTGCCGTCGATCCGCACGGCCGTCGCCTCGCCGTCCGGCGTGAGCGCATAGCGCATGCCCAGGCTGACGCCCATCGGGCCCTTGCCCTTGATGTCGAGCAGTCGTCCCGGCTCCAGCTCCCGGACGGTCCAGGTGACCTCCGCGGGGAAGCCCATCAGCTTCATGTTCTCCTCGTAGGAAGCGCCCGCCGCAAGCGTCTTCGGTCCGCCCTTGGGGAAGGCGGTGTGGGTGGCGTTCCACTCCCCGTACGCATCGAAGTCGGTGAGCCGGTCCCAGATCTTCCCGGCCGGTGCCTCGATGCGGGTCTGGGCGGTGACTTCGGCCATGCGATCACCCCTTCGGTGACGGTCCTGGCTGGTGCCGCGGAACGTAGCCGTACGGGGGTGAAGGTTCAAGAGCGAGGGGCGCTCTGGCTGATGGCTCGTCAGGTGTGAGGAGTGGCCTGTTTCGGAGGCAAGGCGGGAGGGGGCGCGGCAGGGGCCGGCGGCGGTGGGATTGTCGCCCCGTATGTCCGTTCTTCATGATTCCCCCGCACTTTCTCCGCGAGATATCTCCTACCTAGGGAGGAGATCCGGCACGGGCATCCCCAACCAGCGTGGGATGCGCAAATGCTTCCCGCCGGGGATGTTCCCGGCCTCGGGGGCTGGTGGGGTGGGAGCTGTGCAAAACCGTACTGCGTACAGTGGCGGCGACGGCTCCGCCCAGGAGGACCTCGACAGTCAGCTCACCGTCGAGCTCGCGTCGGTGGTCTCCGCTGCCCGCAGGCGGGCCACCCGCGACGGTGACCGGCAGGTCGACACCGCACATCTGCTGCACGGGCTGCTGGAATCGGACCCCGCCGTACGCGCGGCCTTCGACGGCGGACCGCAGGTGGCGCGGCTGCTCGGCTACCTGGTCCAGCGCAGCATCGGCTACGGACTCCAATGGCACGGCACCATCGAGGACTCCGGCGCGGTCCCCATGGTCACCGAGGGCGGCGTTCCCGGGTGGTCACCGGCCGCGGCCGCCGCCATGGACGGCGCTCTCGACCGCGCGCACGCCCGCTACGCCCTCCGTGCCGGCTGTCTCGATCTGCTCGCCGCACTGGTGGACGACCCCGAATCCCGGGCCGTGGAGGTCTTGCGCCGGGCCTCCGTCGACACCGCCGCGCTCGCCGCTCGTCTGGACGGGGAGCGCCCGGGCCAGGACTGACAGGGGTATCGGGGGTGACGCTCCTGACGACGGCTGTCATGATGACCCGATGCACGCGTCTTCGGGAAGCCCGGCAGGTCCAGCGACCGGCCCGGGGCAGGCGACTCCAGCGTCCCTGGCTGCCGGGCAGCCGTCATCCGGCTCCGGGCCGGGCCGCGACGCGCCCCGGGGACGTGGCGCGGGCCTGGGCCTTGCCCTGCTGTCCGCCCTCGCCTTCGGCGGTTCGGGCGTGGCCGCCAAGCCGCTGATCGAGGCCGGTCTCGAACCGCTGCATGTGACCTGGCTGCGGGTGGCCGGCGCCGCGCTGGTGATGCTGCCGATCGCCTGGCGCCATCGGGACCTGCCGCGCCGCCGGCCCGCCCTGCTCGCCGGCTTCGGCCTGCTCGCCGTGGCCGGTGTGCAGGCCTGCTACTTCGCCGCGCTCTCCCGCATCCCCGTCGGCGTCGCGCTGCTCATCGAATACCTCGCTCCCGCCCTCGTCCTGGGCTGGGTCCGCTTCGTCCAGAAGCGGCCGGTCACCCGCGCCGCCGCGGTCGGGGTCGTGCTCGCCGTCGGCGGCCTGGCCTGCGTCGTCGAGGTCTGGTCCGGGCTGAGTTTCGACGTCGTCGGTCTGGCCCTCGCGCTCGGCGCGGCCTGCTGCCAGGTCGGCTACTTCGTGCTCTCCGACCACGGCGCCGACGACGAGGACTCCGCCGACCCGCTCGGCGTGATCGCCTACGGCCTGCTCATCGGTGCCGTCGTCCTCACGGCGATCGCCCGCCCCTGGGGCATGGACTGGTCGGTGCTCGGCGGCGGCGCGGAGATGAACGGCGTCCAGCTGCCCGCAGCCGCGCTGCTCGCCTGGATCGTGCTGGTCGCGACGGTGGCCGCCTACCTCACCGGGGTGGTGTCGATCCGTCGGCTCTCGCCCCAGGTGGCCGGCGTGGTCGCCTGCCTGGAGGCGGTCATCGCGACGGTCCTGGCCTGGGTGCTGCTCGGTGAGCACCTCTCCGCGCCGCAGATCGCGGGTGGGGCGGTGGTGCTGTGCGGCGCCTTCATCGCACAGTCGGCCAAGCCGAAGTCGACGCCGACGGTGGTGGTGGCGGGAGCGGGTGCGGAGAGCGGGGACCTCGCGGGAGCGGGTGCTCCGGCGGGCACCGCGGCGCCGGTGGCCGCCGTGCCTGCGGTCGGCTCCGAGGGTGACTTGTCCGCCGGATCGCGCGCCACGTAGAGTGGCGATCATGTATTCGACCGTGCTGTCCCCGCCCGCCGCTTAAGGCGGGCGGCGGCCTCCGAGGAAACCCAGGCCCGGGCAGATACCCGGGCTGATCGTCGCTGCCTGCACACGGGATCACGCGACCGTTCCACGGCGCATCGCGCCGTACTGGATTTCCCGGAGCACACCTCCCATGCATGCCACTTCTGCCGCCACCCTGCCCGTGGGCCGGGGGCTGCTGTACGTCACCTTCGCCGCGACCGCCTGGGGTACCGCGGGTGCGGCCGCGGCCCTGCTCTACCGGGGCAGCGGGCTGGGCCCGATCGCCCTCACCTTCTGGCGCACCTTCGGCGGGCTGCTTTTGTTGCTCGCCATACGCGCGCTGCGGCGCCGCCGGTCCGTCGCCCCCGTCGCCCCTGCTCCGTACGAGCCGATCCGCCGGCGCGCCGTGCGCATCGCCGTGACCGGCATCGCCCTCGCCGTCTTCCAGGCCGCCTACTTCGCGGCCGTCGAGGCCACGGGCCTGGCTGTGGGCACCGTCGTCACCATGGGGGCGGGCCCCGTCCTCATCGCCATCGGGGCGCGCGTGACGATGGGCGAACGGCTCGGTGCGGGCGGAGTGCTGGCCGTCGCCGGTGCGCTGACCGGGCTGCTGGTCCTGGTCCTCGGCGGGGACGGCGCCGCGACCGTCCGTCCCGCAGGCGTCGGCTACGCCCTGCTGTCCGCGGCCGGCTGCGCCGCGATGACGCTGGCCACCCGGCGGCTGGGCAAGGGCGGCGGCAGCGATCCGTACGCCTCGACGATCAGCGCGTTCGCGGTGGCCGCACTGTGCCTGCTGCCGCTCGCGGTGGTGGAGGGGCTGTGGCCCCAGACGCACGATCTGGGGCGCAGCCTGTGGCTGATGGGCTATATCGCGGCGGTGCCGACGGCGCTGGCCTATGGGCTGTACTTCGCGGGGCTGGCCGCCGTACGGGCCGCGACCGCCTCCGTGATCTCGCTGATCGAGCCGGTGTCGGCCGCGGCCATCGCGGTGCTCTTCCTGGGGGAGCGGCTCACCATGGCCACGGCCGTCGGGACCGGCGTGCTGCTGACCGCGGTCGCCGCGCTGGCGGTGACGGAGGCGCGCGGGGCGATGGCGGCAGCCCGGTCCACGGCTCCGGTGGCGGGCTGAGGACGGGTGCCCGGCCGGTTGCCCGGCCGGGCAACCCCGTCACACCAGGGGCGGACGGGGCGCTCGGGCCCTTCAGGGCGTGGGCGTTCCCGTGGCGGCCGAGGCCGCTGCCAGGCGGCGCTGCTGGTGGCCGCGGGCAGCCGCATCCCCGGGGCCGCCGCGCTCGGCGAGGCGCTCCGAGACACGGCGCTGGACGGCCTCGCTCCGCTTGCCGCCGTACTTGAACTTGGCGCGCACCTCCCGCACTTCGAGGCGCAGACCCCGGATTCCGGACAGCAGCCGCCCGTACGGCTCCTCGCCCGCGACGACCGCAGCCGAGCCGCCGTCCGGCTGGAAGTGGCCCATCTGGCGTCGCAGCAGCGCCGCCTTGGCCTCCGGCTCGTCCACGACATGGGCGGTGCAGGTCAGCTGGACCGCGGCGTAGAAGCTGGTGGGGACGCCGTGTTCGGGCGGCTGGTCCTCCGCCGCCTGCCAGGGGCCGGGGATGAAGGTGTAGTCGTCCACCACGCTCAACAGGACCGTCGGGTGGTCGGCCAGCGCGCGCCAGAGGGGGTTGGGGCGGGCCAGATGTGTGACGGCCTCGCGTCGCTCCGGGTCGTAGGCGAAGTGCAGCGGCTGCACCAGAGGCGGCTCGCCGGGCGGTCCGTTGGCGGCCAGCTGGCCGAAGTCGTGTGCCGCGAGCCAGTGTTGCCACTCGGCGTCGGCGCCGGGCGCGTCCCAGGGGTGGATCAGCACGGTGGCTCCTCAGCGGGCGGGGAGGTACGCCGGCTCGGGGATGCCGGGCGCGAGGTCGTCGGACGCTATGGGGGCGCCGTACACCGGTGCCACGGGAAGGACACCGCTCCAGTACGGCAGGGCGAGATCTTCGGGCTCGTCGTTGGGGCCGCCGGTGCGGATCTTGGCGGAGACCTCGCGCAGGTCGAGCCGGATCACGGAGGTGGCGGCCAGCTCCTTGGCGTTGCCGGGGCGGGAGTCCGCGGCGCGCCCGGGCAGCACATGGTCGACGAGCGCGTCGAGGGCGGCCGTCTTCTCCTCCGCTTCGGTCACCTGATACGCGGTGCCGTGGACCACGACGCAGCGGTAGTTGATGGAGTGGTGGAACGCGGAGCGGGCCAGGACCAGGCCGTCGACATGGGTGACCGTGACGCAGACCGCGAGGCCGGGGTCGGGCGCCTCGCCGGCCATCCGCAGCGGGCGGGAGCCCGTCGAGCCGTGCAGATAGAGGCGGTCGCCGACCCGGCCGTAGAGCGTCGGCAGCACGACCGGGGAGCCGTCGCGGACGAAGCCCAGATGGCAGACGTACCCGGCGTCGAGGATGTCGTGCACCGTCTCGTGGTCGTATGCGGCGCGCTCGCGGGCGCGGGTGGGCGTCGTGCGGCCGGTCGGTTCGTACGACTCTGCTGCGGACATTGCGAACTCCATTGCACTAGTGCATAATCAAGTTTGTGCTAGGAGAGTATCGGATCGAAGGGCGGCGCGCATCGGAGATTGCCGCCAGTGTCGAGCGAGCCGTCGGTGCGGGCGAGCTCCAGCCGGGTGAAGTCCTGCCCCCGCTCAGGGAGTTGGCCGTCTATCTCGAGGTCAATCCGAATACGGTCGCGGCCGCGTACCGCACGCTCCGCGACCGGGGCGTGATCGAGACGGCGGGCCGTCGTGGCAGTCGGGTGCGGCCCCGCCCCGCGAGCACCTCACGCGAGGCGCTGCGGGTGGAGGTGCCGCCGGGCGTCCGCGACGCCTCCGACGGCAACCCTGATCCGGCTCTGCTGCCTCCGCTCGAACAGGCCCTGGCCGAGGCCGCGGCGCGCAGCGCGAGACGCCCGGCGCTCTACGGCACTCCGGCCGTCGACGAGGATCTCGCGGCCATGGCCCACGCGGCCTTCGCCGCGGACGGTGTGACCGACGGCCCGATCGCCGTCACCAGCGGCTCATTGGACGCCATCGAGCGGGTGCTGGCCGCCCATCTGCGGCCCGGTGACAGCGTGGCGGTGGAGGATCCGGGGTGGGGCAGCCTGCTGGATCTCATCCCGGCGCTCGGACTGCGCCCCGCGCCGGTCGGGGTGGACGACGACGGCCCGCTGCCCGAGCGGTTGGCGGGCGCTCTCCAGGACGGCGCCCGTGCGGTCGTCATCACCGACCGGGCGCAGAACCCGACGGGGGCCGCCGTCAGCCCCGCGCGTGCCGACGAGCTCCGTACGCTCCTGGCGGGCCACCCCGGAGTGCTGCTCATCGAGGACGACCACGGCCATGGCATCGTCGACCTCCCGCTCCACCCGCTCTCCGGCGTCACCGACCACTGGGCCCTGGTCCGCTCGACGGCCAAGTCCTACGGCCCCGACCTGCGGCTGGCGGTGCTCACCGGCGACGCCTTGACGGTGGACCGGGTGGGGGGCCGGCAGCGCCTGGGTCCCGGCTGGGTCAGTCATCTGCTCCAGGACACGGTCCTGCATCTGTGGCGGACGTCCGCGGTCGACCCGACGACGGTGGCCGCGGCGTACGGCCGGCGTCGGGACGCGCTGATACGCGCCCTGGCGGAGCGCGGAGTGCCCGCGCGGGGCCGCAGCGGTATGAACGTCTGGGTGCCCGTCCCGGACGAGACCGGGGCGGTGGCCCGGCTGCTGCACTCCGGCTGGGCGGTGGCCCCGGGTGCACGCTTCCGTCTGCACTCCCCGCCCGGCATCCGCATCACCGTCTCCGGCCTCGGCGAGCACGACATAGCCCCTGTGGCCGACGCGATCGCCGCGGCCACAGGGGTGGGGGAGGCCCGGCGGTACGAGTGAGCGGCGCCCGGCCGCGGAGCCGACCGGCGCGCGGCCGCGCGGCTCCTGGCCGGTGGGCGACGTCGCCCGTCGGCCGAGCCGGTCGGGTGCGGGGCGCCGGTCTCATGGGCCGGGCGGGTGCGGGGCGCCGGTCTCACGGGCCGGGCGGCAGGGCGGCCCGTCCGGCCCAGGCCCGGGGGTTCAGAGTCGACGGCCAGACCGGTCCGTGGTGGTTGTGGCGGTCGTGGTGGAGGTGGTGAGCGGGGTCGAGGGGCGGGTGGGGCGGGGCTTGCTCTGGGTGAGGGCGGCGCCGAACAGGATGATCAGGGCGCCGATGGGC
Source organism: Streptomyces sp. NPDC043738 (assembly GCF_056436545.1). Lineage (NCBI taxonomy): Bacteria > Bacillati > Actinomycetota > Actinomycetes > Kitasatosporales > Streptomycetaceae > Streptomyces > Streptomyces sp. NPDC043738. Next base: position 49,549 of record NZ_JBWKCJ010000036.1, on the reverse strand, counting down.
GTGTGCCAGCTCAGCTGCTCGCCCAGGAGGACGACTCCGGCGGCGGTGGCGATCACGGGGACGAAGTAGGTGACCATCTGCGCCGTGGTGGGGCCGACCTCGGCGACCAGGCCGTACTGGAGGAGGAAGGCGAAACCGGTGCCCAGGGCGCCGAGCGCGAAGACTGCGAGCAGCGGGACGATCGGATAACCGGTCGGCGCCGACGTGAACAGGGGGGTGACCACGGCCAGTTGGACGGTGGCGAGCAGCAGCTGGGCGCTGGACATGGAGAGGTGGGAGTGGCCGGCGCCGGCCAGGGTGCGGCGGACATAGATCCAGCCGATGGGGTAGCTGAGCGAGGCGCCGAGCGCCATCGCGGTGCCCGTCAGATCCGTGCCCGCGAAGCCCTGCCAGGCGCCGAGCACGGTCAGTACGCCCAGGAAGCCGATGCCCAGGCCCGCGACCCGGCGCCGGGTGGGGCGGTCCTCGGACAGTGCGACGACCGACAGCGCCATGCCCCACAGCGGGGAGGTGGCGTTGCAGATGCCGGCGAGCGTCGAGGGGATGGTCAGCTCGGAGTAGGCGAAGAGCGAGAACGGCAGCGCGTTGAGGAAGAACGCGGCGACGGCGAGATGGCCCCAGGTGCGCAGGGAGCGAGGGAGCCGCTCGCGCCTGATCGCGAGGATGGTCAGCAGCACCAGCGCACCGAACGCCACCCGGCCCAGCGTGACCTGCAGCGGCGCGAAGCTCTGTGTCCCCACCTTGATGAAGAGGAAGCTGAAGCCCCAGATCAGGACGAGGACGGCGAACCGGGCCTGCCAGCCGGCGGCGCGAAGTCGGCGCGCGGGCCGGTTGCCGGAGTCGGGGGCGACCGGGGCGGCGGAGGCGGCCGGGGAGGGGGTGCCGACGGACTGCGGGGCCGCGGGGTCGGTAGGGAGCGAGGGGGAGTTCGCGGTGCGGGCGGAGGCGGTGGGTGCGCCGGTGGCGGTGCTCATGGGGTCAACGATGCGGCGTACAAATTCGTAGCACAAGCGAAATTCCGTAGGGGGTATCGATTAGCATTGCTTACATGTTGAACCTTGATCGCCTACGGACGCTGAGCGCGGTCGCCCGTCACGGGTCGGTGAGCGCGGCCGCCGAGGGACTGCATGTGACGACGTCGGCCGTCTCGCAGCAGATCGCCAAGCTGGAGCGGGAGACCGGTCAGCAGCTGCTGGCGAAGAACGGGCGGGGTGTACGGCTGACCGACGCCGGCCGGCTGCTGGCCGACCATGCGGTGCGCATCCTCTCCCAGGTCGAGCTGGCGCAGGCGGAGCTGGAGGCGCATCGCGGCCAAGCGGTGGGCGAGCTGCGGATGGGCGCGTTCCCCACCGCGGCCCGGGGACTCTTCCCGTCCGCGCTCGCCGCCCTGCGCGCCGAGCACCCCCAGCTGCGCGCGGGGCTGACGGAGCTGGACCCGGATGCGTCGGTACGCCAAGTGGTGCGCGGCGATATCGATCTGGCGGTCGTGCTGGACTGGTACAACCGGCCGCTGTCCCTGCCCGAAGGGCTGGCGAAGGCCCCGCTCCTGGACGATCCGGCGGACGTGGCGATGCCCTCGACGCATCCGTTGGCCGGGCGCACGTCGGTGGAGCTGGAGGATTTCACGGACGATGAGTGGATCTCCTGGCCGCAGGGCGAGTTCTGCAACGAATGGCTGATGTTCACCCTGCGCAGCAAGGGCGTGGAGCCGCGCATCGCGCACATGGCGGAGGAGCACGGCACCCAGCTCGCCCTGATCGCGGCCGGGCTGGGTGTCGCGGTGGCTCCGCGCCTCGGCCGCGGGCCGGTGCCGGACGGGGTGAGCGTGGTACCCGTACGCCATACGATGCGCCGCCATGTGTACGCCATCTGGCGCGCGGACGCGGACCGCAGACCCTCGATCCGGGCCGCGGTGGCCGCGCTCCGCGCGGCGGGGAAGAAGCTGGAGGGCTGCTGACACGGTGGCGGCGGCCGCCGCGCCGGCAGCCCCCGCTCACCTCCGGTCCGGCGCCGCCGGGACGATGGCGCGGATGACACCCAGCTCCAGCAAGTCCTGCGGGCGGATGCGGAGTTGGTCGGCGGTCTCCCGTACCTGCCCTTCGTCGCGCTTGAGGATCGCGGCGGCCAGCTCCGGGGCGATCACGGAGAAGTAGCTGTCCGGTGTCGCCCAGAGCCGGTCCGGTGCGGCGAGCGCCAGCGCGCCGCCCGAACCGCCCTCGCCGATGAGCAGGGAGGTCACCGGCACCCGGGCGGTGGCGAGCGCCGCGAACGCGTCGGCGATCGCCGCACCGGCACCGGCCCGCTCGGCGGCCGCGTCATTGGCGGCGCCCGGGGTGTCCACCAGGGTGAGCACCGGGAAGCCGAGCCGGTCGGCCAGCCGGACGAGGCGGGCGGCGGTACGGAATCCGGCCGGGCGGGTGGCCGTGCCGCACTGCGCGGCGAAGGCGATCGTGCGGCCGTCGCGATGACCGAAGCCGCAGCGTATGCCGGGGTCGACGCCGCCGCAGCGGTCGCCGCCGATCTCCTCCCAGTCGTCGAAGTACGCACGCAGATAGGCCTCGGCGCGCGGCCGCCGGGCGTCGCGGGCACGCACCACCGCGCCCCAGCCGGTATCCGGCAGCCCCGGCGCGCCCAGCGCCTCCGGCGGGAGCGCCGCTTCCGTGGCGCGGCCACCGGACTCCGCCGAGGGGCTCAGCAGCCGCAGCCACCGCTGGAGCGTGCCGCGCAGCCGGTCGGGCGGGACGACGGCATCGATCTGGCCGGACGCCAGCTGCCCCTCGGCACAGTAGGCGCGGGGATCGGCGTCCGGGGGACGTACCCGCGAGCCCGCGAAGCCGATCTGCGCCCCCGGCAGTGCGAGGATCACATCGGCGGCCGCCCCGAGCGTGGCCCAGCCGCCGCCGGTCGTCGGATCGCGGAGCACGGCGATCTGCGCCAGCCCCGCGGCGCGGTTGTACGCCGACTGCCGGGACACCCGCTGGAGTTGGGACAGCGCACGCATCCCCTCCTGCATCCGGCTGCCGCCCGTGGCGATCAGCGACACGACCGGCAGGCCCCGCTCCCGGGCCTCGGTGTAGGCGGCCTCCAGGCGGTCGCCGGTGCGCTCGCCGAGGGAGCCGCCCAGATAGCGGAACTCGAAGGAGAGCACGACCGCTTGTGCGCCGCCGATCGTGGCCAGGGCCGTGACCACCGACTCGTCCTCGCCGGTGCGCTCGCGGGCGCGCCTGCGAGCGTCGTCGTAGCCGTGCCAGCCGAGCGGGCCGTCCGGGGCCACGGACGCTCGGGACGGCGCCTCGGCCCGTGCTCCGGACGCGGGGCGCGACACTCCTCGGGGGCCGTCCGGCCCGGCGAGCTCGGTATATGTGTCCGCGACCGCCGCGAGGGCCTGACGGGCCGTCAGTCGACTGCAGGGCAGCGGGCCGTCACGCACGGAGCTCTCGCTTCATGATCTTGCCCATGTCGTTGCGCGGCAGTGCGTCCAGGAAGTGGACGGTCCGGGGGCGTTTGTGCGGCGCCAGCTGGCGGGCGACATGGTCGGCGAGCTCCTCGCCGGACGGCGTCGGACCGGCGTCCGGGCCGCTCTCCGTCACGATCCAGGCGACGATCCGCTCGCCGAGGTCCTCGTCGGGCTCACCGGTGACGGCCGCCTCGGCGACCGAGGGATGGGCCAGCAGGGCGTTCTCGATCTCGCCCGCGCCGATTTTGTAGCCGCCGCTCTTGATCAGATCGGTGGCCTTGCGGCCGACGATGCGGTAGTTCCCGGAGGCGTCGCGAAGGGCCATGTCGCCCGTACGGAACCATCCGCCGTCGAAGGCGGCGGCGGTGGCGTCGGGGCGGTTGAGGTACTCCACGAAGAGGTTCGGGCCGCGGACCTGGATCTCGCCGACCGTCTCGTCGTCACCGGCCTCGACGACCCGGCCCGCGTCGTCGACCAGCCGGACGTACACACCCGGCAACGGCACCCCGACCGTGCCCGTGGCATCCGGGCCGTCCGCCCGCACGCTGGTGTTCATGAGGGTCTCCGTCATGCCGTAGCGCTCGATCACCCGCCGGCCCGAGGCCGCCGCGATCCGCTCGTGATCGGTCAGCGGCAGCGCCGCCGAACCGGAGACCAGCAGCCGGGCGCGGGACAGCGCCTTGGCCAGCTCGAGATCACGGCCCGCCTCGGCGGCCAGGCGGTGGTACATCGTCGGCACGCCGAAGAGCATCGTGCCGTCGGCCAGCAGCTCCCGCGCCACCGCTTCGGTGCTGAAGCGCCCGAGGTGGTGGACGCTGCCGCCGCGCCGCAGCGGCCCGAGGACGCCGAGGATCAGGCCGTGGACGTGGAACAGCGGCAGGGCGTGCACGAGCACGTCGTCGGCGGTCCACTGCCAGGCGTCCTCGAGGGCGTCGAGGGTGTGCGCGATGGCGCGGCGGGGGAGGACCACGCCCTTGGGCGGGCCCGTCGTCCCGGAGGTGTAGACGATCAGGGCCGGTGCCTCGTCGCCCGGCTCGAGCGGAAGCGGGGCCGGTCCGCTCTCCCCGGGGGGCTCGGCGGCCTCGATGTCGATACGGGGCAGCGCGGCGAGCGCATCCGGGAGGACGGCACCCGGCTCGGCCAGGACGAGCGACGGCGCGCTGTCGGCGACGATGTGCGCCAGTTCGCTCTCACCGATCTTCGGATTCACCGGGACGGCGGCCACCCCGGCGAGCAGCGCGGCCACCACGCCCACCGAGGTCTCCAACGTCGGCGTGGCCCAGATCGCGATCCGGGTCTCCCCGGCGATCCGCTCGGCGAGCGCGCCCGCGACCGACGCCAACTGGCGATAACTGAGGGCGCGGTCGCCGAAGCGCAGCGCCGGTGCGGGCGAGCCGTCGCGCAGTGCGGGGAAGAGCACGTTCACCGGATCTCCTTCGTCCTCGTCGGCGCCCGGCACCGAGCGGCCGGGCCGTCCCGCTCCGGCACCTGCGCGGTACGCGGCGGGCTGACCTACCCCACTCTCGCAGAGACCACCGACAACGCGATCACCGCGCGGCCGTCACCGCGCGGTCCACCGCGCTGCCCGCGCGTCCTCACCCGGGGATCTTGCGGAAGTCCCAGGAGGCGACGGACTCCGGCGCCAGCCGCAGCCAGGCGTGCCGGCCGTCATGCGGCATCCGGGCCGCCCCGAAGTACTTCCGCGCGAACAGCCGCTCCGGAACGTCCAGTTCGGCGCAGCTCTCACCGGTGCGCGGCGCCTCGCCCACGAACTCCGCGCGGCCCGCCAGTTCGGCGCCGCGCAGTTCGCCGTACTCCTGCCCGTCGTCGACGACCACCGCGATCCGCGGGTCCCGGCGCAGCTGGGCCCACCGCCTGCTGCGGGTGATCGAGTACAGCCACAGCACCGACCCGTCCCAGACGAACCACAACGCCCCGACGTGCGGCGCCCCGTCGCCGCCGACCGTCGCGACCCGGCAGGTGCGCTGCTCGGTGAGGAACGCGTCCAGTTCGCCCCGCGTCATCATGATCCGGCGCCCGCGCCGCTGTGTGTCGGTCATCCGTCATCGCCTCCGCTGCGTACCGCTTGCCTGCCTGACCCCACGACGTGCCGTGACACCCGACTGCGTCGGCCGCGCCGACCGTCCTGACGGTATGTCAGAAATCATGGGCGCTCTTCCTGGTGGACGCAATGCCCGATACCCTCGCCCGCCTCGGACCGGCCCGCCGGCAGACCGGGCCCGCCAGGGCCCCGCAGAGGGGAACGCGATGCCACCGGACACCGCACGGCTCAGCGAGCAACCGGACCCGGCCTCGACGGTGCTGCTCACCGTCGAGTGCCAGCGCGGTGTGGTCGGCCCGGACAGCGCGCTGCCCGAACTCGCCGACGCGGCCCGCACCTCAGGGGCGCTCACCAACATCGCCCGCCTGGTGGCGGCCGCGCACGACGCCGGCATCCAGGTGCTGCACGCGGTCGCCGAACGCCGCCCCGACGGCCGTGGTGCCAGCCGCAACGCCCGCCTGTTCAAGGCGGCCGAGCGGCTGCCCGTCCAGCAGATCATCGGGTCCACGGCGGTGCGCGTCGCGGACCCGATCCCGGTCTCGGAAGCCGACCTGGTGGTGCGCAGACTGCACGGCCTCTCACCGATAGCCGGCACCGACGTCGACGCGCTGCTGCGCAACCTCGGGTGCCGGACGCTCGTCATCACCGGGGTGTCGGCGAACGTCGCGATCCCCAACGCGGTGTTCGACGCCGTCAACCTCGGCTATGCGGCCGTGGTGCCGGCGGACGCCATCGCCGGGGTGCCGGCCGACTACACCCCCGCGATGGTCCGCAACACCCTCGCCCTGGTCGCCACCGTGACCACGACCCAGGACGTCCTGGCCGACTGGAAGCGACCGCGCCGGGGCCGCTGACCGCGCCGGGGCCGCTGACCGCGCCGGGGCCGCTGACCGCGGCCGGGTCGATCTCCCGCCAACGCGCCTGTCCCCGCTCCTTTTCGGTCGGCCCGGAAGGCGGCAGCGGTACGTCCCCGCCGAGGTCGGTCCGGCCGCGCTCCCACCGCGCCACGCTGCGCACCGGCCGCAGCCCGGCCGGCGTGGCCGCCACGATGAAGCACCGCACGAGCCGCCCCCTCGTCACCCATCACGAACTCCACGGCGGGGTCCCGGTAACCCTTCCGGGATCTGGGCGACGTCCGCAGCTTCCCTCGGTGCCCCCGTGTCGACACACTTCGCCGCTGTCCGTCCTGGCCCCTCCGCGGCCCGAGTGTGCGCCCCCGCCCCCGCGGGGTGTGATCGTGACCGTGGGGATCCTGGGGGATTCGGCCATGGGGCGGCTCGCCGAATCGCGCCGAAGTGCCGGGGGAGCGGGAGAGGAGGCCTGGCCTGATGTGGAGAACGGGGGATGAGCGGCCGTGCTCCGGCTTTACGGCCAGGCCCTTCCGCTGCCCTGTATTCGCCACCGGCCCTGTCGGCTCCCTATCGACGTCCCGGCGTATCCGTCTACTGACATCCGGGTAGTGGCGGGAATTCCCGGGACTATGGCCTGACCCTCTGCACCGCTTACGGACACTGCACAAGTGGTCTCATGGCTTGCTTGACTTCGGCTCGATCCTGCGGGAATGCAAATCCCTTGAAAACCCAAAACGTCCGGGTCTGCGCAGCGTCCGGATTCCACCTTCCGGAGGGATATGCCCGGCCGTAGGTTGCTTTGCGAGGCACATGCCTCGGGGAAGTGCAAACACGGTGCACAGTCAACTTCTCGTGTGACGTGCAGACGTCATGAAGCCAGGAGGAGATCGTGGCAACTCGCAAGGCCATCGCTGCCGTTCTGTCCGTATCGGCTCTGCTGGGCACAGGGCTGCTGACCAGCGGAAGTGCCCAAGCGGCGTCCCCCGCGACATTCCGTCCGGACGTCCGGTACACGTTCCAGGACGTCGGGAGCGACCGAAATCTCGACGCGTTTGGAAATGACACCATCAAGGCCTGGTCGGCGGACGCCTCCGGAACTCAGGACTTCTACCTGCGAGTCGGAAGATTCCAGGGTTACCAGCTGGAGAGCGCGCATCACGCCGGCCGGTGTGTGACGGCCAAGGGCATAGGGCAGCAGGTGGCGCTGGAGAACTGCAACACTGCCGTACAGGCGCAGTACTGGGACTACGCCAACAGGGACGAGGGTTCCACGTTCGTCAGCCGTAAGTTCGCCCGGGGCTGCATTGCCGACGAAGGCGAGCGCAACAGCGTGGCGCTCGCGCCGTGCACCGGTGCCGACGCTCAGCGGTGGATTCCGCTGATCGGATAGGCGGCAGAGCCCGGGCGGCACAGCGGAAACCGGCCGGATCCGCCGGTGGTGAACGCATGAATGGGCAGCGGGCAGCGGGCAGCGGGCAGTGAACAGGGGCGGGCCCCGGGCCGGATTCGGCTCGGGGCCCGCCTCGTAATTGAGTCGACAGCGACCCGCCGTGCCCGGCAAGGTGGCGGGCCGTGACGAGCAGTGAACTGTGGACCCGTGCGACCGCCGACCGCTACGACGCCGAAGAGACCGAGATGTCCTCGGCCGCCGTTCTCCTCCCGACCATCGCCTTCCTCGCCGAACTCGCCGGAGACGGCCCGGCGCTGGAGTTCGCCATCGGAACCGGACGCGTGGGCATCCCGCTCCGGGAACACGGCGTGCCAGTAGTGGGCATCGAACTGTCCGCACACATGGCAGCGGTCCTGCGCCGCAAGATCGACGAGGACACGGTCCCGGTCGTCATCGGAGACATGGCCACGACCACCGTTCCCGGCGAGTTCACCTTGGTCTATCTCGTCTACAACACGATCACGAACCTGCTCACGCAGGACGAGCAGGTCGCCTGCTTCCACAACGCCGCACGTCACCTGGCGCCCGGCGGCCGATTCGTCATCGAGCTGGGCGTGCCGCCGCTGCGGTTCCTGCCGCCCGGACAGGTCGCCGTGCCGTTCGACGTCTCCGAACGGCATCTCGGCTTCGACACCTTCGACCTGGTCGAGCAGGTTCTCGTCTCGCACCACCTCACGCGCGACGGCGACGACGGGCGCTACCGCCGAGCTGCCTCCCGGCACCGGTACGCCTGGCCTGCGGAGCTCGACCTGATGGCACGGATCGCGGGGCTCGAACCGGAACGACGGGTCGCGGACTGGGACGGGTCGCCGTTCACCCAGGACTCCGCGAAGCACATCTCCGTGTGGCGCAAGCCCGCCTGAGGCGGCCCCTCGTCGCGCGGCGACCACTGGAGCCCAGGCGGCCGGGCGGCCGCGCCCTCATCCGAGGGTGACCGAGCCGCCCTTGACGTTCACCTTGGCGGGCGCCAGCGGCTTGGTGGCCGGACCGTCCTTCACGCTGCCGTCGGTGATGTCGAACTTGCTGCCGTGGCACAGGCAGTTGATGGTGCCGCCGGTGACCTCGCCGACGAGGCAGCCCGCGTGGGTGCAGACCGCGGAGAAGGCCTTGATCTCGCCGTCCTGCGGCTGGGTGACGACGACCTTCTCGGCCTTGAAGATCTTGCCGCCCCCCTTGGGGATCTCCGAGGTCTTGGCGAGCGCGCCGCCCGTGCCCGCACCCGCGCCCGCCGTACCGCTGCCGCTGCCGCCGGCGCCCGGGTCCGCGGGGTCGCCGCCGGCGCCCGGGTCCGCCGAGCTGCCGCCGCCCGCCATGCCGTTGCCGCAGGCCGCGAGCGCCGCCGTCAGCCCGGCCGCCCCGACCGCCGCGACGACGTTCCGCCGGGTCGCCCCGCGTCCCGCCGTCTTCTGGCCGGCCGGCGCCGCGCCCGCCTCCTCCGCCGTCATCGCTTCGGTCTGGATCTGTCGTGATGCCGCGTGTCCGGCCATGGTGTGCCTCCGGTTCCTGGTGGGGCCTTCGGTGCGCGATGTGCTCCAAGGACGTTGCACAGATCCATACGGAGGGGCGGCCGCGGGCGTTCAACGCCGTACGCGTTCCCTGCCTAGGCGGGCTCTCCCGCGCGCCCGCGCAACGCGTCGAGCAGGAAGTCCCGCTGGAAGTGGAGCAGCTGCTCATTGACCGTGTCGTCGGCCGGTGCGTGGGTGGCGCCGGGCAGCGGCAGTACGCTGTGCGGCTTGCCCGCCGCGAGCAGCTCCGCCGAGAAGCGCAGGGTGTGTGCGGCCGCCACGTTGTCGTCCGCGAGCCCGTGGACGAGCAGCAGCGGACGGCTCAGCAGGTGGCCATGGCCGGCCAGAGAGGAGCGCGCGTAGTTCTCCGGCCGCTCCTGTGGGTGGCCCAGGAACCGCTCCTTCCAGTGGGTGTCGTACAGCCGCTGATCGGTGGGCGGGGCGCCGGCGACCGCGGCATGGAAGACGTCCGGGCGGTGCAGCACAGCGGCCGCCGCCAGGAACCCGCCGAAGGACCAGCCGCGGATCGCCACCCGCGTCAGATCCAGGTCGGCGCACCGCGCCCCGGCCGCCTGAAGGGCGTCCACCTGATCCTCCAGCGCCGGCGTGAGCTGGTCGCCGTGCACGGCCTTCTCCCAGACCGGACCCCGTCCGGGCGTCCCACGTCCGTCCACCACCAGCACCGCGAAGCCCTGCTCGGCGAACCACTGCGACACACAGGTGAACCACCCGCGGGCCCGCCCCACCAGCTGCATACCGGGCCCGCCGTACGGATCGAGCAGCACCGGCAGCCGGCCGGTGCCCTCCTGGTGCCAGGACGGCAGGAACAGCGCACCGCGCAACTGCCGGTCGCCCAGCGTGAGATGGAGCGGCCGCGGGGTGAGGGCCGGTTCCTCGGCGAGCGAGGTGATCACCCCGTCCGGCGCGCCGTCGCCCGTCCCCGCACCCGCCGCCGGTTCCGCTTCCCGGACCACCCGCACCTCGTCGCCCTGCGGCGTCACTCCCGCCAGGACGACCGTGCCGCCCCGCGCCACGCCCGCGTACCTGCCGGGGCCCCGGCTCAGCCGCCGGATGCCGTGGCCGGGACCGTAGCGCCACACATGGGTCTCCAACGGGTCCTCGCTCGCGGTGAACAGCACCTGTTCGCCCTCGACCCCCAGGACCGCGCGCAGCTGCAGCCCGTCCGGGGTGACCCGCCGACCGCCGACGGTCAGGAACCGGGTGCCGCCGTCGTCCTCGGGGAGCACCGGTGCACCGGAGGCGGTACGGGCGGGAGTGCCGGGCACCAGCTCCACCCATGCGGCATCGGTCCGTTCGTGCCGCACCTCGGTGGCCCCGGTCGCCGGGTCGACCGCGAGTGTCCGCAGGGTGCGCTGGTCGCGGCTCTGGACGGCGAGGAACGGGCCGTGTGCGTCCCAGCCCGCGTCGACGAGGTACTCGTACTCCTCGCGGTCCCATGCCACGTCCACCCGCTCACCCGTCAGGGAGAGCAGCCGCACGGTGACCTCCGCATTGGGGGTGCCCGCCGCGGGATAGGCGACCACCCGCGGCGGCTTCGCCGGATCGGCGGGGTCGCCGAGGTAGCGCCGTGCCACGGGACCGGTGTCGACCCTGGCCACCAGGAGGTGGGCGCTGTCCGGCGACCACCAGTAGCCGCGCATCCGATGCATGGATTCGGCCGCGACGTACTCGGCCAGCCCGTAGGAGATGTCCGGTCCTTCCGCGCGGGCCAGTCGGCGGTCGCCGCCGGCGAGGCCGACGACGTGGAGGCAGCGACCGCTCACATACGCGATGTGCCGGCCGTCGGGGGAGGGCCGGGGATCGACCACCGGGCCGGCCGCGGGGACCGGGAACGGTGCACCGCCGTCCGTGCGCACCGCCCACAGGGCGCCGGACAGCGCGAACGCCACGAGACGGACGGCGTCGTCGGCCGCGTACGACACTACCCCCGCCGAGCGCTCCCTGGCCCGCTCCCGGCGCAGCCGCTCCTCTTCCGGCACGGCATCGGCCGCCGCCCCTGTCAGGAGCCCCGGATCGGCCAACAGCCTTTCCGTGCCGTCCTCGTACTGCCACAGCCGGCCCACCGGGTCGGTGCCCGAACCCGTACGGACGAACAGGACGCGGCGGCCGTCGGGGGAGACGGTGAAGTGCCGGGGCACCCCCAGGGAGAAGCGGCGAGTGCGGGCGAACTGCCGTGGGAATGCGGCAGAGTCCCGGGACCTCGAAGAGCCCGCGGAGCTCACGGGGGGTGCGGAGTTCACGGTGCTGGCGTCCAAGATGCTGTCCTCCAAGGGAGTGGGATCCAGTGCTGCGGTGTACCGGTACTGCGCTCCGACAGGCGCTCGCACCCGCGCTCGCCCGAGACAACGTAGGCACGGAGAAGATCCCTGGAGAAGGGGGATCTGACCCGTATCCGCGCAGCGCAACGGGCCGGTACCGGACCGGGGCGGAAAAGGGGGGACGACCGGCGGAAAGCCGCCGTGGCCTGCGGGGATGTCGACCGACGTCATGACGACCCGCTGTGTCACGCCCTTGCGTGCGGGCGGACCGCCCCCGGGAATCGTCGAGATCGCTCCGGGGCGTCTTCGAGGTCGACGACCTCGGTACTTATATCACGCAGCACGAATCACGCAGCACGAATCAGCTGGTGAGCGAGTGCCGGGAGCAGGGGAAAGCGACCGGACCCGCCCCTCCGGCCTGGAGCGATGCGGCTTCCTGCGGCTTTCTGCCGCTGTCTTCGGTCTTGTTCGGCCGTCCCGTCAGGTACGTGTGCCGACGCCGGCGTCCTCCTTCTCCGCGACGCCGGCGCCCCCCTTCTCCACGGCGCCGACCTGCCGGTCCCCTCGCCGCCAGGACCGTAGGTCGGTCTGCTCCTTATGGGAGCCGCGGCGCATCTCCTGCATTCCCTTTTCGATCCCGTCGCGCAACCAGTTGCCCACGGGTCGTTCCACCAGTCGGTTGACGGCATACGAGAGCAGCAGCATGAGGGTGACGATCGCCGTGAGCAGAACGGGAGCGGACATCCGGTCACGCATGAGGTCGATCAGCGTGAATCCGATGTACATATGCAGAAGGTAGAGCGGGTACGTCAGGGATCCGGCCGTGCTCAGCCAGCTCCAGCGCACCTTGTCGAACGCGCCGAGAGCGATGGCCGCCATGAGCGCGAAAGCGACGATGATTCCCAGGCGCGCCGGCCAGGTGTCCGTCACCGCGGCCTTGTCGCCCAGGTTCATCACCAGGCGTCCCCGCACGTAGTGCTGGGCCAGGAGGAACTCCACCGCGACGATCGCCCACAGCAGCAGGGTCGGCCGGAAGCGATGCATCAGGTAGAAGGCGATTCCCGCAATGAAATAGGGGGAGTACGGGGCGACCGCCCACACGGACAAGAAGTTGCTCTCGGCCTTGAACGCGATGACGCCGGCCACGGTCCACAGGCCGCAGAACAGTACGCATCTGCGGTAGGTGACCCCCTTGTACACGACAAGCGCGAAGAGGAGATAGAACTTCAGCTCCACGAAAAGCGACCAGTAGACGTCATCCACGTCGGACACTCCCACGCCCTGCTGCAGCATGGTGAGGTTGGTCAGCACGGTCTCCAGGCTGTCCGCGCTGCGCACGCGTGGCCACAGCGTCAGGACGGTCGCCGTCATGATGACGGCGACCCAATACGCGGGATAGAGGCGGGCGACCCGCGACTTGACGAAATCGCCGAGCGGACGTCCCCATGCGCTCATGCAGATGACGAATCCGCTGATCAGGAAGAAGACCTCGACGCCCAGCCAGCCGAACTGCGCGACATGGTAGAGCTCCGGTGAGAAGGCCTTGGGATCTCGGCCCCAACCGTCGCGCAGCGCTATGTAGTGGTAGCACAGAACCATCAGCGCTGCCACGAAGCGCAACCCGTCGAGAACATAGAGCCTGGGCGGCCCCGGCCCCTTTTCCAGGGTTGTCGGAGAGACGGGTGGCGCGACGAAGCGCATACTGCGATTCCTTGTTCTTTCTCAAAGAGTCTTCAGCAAGAAGGGACGCGTGCTGATGCCGTGATGGCGGGTCACGGCACGGCCGGCGCGACGGGAACCCGCGCACGAGTCCCGCTGCATCCCCTGGGGTGGTCAGCTCGGTATTCGCTAATGTGTCGCTCTGTCACAGGCGCTGACGGCTTGCCGCATCGTCACGCCCAACCGGCTGAGTTGCACGACGCAGGCCGGCTTCGCCAACCAGCCGTTCCCAGGCTGACAGGCATGGTGAATTCTTGACCCTACGGCATATCCCTGCGACTTCAGGTAGGCGGCGCAGGGTTTGGCGGAGGCTTCCGCCGGGCTGGCTACGACTATCGGCATCGCGGCCGCGAGTGTGGTGAGGGCTGCGGCGACGCTCACACGTCGAAACGTTCGTTGCATCGGGCTACCTTTAGTGGGGGGTTAACGCGGAGTCATATGGCGCAGAACGTGGGGGAGTTCCCTCGCTGTGGGGGCGTCAGGGAGCGCCGACGGAGGTACCGCCTGTGGTGCGTTCGGCGGCGTACATGCGCATCGTCAGGTCAGGTGATTCATCGGTTTCGGTTGCCGCGTGGGAAGACGGGAAGCCCAGGCGTTCGGTTCAGTCCGGAAAGGGCTTTTCGGTTCCCGGCCGCGCGCCGCGCGCTCATCGGCATGCACGGCGCGCCGTTCCCGCCATCGTCCCCCAGGGCCGGGGGAGCGCGTCGTGGCGCCCTACTCCTGCGCTTGCCGCTCGGGCGTCAGGCGGAGGGTGGCGACCGCGCCGCCGCCGGGCGCGTTGGAGAAGCAGAGGGTGGCGCCGAGGACCCGGGCCTGGCCGCCGGCGATGGTCAGGCCCAGGCCGTGGCCGGACTTGCGGCTGCCGCCCGCGCGGGTCTTGAACCGCTGGGGGCCGTGGTCGAGGAGGTCGTCCGGGTAGCCGTCGCCGTGGTCCCGCACGGTGACGACCGGGCCGTCGACGGTCAGCACCACCGGCGGGCGGCCGTGCTTGTGGGCGTTGGTGATCAGATTGCCCAGGACGCGTTCGAGCCGGCGCTGGTCGGTCTCCACGCGGGCGTCCCGGATGACGTCGACGTCCGCCGCCAGCCTCGTGGCCCGCACCGCGCGCTCGACCAGCGGACCCAGCTGGTGGATGTCGAGGTCGGCGCGTTCGACCTGGGCGTCGAGCCGGGAGATCTCCAGCAGGTCCTCGGTGAGTCGGCGCATGGTCTGGATGCGCTCCTGCACCATCTCCGTGGGACGGCCGGGAGGGAGCAGCTCGGCGGCCGCGTGCAGTCCGGTGAGCGGGGTGCGCAGCTCGTGGGACACGTCGGCGGTGAAGCGCTGTTCGCTGTGCAGCTTGTTCTGCAGGGTGGCGGCCATCGCATCGAGCGCGGCCGCCACCGCGGCGGCCTCGTCCTGGGCGAGGTCGGGCCGCAGGGTGCGGGGGTCGCCCACCCGTGCGTCGAGGTCGCCGGTGCTGATCCGGCGGGCGACCCGCGCGGTGCGGTGCAGCCGGCGGGTGATGCGGGAGACGCCGAACAGCCCGACGAGCAGGGTGACGCCGATCGCGGCGGCGGAGGAGCCGATGATGGCCCGGTCCAGTCCGCGGATGGCGGCGGCCCGGTCGCCGTAGTCCAGGCGTACCGCCAGCGCCCGGCCGCCGTCGACGGGGGCGACGGCCCACATCGCCGGCCGGCCCTGGTGGTCCGCGAGCTGCGTGCCGCGCTCCTTGTGGTGTACGGCCATCTCGCGGAGGCTGTGGGGGAGGTCCGGCGGATCGACCGCGGCATTGCGGCCGAGGGGCTCCCCGGCGACGTAGGTGGCCACCGCGCCGTCCAGTTCGTCCAGGGCGGCGCCGCGGGCCTGGCTCTCGGTCTGCTGGCCGACCAGGACGTGCACCAGGATGCCGAGCAGCGCGGCGAGGGTGCAGCACATGACGGTGATGAAGACGGCGAACTTCCAGTAGAGGGTCGCCGTCCAGGAAGGCAGCCGCAGTGCGGCCCGCCGCCGGGCGGTGTTCACGGCCTACGCCTCGGCACGGGGGAGGAGACCGCCCGGTCGAACTCCATCGCCCGGATCTCCATGGTCTGCTGCTTGTCGTCCCAGGAGTGGACGGTGCGCATCTCGTACCCGGACGAGCTGGTCGGCTCCCGCATGATCAGGTCGCCGTCCGACACCTCCACCGACAGCGGTGTGCCGGCGGTGTCCAGGATCCGGTTCACCACCCCGCCCCGGATCATGTAGGCCCATACCGCGACCGTGTGCTCGCTCCCCTCGATGCCGACGATCAGCTCGTCCTTCCCGTCGTGCGTCAGGTCCTGGTACTCGGCGTCCCGCACGGGACAGCGCTTCGGCTCGGTAGCGCACCGCGCGATCCTGCGCTCGGTGGCCTTGTCGAAGGCCGGCGTCTGCCGGCGGGCGTCCTCGGCGATCTGCGCCTCGACGACGTCGATCGCGCCCAGGGTACGGATGTTTCCGGAAGGGACGTGGGGCAGACCGGGGAGGGGTGACGGTCCGTCCTGGCCGCTCTTGTCGGGCGGCGGCGGGGGCGCGGGCGGCCGGTCGGGCCACAGCCGTGCGGGAGCCGAGGCGACCGGGGTCCGCCCCGCGCCCTTCGGTTGCCCGGTCCCCGCACACCCCGCCACCAGCAGCGTCGCCGCGCCCGCCGCCGAAAGAGCGAACCAGGCGGGCCGTACCCGGCGGGGGAGCGGCAGGGAACGGAGCAGGGGCACGGGACTTCCAGACAGCGCGGGGCGGCAGTGCACGGGGACGATGATGTTCCCTGCCCCGCATCACGGCAATCCGGCGGTTGCGTAACGGTGGCCCGTAGATGGGCACACAGTGCCGTTGCCGGTTCGTTCGCCCGTTCGAGTCGCGCACCCCTGGAGGCGAGCCCCGTCGGCTCGCCCGGAGCCGCCCGGCGATCGGCATCCCTGTCGAGTGGAGGGCGTTGGGCGGAGTCTCTTCGGGCTCACGGCCGGGCGGATGCGCACGGCACCGAGAGTGAAACCTTGGCCATTGACCATGTCATGATCGCGGGCGGGATAACCCCTCTCCGACAGGACCCGTTCCATGCGAACCATCAGCGTCATCACCGCCGTACACGAAGGCGGCCACCACTTCATCGGTGACACCTACGAATCCCTGCGCGAACAGAAGCTCCCCGATGACTGGGAATGGGAGTGGTGTGTGCAGGAGGACGGCACCTCGGGTATCCCCGCGCGCAGCCTGCCCGACGACCCCAGGATCAGACTCGGGACAGGACTGCGCGCGCGCATAGCGGTGACCCGCACACACGCCCTGACGCGGGCGACCGGGGACCTCATTCGGACGCTGGACGCGGACGACGTACTGCTGCCGGGGGCGCTGGAGCGGGACATCGAGACCCTGCAACGTGTTCCCTGGTGCGTATCGGCCTGTATCGACCTCCACGAGGACGGGAGCACGGCGCCTGGTCCGTGCGACCCTCCGGACGGCCCCTTGGAGCCCGCCCGCCTCTATCGCGAGATGCTGGAGCGGCGTCTGTCCGTTCAGGCGACCACCTTCGCCGCGCACCGTCGCCTGGTGCTGGCGCTGGGCGGCTGGCAGGCGCTGTCCGGAGCCGAGACGGTCGCTCTGCTCCTTGCCGCGGAGGCCGTGGCACCCGGTGAGTTCATAGCGGAGCCGAGCGTCCTCTACCGCAAGCATCCCCGCCAGACGACCGCATCCGATCGCTACTGGGAACCGACCGAAGCGGCCACTCGGATCGAGGCGCTCCTGCAACGCGCCAGTGCCCTGCGGGAGTCGGGCTGGAAGTGGCGGTAGGGACACCGTCACCGGCGCGCGTCCCCGGCGGGGCGCGTGGGTGAGGGCTCGTCCGCGGCGGTAGTTCGTCGGGTGCTCGATCCTCGGTGGCGACCCGACCGTGAACCACCGCTCGTCAGGTGTCCAGGACCAGTTGCAGCAACTCGCGCAAGGTCTCGCGCTGCTGTGCGGTGAGCCGGGCCAGCGGGGCGGCGGCGAAGGGCATGCGGGTGCGGAGGTCGACGGCGACGGCCCGGCCGGCCTCGGTGGCGGCGACGCGCTTGACGCGGCGGTCGCCCGGGTCGGGGCTGCGCTCGGCCAGGCCCCGCGACTCCAGCCGGTCGACGATCGTCGTCACGTTGGAGGGCTCCGCGTGCAGCCGGTCGGCGATGTGGCGCATCGGGGCCGGCTCTTCGGCGGCGAGCAGCGCCTTGGCCTGGAGCGGGGTCAGCCCGTGGGCTGTCGCGGCGGCCTCCGACTCCTGGCCGTACCGGCGGTTGATGGCCGCGAACAGGCCGACGATCTCCCTGGTCAGCTCATCCGGTGCGTGGGACATGGCGCCAGTCTACCGATGTATTTGACAAGTGAAATAGTCGACCCCATAGTTATGGGCAACCTTAGTTATGAACCATAAGTAGATGGGTCGCTGAAGATGAGCACCAAGACCGTCCTGATCACCGGCACCTCCTCCGGTATCGGCCTGGCCACCGCCGTCGCCGCGGCGCGGAGCGGCTGGCGCGTGATCGCCACCATGCGCGACACCACCAGGTCGGGCGCGCTGCTGGCGGCGGCCGAGGAGGCCGGGGTCACCCTCGACGTCCGGACGCTGGAGGTGACCGACCCGGCCTCGGTCGCGGCATGCCTGGCCGGCCTCGACCGGCTGGACGCGCTGGTCAACAACGCCGGCGCGGGCCACCTCGGCACGCTGGAGCAGGAGAGCGTCGAGGACGTGCGGGCCGTCATGGAGGTCAACTTCTTCGGCGTGCTGCACGTCACCAAGGCGGCCCTGCCCCTGCTGCGGGCAAGCGAGGGTCGCGTGGTGACCGTGACCAGTGTGGGTGGCGTGATCGGCCAGCCCTTCAACGAGGCCTACTGTGCCGCCAAGTTCGCGGTCGAGGGCTTCATGGAGTCCCTCGCGCCGGTCGCGGCGACGGCCGGCGTGTCCGTCAGCGTGGTCGAACCGGGGGCGGTGGCCAGCGAGCTCGTCAGCAATGTGGGCGTCGGCGAGGACGTGCTGGAGCAGGCCGGGCCGTACGCCCCCGCACTGTCCGCCTACCTGGACCGCACCCGCGGCGCCTTCGCCAACGCGCAGACGCCGCAGGACGTGGCGGCGCGGATGGTCGAACTGCTGGCGGCCGAGCGGCCCGCCTTCCGCGTGCTCACCTCGGACGTCGCGCGCGACTTCGTCGGGGCGAAGCTCAAGGACCTCGACGGTGCGGCCGTGCAGACCGCGACCGGCGCGTGGGTCGCCTAGGAGCTGTCGGCTTCCCCCCGCCGTCAGCCCGTCGTGAGCAGCTCACCGGTACATCCGCCGAAGGCGCCGAACCGTGCTCGATTCGGCCGTAGGGTTGGCCCGAAGCCTTCGGACAGGACGGCGCGATGCTGATCGATTTCACCCCGGATCAAGCCCTCTACCCCTTCGAATCCCGCTGGTTCGATTCATCAGCCGGCCGGATCCACTACGTGGACGAGGGATCCGGGATCCCCATCCTGTTCTGTCACGGCAGCCCCACGTGGAGTTTCCTCTATCGCAAGATCATCCGCGAGCTGCGCGACCGGTTCCGCTGCGTGGCGGTCGACTATCCGGGCTTCGGCCTGTCGGAACGGCCGCCGGGCTACGGCTACACCATCGCCGAACACGCCACCGTCGTCGGCGAACTCGTCGATCACCTCGGGCTCGACCAGTTCGTGGTCATGGGCCAGGACTGGGGCGGACCGGTCGGCACCGCCGTAGCCACCGAGCGAGCCGACCGGGTTCGTGGGCTGGCGCTCGGCAACACCCTGTTCTGGCCGGCGGAAGCCTGGACCATGAAGGCCTTCGGCCGGGTCATGGGAAGCCCGCCGATGCAGCGGCGGATCCTGCGCAACAACCTCATAGTCGAGCGTTTCCTGCTCGGTGAGCTGCGGAACAAGCTCAGCGCCGCCGAGGCCGATCACTACCGCGAGGTGCAGCCGTCACCCGAAGCCAGGCGCGGCATCGCCGTCATGCCCCAACAGATCCTGGCTGCCCGCCCCTTGCTCGAGCGGCTGGCTGCGGACGTGCCCGCGCGACTCGGCACCAAGCCGACCCTGCTGGTCTGGGGAATGAAGGACATGGCCTTCCGTCCCGCGGTGTGCCTGCCGCGGATGCGCGACACCTTCGCCGACCACAAGGTCGTCCAGCTGCCCGACGCCAGGCACTACATCCCCGAACACGAGCCCGGCGTGATCGCCGGAGCCATCACCGAGCGATTCCTCTAGGACCTGCCCGGCCGATCATGTTCGGAGCCGGATGACGGTCTTCCGCGGCCCGATCGGTCAGGAGTGCTGCGCCCCGCGTGCCAGCAGCATGAGCGCGTCGAGGAGTTCCTCGGCGGGCAGGCCGGTGGCCAGGCTGCGCAGTTGCAGTCCGAAGATCAGCGCGACGGCGCTGCTCGCCAGCCGCTCGGCGTCGGGCACGCCGAGCCCGGTGAGGACCCGGGCGGCCAGCCGGTCGTACGCCGCGAAGGACTGGTCGGCCGCGGTGCGCAGACGTTCGTCGCGGCCGGCCTGGATGTAGAGCTCGAAGGGCGCGATGTGCCTGCTGTCGAACGGCGTCCCCCCGGCGACCTGGCCCACCGTGGCGGCGGCCCGATCGGCGTCCATTCCGTCGGTCTGGCACTGGGCGGCGAGCTCGGTGAGGCGCCGGGTCTCCTCCGCGACGAAGTGCAGCAGGCTTTCCCGCAGCATCTCGTGCTGGGTCGCGAAGTGGTAGGTGACCGAACCCAGGGAGACCTTGGCCTCCTTGGCGATCCGCCGGTTGGTGACCCCGGCGACGCCGTCCTCACCGATGACGCGCAGGACGGCGTCGATGATGCTCTGCCGGGTTCCGGGGTGCTTGGACATAGCAGTCATTGTGCCAGCGGCGCCCGGCCGGCAAGGAGGAAGGGCCAGGGCCGCTCGTATCGGTGCGCACCGCCCTCAAGTGGAGATTCCGCCCGTTGACAGGGCTGTCCGCCCTCCATACTGTTCGTTCGAACGAACAGTTCTCGGGAAGGGTCGCCGCATGCGCATCGCAGGATCAACCGTTCTCCTGACCGGGGCCGCGGGCGGCATCGGTCAGGCCATAGCCCGCGGTCTGGCTGCCAAGGGGGCCAAGTTGGTCCTCTCCGGGCGCCGCGCCGATGCCCTGGAGGCGCTCGCCGACGAGCTCGGCGCCCGAGTGGTCGCCGCCGATCTCGCCGACCCGGCCCAGGTCGACCACCTCACCGCGGAATGCCCCGACCCGGACATCCTGATCGCTAACGCCGCTCTGCCCTCCAGCGGCGACCTGCTCGACTACACGCCGGAGCAGATCGACCGCGCACTGGCCGTGAACCTGCGTGCCCCCGTCATGCTGGCCCGCACGCTCGCGCCCCGGATGGTCGAGGCGGGGCGGGGCCAGATCGTGCTCGTCGGATCGATCTCCGGGAAGGCGGCCACCAAGCACTCCTCGCTCTACAACGCGACCAAGTTCGGGCTGCGCGGCTTCGCGCTCGCCTTCCGACAGGACCTGCACGGTACGGGGGTGGGGGTCTCCCTCGTCCAGCCCGGCGCCGTACGCGACGCGGGGATGTTCGCCGCCACGGGCGCGACCCCGCCGGCCGGTGTGCGCACGGTCTCCCCGGACCAGGTGGTGACGGGGGTGGTCCGGGCCGTCGAGCGTGATCTGTGCGAAGTCAATGTCGCGCCGGTGGAGTTGAAGGCGCTCAGCGCCATCGCCGGCCAGTTCCCCGGCTTCGCGGAGAAGGTGCAGCGCGGCTCCAGTGCCGAACGCACCATCCGCGAGGTGGTGGCGGCCCAGCGGGACAGGCGGTAGCCGCCGGGCGGCACGTTGCTCAGGATCGATCCTGGCGTGGTGGCGGGTTCGGCGGATTCACCGGGACGGTCCGCGTGGCGGACGACGGTGCGGATGCCGTGTCGTCAGGGGCGGCGGAGGAGGCGGGCGCGGTCGTGCCGTCGCCGGCAGCCGCCCCGGAATCCCCCGAGAGGCCGAGGCGCAGCAGGACCAGATGCGCGATGTCGGTGATGGTGCCGCCGCTGCGCAGGAGTTCCATGGGCGGGATGTCGATGTCGAAGCGCCTGCGGACGGAGACCAGCAGCTCGGCGATCATCAGTGAGTCCAGGCCGTACTCGTCCAGCCGCCGATGGTGATCGAGTTCCTCGGCCTCCATGTGCAGGACCTCGGCCATGAGATGCGCGAGCGCATCGGCCACGGCGCGCGACGCGTCCTGGACGGACATCGCCGCGAGTGCCCGCAGGATCTCCTCCCGGGTGTAGTCGGCTTCCTTCATGTGTTCGGGGCACAGCAGGGAGAGCCGGGGCGCCGCGAGACCGGGCAGCAGACGGCGCATGCGCCCCCAGTTGTAACGGCCCACACCCGCCACTCCCAGGCCACTGCCCGTCAGCAGATCGGCGGCGGTGAAGGCCTCGTGGAGCGATACGGGTTCGATCCCGGCGACGGCGAGTGTCTGTGTCAGCTCGTTGCGGGCGACATAGCCGGCTTCGCCGATGGCGCCCCAGGCGATCGCCTGCCCAGTGGCCCCGCGGCCGCGGCGGTGACGGACCAGGGCTTCCATCCAGAGGTTGGCCGCGGCGTAGTTGGCCTGGCGGATGTTGCCGAGGACGGTCGTGCCCGACGAATACGTCAGGAACATCTCCAGCTCACGTCCGTCGAGGAGGTGGTCCAGCACCATGGCACCCGCCGCCTTCGGGGACAGCGCGGCCGCGAACCGTTCGTCGGTGAGTTCGGTCAGCAGATCGTCCTCCAGCCGCATCGCGCAGTGGGCGACGCCGCGCAGCGGGTGGCCGCCCGCGTCGATGTCCTCGACGACGCGCCGCATGGCCGGGAGGTCGGTCACATCGGCGGCGTACGCGGTGGCCCGTACGCCGCGCGCCGCGAGTTCGGCCAGCACGGCCGGGGCCTCGGGCGCCTGATCGCCGCGGCGGCCGACCAGCGCGAGGTGGCGCACGCCCCGCTCGGCGAGCCAGCCCGCGCTCGCGGCGCCGAAGCCTCCGAGGCCTCCGGTGACCAGATACGTACCCTCAGGGTCCGGGCGCGGCGTCGGCACGCGCCGTTCGACGGGGACGGGTTCGTCCAGCGGGTCGAATGCGACGACGACCTTGCCCACGTGGCGGGAGTGCTGCAGGAGCTGGAACGCCTCGGCCACGCGTGCGGCGGGATACACACTGTGCGGAAGCGGGCGGTACGAGCCGTCGCGTACGCGTTCGGTGACGGCCGCGAACAGCGCGGCACCGTGGACGGGGTCGAAGGCAAGGGTGCTGAGGTCGACGCCGAAGAAGGCGATGTTGTTGCGGAAGGGGCGCAGGAGCAGCGGTTTGTTCTCGTAGATGTCGCGCTTGCCCAGCTCGACGAACCGGCCGCCGGGGCGCAGCAGTTCCAGGCTGCGCGTGATCGCCTCGCCCGCCAGGGAGTTGACGACGACATCGACCCCCTGCCCGCCGGTGGCCGCCATGACTCCGGGGACGAACTCCAGGCTGCGGGAGTCCAGGACGTGCTCGACGCCCAGGTGCCTCAGCAGTTCCCGCTTCGCGGGAGTGCCCGCGGTGGCGATCACGCGGGCCCCGCACCTGTGCGCGTACTGGAGGGCGGCGAGCCCGACTCCGCCCGCGCCACCGTGCAGCAGTACCGTCTCCCCGGCGCGGAGCCGGGCCAGTCGGTCGAGGCTGTAGTGCACCGTGGCGAAGGCGACGGGCAGGGTGGCGGCCTCGGTGAAGCCCGTCCCTTCGGGGATGTGTCCGAGGGCCTGGTGGGCGGTGACGGTGTGCGAAGCGAGGGTGGCGGGCGCCAGTCCGTACACGCGGTCGCCGGGCCGGAAGCCGGTGACGTCCGGGCCGACGGCGGTGACGATGCCGGCACACTCCAGGCCGAGGCCCGTTTCGCTGTACGTCCCTTCGATCGCCTCGGTCGGCAGCAGTCCCACCGCCTGCATCATGTCCCGGTAGTTCAGGGCGGCCGCCCGTACGGCGACGGCCACCTGCCCGGGGCCCGGCGTGACGGGCGTGTTCTCCACCCATGCCAGCCGGTAGGAGAGCCCTGGGGAGCGCACGTCCAGCGCGAACGCGTCCGCGACCGGTGCGGCCGCCTTCGTCGGGCCGGCGGCGGGCACCGCCAGCTCACGGGGCACGAATCTGCCGCCACTCGCGGTGATCACGACTTCGGTCTCGGCATGGTCCGAGAGGAGCTCGCGGGCGACACGGCGGGCGTTGGCGGTGAGGGTCTCGCCGCCGCGGTCCAGTGAGACGGCGCGGACGGACAGCCGTGGTTCCTCGTTGGCCAGGGCCCGCGCGATGCCCCACACGGCGGCGTCCTGGGGCGACAGGGCACGCTCGGGCGGGGGCAGTGCCCCGCTGGGGCGGGTCACCATGGTCAGGGAGGCATGTCCGCCGTCCGGGAGGTGGGCGCAGGCAGCGGTGACCGCACGCATGAGGGCGGCGCGCCGGGTCGCCCGTACCACCGCCCGCGCGGGGTCCGGCCGGGCGTCCTCGCCCAGGATGACGCAGACGTCCGCCCCGTCCGCCCCGAACTCCGCCGCCCAGTCGACGGGGCCTTCCGCCAGCAGGCGCACCGGTGTTGCGCCGCCGCCGTCCGGCGGTGGCACAAGCGCCGCGACGCTCCGTGCGAAGCCGAGCTCCGCGGCCGTCTCGGCGGCGACGACCCACCGGCGGCCCGGCCGGCCCGCCGGGAGCGGCGGCGCCACGACCGTGCGCCTGGGGGCGGCGGCGAGGAGCACGGAGAAGTCCCCGCGGCAGGGGTCCGTGTCGTCGCCGGTGCGGACGATGTCCGTGAAGCCGCACCGCTCCAGCAGAGCGGGCCACCGGTCCGCGGGCAACAGCGGGGAATCCGGGCGCTCTTCGACGTCGGCGCGGTCCCAGAAACCGTCCAGGGTGCCGAAGTAGGGCGCCAGCAGGTACGGATCGTGGCTCTCGATCCCCAGCAGCAGTCCGCCGGACGCCAGCAGGGTCGCGACGCGGCGCACCGCTGAGGCGAGGTGCTTCGCGGTGTGCAGGGCGTTGGCGGCGATCACGAGGTCGAAGCCCGCCTCGGACAGCCCCTGGCCGGCCGGATCGGCATCGAGGTCGAAGGGCCGGTAGGCGACGAAGTCGTATGCGGCGAAGCGGCGTTCGGCGCGCGCCAGGAAGCCCGGTGAGACATCGGTGTACACGTACTGGGTACGCTCCGCCGGCAACAGCGGAAGCAGGGCCGCGGTCATGCCGCCGGTGCCCGCCCCCACCTCCAGGACGCGCAGGGGCCGGTCGGCGGGCCATCTGCGTACCGTCTCCCGCAGGAGGGCTTGTGCGACCCGGTTGTGGAAACGAAGGGTGACGGCCGTGTCGTAGAGCTGCTCCACGTCGGTGAGGATGCCGTCGGACACCAGGGTTTCGAGGGGGTCCCGGCCGTCGCCGGTGAGCACTTCCCGCAGGCCGCTGATGGCCAGCCGGCTCTCGACGGACGCCTGCGGGAAGTCCAGGGTCAGCCGGCGCAGCAGCTCCCGGTCGTCGAAGGCCGGCCGCGTGAGCCTGAGCCGTTCGCCGTCCTGTTCCAGCAGTCCGTGCCGGACGAGTTCGGGGATCATGC
The DNA here is from genome assembly GCF_056436545.1 of Streptomyces sp. NPDC043738. Classification (NCBI taxonomy): domain Bacteria; kingdom Bacillati; phylum Actinomycetota; class Actinomycetes; order Kitasatosporales; family Streptomycetaceae; genus Streptomyces; species Streptomyces sp. NPDC043738. Next base: position 24,645 of record NZ_JBWKCJ010000036.1, on the reverse strand, counting down.
ACATGAGGTAGGGCCTGCGCCGGGGGGCCATGCCCGCGGCGATGAGGTCGGCCACCTCGAAGGGGGCGGTGACGTCCGTGAGCAGGTCCGCGACGACGGCCGCGTGGCGATGGGCGGCGGCCCGTTTGAACAAGGCCACGAACCGCGCATAGCCGCTCTCGTGCCCTTGCTCGCGGGGGGACCGGTGGATCTCGTGCCAGTCCGCGCGGAGCGCGGCGATACGGCCGGCGGCCGCCGCCGCGATGTCCGAAGGGGCCGCGGGCGGCTCGCCCACGGCCGGTTCGCAGCCGCCGGGCAGGGCGCGCATCTCCGTGTGATGCGTGGTCAGCATCGTGCGGCCGGCGGCAGCGAGCCTGCGCTGCCGGCAGCGCAGCAGTTCGACGCTGACCGTTCCGTCCTGGTCGGTGACGACGATGTCCCAGCACGCCTCACCCGCCGAGAACGCGCGCTGCCGGACATGGATCCACCCGGTCGCAGCCGGCGTGCGCCACACGCGGACGGCTCCGACGGCGGCCGGCAGATACACCGTGCCGGCCGCCACGTCCGCTCCGATCAGCGGCGCGCCCGCCTGCAGTGCCCCGTCCAGCAGGGCGGGGTGCGCCACGTACTCCTCGCCGGGCGCCTGGTGCCGGTAGGCCGCCAGTACCTCGCCGTCGCCCACGTGCAGTTCGCGCAGCACCTGGAACGCGGGTCCGTAGTGGAGACCGGCGCGCTCCACCGTCTCGTAGTGTTCCGCCCCGCTCACCGGGTGCGGGCAGCGTGCTCGTACGCCGGGGACGTCGAGGTCCGCCGGCGGCCGGCCGACCAGGGCCCGGACCCGTGCGCGTACGTGCTGGCGCGGCCGTCGGGCCTGCGCGTCGGTGCTGGTGATGCTCACCAGACCGTCGTCCGGGGTGACGGCCAGCTGGACGCGGACACTGCAGGCCTCCGCCCAGGGCACGACCAGGGGGCGGGTGATCTCCAGACAGTCCACTTCCGCCGCCGTGTCGAGGGTGAGGCGGCCGGCGGCCATCGCCATCTCCAGGTAGGCCGTCGCGGGGAACACGACCGAGCCCGCCAGCCGGTGGTCGGCCAGCCACGGCGCCAGCGCGGGTTCGACGGCCCCCTGCCAGGTCGGTATCGGGGACGGCAGCCGCTCGCCCAGCAGCGGATGATCCAGTTCGCCCGAGCCACTGGTGCGCAACCAGGTCTGCGGGGTGCCACTCCAGTGCCGCTCGCGCTGCCACGGGTACGCCGGCAGTTGCGCCACCCGGCCCCGCCTCGGGAAGTACCCGCTCCAGTCCAGCCGGGCGCCTTCGGCCATGAGCGTGGTCACGGCATGGTGGATCGCGTCCTGCCCGTCGAGACCGCGCCGCAGTGTCGCCGCCACCGCGATCACCGTCCGGGGGCGGGAGTTGGCGATCCGGCGCAGATACGAGCTCAGGACGGGGTGCGGCCCGATCTCCACGAGGACGTCCACGCCGTCGTCGAGCGCCCGTTCCACCGCCGAGGCGAACCGGACCGGCTCACGGACGTTGCGCCACCAGTAGTCCGCGTCGAGGCCGCGGCCCTCGATCCGGCCACCGGTCACGGTCGAGACCATCGCCACCCTCGTGGCCGCGGGCCGCAGGCCGGCCAGCCCGCGGCGCAGCGGCTCCTCGACCCCGTCCATCGCCGCGCTGTGGAAGGCGTAGTCCAGGTCGAGTTCCTTGCAGCCCACACCGCGCCGCGTCAGCTTCTCGGCGAGTTCCCGCACGGCGGCCGCCGGTCCGGCGACCGTCACATCGCGGCCGCTGTTCACCGCCGCCACCTCCACCCCGGGGAAGGCGGCCACCGCCTCCTCGGCCTCCGCCGGCGGCAGCGCGACGGCGGCCATCCGGCCGCTGCCCGCGGTGGCCGCCTGGCAGTGGCTGCGCTCGGCGATCACCTGGGCGGCCTGCCGCAGGTCGAGCGCCCCGGCGACATGCGCGGCGGCGACCTCCCCGACACTGTGCCCCAGCACACTGTGCGGGCGGACGCCCCGTTCCTCCAGCATCCGCACCACGCCGACCTGTACGGCGAACAGCAGCGGCTGGGCGATCTCCGTGCGCCCGAGACGCGTTCGGTCCGCCGGCACGGTGACCTCCTCGGTGACCGACCAGCCCAGCAGCGGGGCCAGGGCGGCGTCGACCGCCGCCAGGGCCTCGCGGAAGGTCGCACTGCCCGCGAGGAGATCGGCCGCCATGCCCGCCCACTGTGAGCCGTTGCCGGAGAAGACGAAGGCGATCCGCCCATGGCGGACGGCCCGGACGGTGGTACCGATCGAGCAGTCGCGCTCGCGCGGGGCAGCGGCGAGCCCGCGCCGCCCCGGCTCGCCCGTCGTGGGCGGGGCGTCCGCCGCTTCGCCGGGGCCGGGCCGCGGCCCGGCGAGAGCGTGCAGCCGCTCGGCGGCGACGCGGCGAGAGGCCACTACGGCCGCGCGGTGCGGGTGCGTACCGCGGCGCCGGCAGGTGGTGTAGGCGATGTCGTAGAACTCCCGCGGGGTGGCGGTCCGCAGCCGGTCGGCGAGCAGCGACGCGGCCTCGACCAGGGCCTTCGGCGTGCGTGCGGAGACGATCACCGGGTACGCCGCCTCCGCGTGCCCCGCCGCCCCCTCGGCACCGGAGCTCTCCGGTGCGGCGGGCGGCGGTGCCGGCGAAGAGGTCAGCACGGCATGGGCGTTGGAGCCGCCGAAGCCGAAGGAGTTGACTCCGACGACCGGCCGGTCGACAGCGTCCACGGGCCGGCAGCGGGTGACGGGGGCGAGGTTGAGCCCCGCGAAGTCGATGTCGGGGTTGGGCGGACAGGTGTGGAGGGAAGGCGGGATCATCCCGTGCCGGAGCACGAGCAGCGCCTTGAGCAGCCCCGCCATCCCGGAAGCGGGCTCCAGGTGCCCGACGTTGCTCTTGACCGAGCCGATCGCCAGTGCCCCGCCGGCTCGCCGCATGCCCAGCGCACGGCCGACGGCCCGGCATTCCAGCGGGTCGCCCACCAGGGTGCCGGTGCCGTGGGCCTCCAGGTAGACCAATTCGTCCGGCGCCACGCCCGCCCGCGCGTACACCGAGCGCAGCAGGTCCTCCTGCGCGTCCGCGTTGGGCAGCGCGAGTCCCATGGTCCTGCCGTCGCTGTTGGACGCGGTGCCCAGGATGACCCCGTGGATCCGGTCGCCGTCGGCCACGGCGTCCGCCAGCTTCTTCAGGACGACGAGGCCACCGCCCTCGGCGCGTACGAACCCGTCGGCATGCGCCGAGAACGCGGCACATCGGCCGGTCGGCGACAGCATGGCCGCCTGCGAGAACCCCACGTAGTGGTACGGGCTGAGCAGCGCGTTGACACCGGCCGAGAGCGCCACCCGGCTGCTGCCGTCGAGCAGGGTGCGACAGGCCCGGTCCAGAGCCACCAGGGACGAGGAACAGGCGGTGTCCACCGCCATGCTGGGACCGTGCAGGTCGAAGAAGTGGGACAGCCGGTTCGCGGCGATCGAGGACGCGCCACCGGACATCGTGTACGCGTTGACGGCCTCCGGCATCCCCATCTGCAGGGCACCGTAAGAGGTGTCGGACACCCCCACGTACACAGCCGCATCAGAACCCGCCAGTCGTTCGGCGGCGATACCGGCGTCGTCCAGTGCCTCGACGGCCAGTTCCAGCAGCAGCCGGTGCTGGGGATCCATGTGAGCGGCCTCCTTCGGCGAAATGCCGAAGTAGGCCGCGTCGAAACCGGCGATGTCGGCAAGGAATCCGCCCGCGGCCGTGTAGCTCTTGCCGGCACGTGGCATCGACGTGTCGACGAACCGACGGGCCTCGAAGCGGTCCGCCGGCACTTTGCCGACCACCTCACGGCCCTCCTGAAGAGCGACCCACAATTCGTCGAGATCATTGATGCCGCCCGGCAGGCGGCAAGCCGCCCCGACGACCGCGATCGCCCGGTCCGGTGGCACTCTCTTGTCGTCAGGCATGAACTACCCACTTTCCTCCAGGGAGACCAGCGGCCTGCGGTCACCATGGCTGAGGAACTTGGTGTAGGAATTCGGAGAGATCGCGTATTGCGCGTCCATGCTTTCGGGCACTCGTCACATGAGCCGGTGCGCTGATCCCGGCATGGAAGAGGCGCCGAGGAGACCCGTCACCTCATGAAGTCACACCTCCGGCATTCCGTCAACGGCTCGTGCCCATTTCGACGTGAACGGCTCGAAGGCCGGGCGCGGGCGCCCTTTTCGCGCGCGCCGCCATCGAATTGAACAAATGCGCTGCGCCAATTCATTCGAAACCTCGTCGCCCCGCGGATTCTCGTGCGCTCCGGCTGACCGAATGGCTCGCACGACTTCCCCGGACAACTCATGCACCACGACCGCCCGCCCACTACTACGAGCCCCATCCGCACCGCTGAGAAACTCTCACCAAATCCGTTGAGGGAATCCGCAGGGACATAGGAGAACCGGCAACTCCCGCCATTGGTCGTATACCGCTGGTAAGTCGACTGCCCTACGCTCGTATTCGTCCCGGTGCTTTCTGGCGTGGTGAGCATTCCAGCGGCTTCAAGGGACCGGAGAGGGGCGCGCCATGGCGGAGCTGACGGGCGAGCACGTACGAGTGGCGGTGATCGGATCCGGATTCGGCGGCCTGGGCGCGGCCGTACGGCTCCGCCGCGAGGGCGTCACCGACTTCGTGGTACTGGAGCGGTCCGACTCCGTCGGCGGCACCTGGCGGGACAACGCCTATCCCGGCTGCGCCTGCGATGTGCCCTCTCACCTGTACGCGTTCTCCTTCGCCCCCAACCCCCGGTGGCCGCGCACCTTCTCCGGGCAGCGGCACATCCGCGCGTACCTGGAGCACGTCACCGACACCTTCGGGTTGCGCCCGCACATCCGTTTCGACTGCGAGGTCCACGCCCTGCGCTGGGACCCCGGTGCACTGCACTGGGAGATCGACACCGCTCGGGGGAGGCTGACCGCCGACCTGGCCGTCTGTGCCACCGGCCCGCTGTCCACCCCCAAGGTTCCGGACACTCCGGGGCTGGAGACGTTCCCCGGCAAGGTCTTTCACTCCGCCCGCTGGGACCACGACTACGACCTGCGCGGCAAGCGCGTGGCGGTGATCGGCACCGGTGCCTCCGCCGTTCAGATCGTGCCGTCCATCCGCCCCCAGGTACAGCGGCTCACGCTCTTCCAGCGCACTTCGCCGTGGGTGCTGCCGCGCCTGGAGCGCAGGATCGGCGGTGTGGAGCAGTGGCTGCACGAGAAGGTGCCGGTGGCGGGAGCGCTGCGGCGGGCCGTGCTGTGGGGCGTACGGGAGCTCCAGGTCGGCGCGTTCACCAAGCGGCCGCGTGAACTGGGCATGATGGAGAAGGTCGCCCTGTGGCACCTGCACCGGGCCGTCAAGGACCCGGCGCTGCGGGCCGTGCTGAGGCCCGGTTACCGCATCGGCTGCAAGCGCATCCTGTTGTCCAACACCTACTATCCGGCGCTCGCCCGTCCCAACGTCGACATCGTCGCCTCAGGGCTGCGCGCGGTGCACGGCTCCACGCTCACCGCGGCCGACGGCCAGCGGGCCGAGGTCGACGCGATCATCTTCGCCACCGGATTTCACGTCACCGACACACCGATCGCTCGGCGCACCACCGGAGCCAGGGGCACCACGCTCGCGGAGGAGTGGCGGGGCGGCATGGCCGCGCTGCGCGGTGCCAGCGCGGCGGGCTTCCCGAACTTCATGACGATCATCGGCCCCAACACCAACCTGGGCAACAGCTCGATGATCCTCATGATCGAGTCCCAGCTCAACTACCTGGCCGACTACGTCCGGCAGCTCGATCTGCACAACGACGCGTCAGGCGATGGGCGAGGAAAGGCCGCGCTGGACGCCCGTCCTGCCGCGGTGCGCGCCTACAACGACCGGCTCCAGGAACGCATGCGGCGCACCGTGTGGAACACCGGAGGCTGCGACAGCTGGTACCTGGACGGGGCGGGCCGCAACACCACGGTCTGGCCCGGCACCACCTGCGAGTTCCGCAAGGCCACCCGGCGGGTGAACCCGGCCGAGTACGAGGTCCTGCGCATCCCGGCACCGCCCGGCTCATGACGAGCAGGGCCGGCACTCCTGCCGGGTGTCGGCTGACGGGCCGGCGACCGTGGTGCGGGCCGCGTGACCGCGTCGGCGGCGCAGGACCAGACTTCGAGCAGGTCCGGCGGGGTGTGGCGGCCCTCGGGCCGGGCCGCCCCGGTCATCGCCCCCATCGACGCCCGCGCACAATAGGGCGGTACGGCGCTGTCACCCGAGTGCAGCGCACCAACGGGGAGTCGACATGGCAAGTACGCACAGCGAGGCCGCCCTCGTGCTGGTCGTGGTGGTCGTGGGTCTGGTGGTGCGACGGCAGCTGCGCACCCGTCCGGTGCGGCGCATCGGCTCGCTGATCGCCCCCGTGCTCCTGGGGTGCCTGGGCGTCGCGGGTATCGCCTTCGGAATCTTCTCCGTCGCCGAGGACCACCCGCTGACCGTGCTGCCCGTCATCCTCCTCGCGGCAAGCCTCGCCGTCGCGGCGGGGTTCGGTGCGGCCAGGGCGCGGACCGTCCGGGTCTGGCGTGACCCTCAGGGCGTGGTGCTGCGCAAGGGAACGTCGGCCACCACCGGGCTGTGGCTGGCGTCGGTGTGCGCGCACACCGGCCTGGGACTGTGGATCGACCACGAGGCCGGGGCCGGGGTGCTGGGGACCGTGTCCCTGTACGCGTATCTGGCGATCGGCCTGGGCACGCAGAACCTCTTGGTACGCGGGCAGGCCGCTGCGCTGTGAACGGGGGCGCAGGCGCGCGCGAGCGATGAGCGCGCCGCAGTCGGCGGGGGTGGTCCGGCCGGGCGGGGGCGACGACCGAACGCCTTCGGTGCACCGCAGACCTGGGGAGCTGGGCGGAGCTGCCTCGCGAAGGTGAGCCGCGCCCGGCAGCTCCGTCGCGTGGGGGAGAGGAGAGACCGCTCCCGCGGGCGATCACGCAATGCCGTCCGGTGACCAGGATTGACGGCGCACAGCAGCCCGACGCGGGCGACACCGCCGCCTGTACTCCGGAGCCCACCATGCGCGAACTGCCCCGCCGCCGGACCCTCGCCCCCATCCCCTGAAGCCGACAGCCGACAGTCGACAGCCGGCATGACGAGCGGTTCCCAAGGTGCCGCCGGCCGCGGCGGACTTCCCCAACTCCCTTCGCCATGCCACGGTTTGACCGCAGAATGGCACGGCCGCGTAGATCGCACGTGGCGCATGCGGACAACAGCACAGACGGGGGACGCGCATGGGGAGTGACGCCGCATGGCCGGAATGAAGCTCTACTCACTCGAATCCAACGACCCGCGGCGGCTCGGCCCCTACCGGCTGCTGCGGAGGATCGCCACGGGCGGCATGGGCCGCATCTACCTCGCCCGTCAGGAGGCGCCGGGCACACCCGCCAGCGCCGCCGGGCCCACCGGAACCGTCGTGGACCACGGGCTCGTCGCGGTCAAGACGCTCCTCGCCGAGGGGATCGTGAGCAGGCCGGACCGGGCGCGGTTCGCCCGCGAGGTGGAGCTGGCGGGGAGGGTCGACAGTGCGTACACCGCCACGGTGCTCGACGCAAACGCGAAGGCGGACCGCCCATGGCTCGCCATCGAGTTCATACCGGCCCCCAACCTGGCCGAACTCGTCGTCAGCGCCGGCACGTTGCCCGTCGACGCGGTACGCCGGGTCGCGGCCGGGGCCGCCCGGGCGCTGGTCGAGCTGCACGGCCTGGGGGTCGTCCACCGGGACGTCAAACCCCTGAACATCCTGCTGCCCCACGACGGTCCCCGACTCATCGACTTCGGCATCTCGCACGCCCACGACCACACCAGCTCGACGACGACCATCGGCACCTTCGCGTTCACGTCGCCGGAGCAGGCGTGCGGCAAGAGGTCCACCGCCGCGTCCGACATGTACTCGCTGGGTGCCACGCTCTTCTTCCTCGCGGTCGGCCGCCCGCCGTACGAGCAGACCGACCGCTCCATCGGGGTACTCGCCCTCGTCCAGCGCGGCGAACTCGACACCAGCGGGCTGCCGCCGGAACTGGAACCGCTGATCCTGCCCCTGCTGGAGGTCGACCCCGGGAGGCGTCCCGAGCCGTCCGACGTGCTGCGGGACCTCCTCGCCGACCTCGACCAGGTGGCCGCGGACGGGGGCGCCGAGCGGTGGCTTCCGGCAGCATGGACCGCGCTGATCGAGGAGTACGCCGAACAGGGGCGCCAACTGCGCGACGGAACCGTGGACTTCGACGCGTCCGAAGCGCCGACGGAGCTGAAGCCCGACGGCGTCCCGGAGGGTTCGGACGAGGCGATCAGCGAGATGCGCGAGCAACTGGAGGCGCTGCGCAAGCAGCGGGACGCCTTGGTTCGGGCGCAGGCCGAGGAACAGGCGGAGGCGGAGGCGCGGGAGCAGGCGCGCCGGGAAGAGGAGGAGCACAGGCGCAGGGAACAAGCACGGAGGGAAGAGGCAGAACGCAGGGAGCGGGAGCGCAAGGAACAAGAGAGGAAGAAGAGGGAGCAGAAGGAAGAGGAACAGAAGGAGCGCGAGCGGAAGGAGAGGGAGCGGAAGGAAAGGGAGCGGAAGGAAAGGGAGCAGAGGGAAAGGGAGCAGAGGGAGCGCGAGCGTAAGGAGAGGCAGCGCAAGGAACGCGAGCGCATGGCGCGCGAGAAGACCGCGACCTCCACCAAGAACAAGAGCACCGGCACGAGACCGACCCCCACGGCCCCGCCGAAGTCCGCAGCGACCAAGAAACCCACCACGACGTCGAGCTCCTCGGAAGGCTGGGGCGGCGGCCTGCTCCTGGTGTTCCTCATCATCGGGGTCCTGATCTGGCAGCCCTGGGACAACAAGAGCGACGACACCCCGACAAGCAGCCCCACCCCGCGGTTCACCCTGTCCAGCAGCGGCGGAAGCACCAGCGGCCTCGGTGGCAGCGACACACTCGGTGACAGCGACACCGACAGCTCCTCCAGTTCCGGCGGCTCCTCCAGTTCCTCCAGTTCGTCCGGCGGCGGCTCCGACGACACCGCGACCGAACCCGAACCCGAGCCGGAGACCAGTTCCCCCGAGCCCGACCCCACCGAGGACGCCTTCAAGGCCGTCTCGGCCGGGGACTGTCTGGACGTCGTCGACACCGGGTACGGCGGTCTCAGCAGGTACGACTGGAGCGAGAAGGAGCCGAACACGACGTCCTGCGGCTACGGGACGCGCGTGAAAGTCACCGGCACCACCGACGACTGCGCGTCCGGGGTGGGCAAGGCGACCTGGTCGTACTATTCCACCAGCAGCGGCGAGCGGACGGCGCTCTGCCTCACCGGCCAGTACCGCCAGGGCGACTGCCTGCTCGCCAAGCACGACGGCAACTACGTCAGCAGCATCGCGATGCTGTCGTCCCCGAACTGCACGGACCGCAGGGTTCCCGCCGCGTACAACGAGATCCTCGTCGTCACGGACGTCTACCGGGCGACGGCGGGTACCGGCACCGAGGTCTGCCGCCACGGGCAGTACGACCCCAACACGTACTGGTCCACGAAGGTGGACGACGGCGCGACGCTGCTGTGCCTGAAGGCGTACGACTGAGCGCCCGGCCCTCGGCCGCCCCTGCCGCCGGCACGGTCATCGCCGTTTCAGCGCGATTTCAACCGCTGTGGTCAGCGTCGGCGCCGTTCGGCGCAGGCACGAATCTGCTGGAGGCAGCCGAGGAGACGCACCGTCGCGACCCGAGCGCACGCCTGGCGATCGTCGGCTACTCCCAAGGCGCACAGGTCGCGGACGTGGTGCTCCAGAAGATCGCCGACAACGCGACCGACATCCCGCGTTCGCAGGTCAACGGCGTGCTCTACGCCGACCCGATGCAGCCGGGCACCGGTATCGCGGCCCGTGTGCCGAAGGGCTGGAGCGCGCTCGGATTCACCTCCCCCGGCGCCGGGCCTGAGGAGTTCCCGGGCGTTCCGGTCGAACGGTTCTGCATCCGCGGCGACGGGGTGTGCGACGCGACATCGGTCGACTCCGTCCTCGGCTGCTTCACCAAGAGCGCTCCTTGGACATTCCGCCGATGGAGTTCCCCACCCATGGTGGGGAAAGCGCATTGCGTACGGGGGTGTTGACGGTTTGGATCGTCAAGATCAAGCCGGCGGGGTTGCCTGCCCCCGGTGTTGAGAACGGGGGCGGGCCCCAACGACCACACCCTGGTGGTGGCCCCGGTGCCCGGGTTGGAGGCCGGGGGCCGCGCTCGCCGGGATCACCGCCGTCCCACTCCCGTCACCGCGTACACGACCCGCACGGCTTCCGGGTCGGAAACTGGTACAGAAGGAAGTTCATGACATCCATGCTGGACGGCTGCACGCCCTGGCCCGAGGAGTTCGTCGACCGCTACTGGGCGGCCGGGCACTGGCGTGGCAACACGCTGGACAACCTGCTGCGCGGCTGGGCCCTGCAGTACGGACCGCGGATCGCGCTCGTGCACGACGGCACCCGCATCACGTACGCGAACCTGAACCGGCGCGTGGACCGCATGGCCGCCGGATTCCGGTTGCGCGGCCTGAGGCCCGGGCAACGGGTCGTCGTCCAGCTGCCGAACGTTCCCGAGTTCGTCATCACCGCGTTCGCGCTGATGCGCGCGGGCACGCCCCCCGTGCTCTGCCCGATGTCGTACGGCGCGTCCGAGGTCTCCCACCTCGTACGGGTCACCGAGGCGGTCGGTTACGTCGGTCCCTCGACGCACGAGGGCCTCGACCACACGGCGATGGCCGAGGACATCGCGGCCCGATGGCCCTTCCTGCGGCGGGTGTTCACCTACGAGGCGCCAGGTTCCTCGTCCCGGTACGGCGGCCTGACGACCGACCCGGCAGGCTGCCAGTACTACCCGCTGGGCTCCACCGACGCCCCGCCCGAGGCGGCGCTCGGGCACGGCGCCGGCCAGGTGGCGTTCTTCCTGCCCTCCGGCGGCACCACCGCGGCGCCCCAACTCATTCCTCGCACCCACAACGACTACGCCTACCAGGCGCGGGCCGCCGCCGAGCTGGTGTCGCTCACCGAGAACGACGTCTATCTCGCCGCGCTGCCCGCCGAGTCCAACTTCGCCTTGGGCTGCCCCGGCATCGTCGGCACGCTCTCCGTCGGCGGCACCGTCGTCCTGGCCGCGACCCCGGAACCCGCCGAATGCCTTCCGGTCATCGGACGGGAGCGGGTCACCATCACCTCGCTGGAGCCCGCCGCCGCCCAGCTCTGGCTCGATGTACTTCCCACGGTCCAGGCTGATGTGAGCAGTCTGCGTCTCGTGCAGGTCGGCGGCGCGCCCTTGCACCGGGCGATCGCCGAACGGATAGGCCCCGAATGGTGCTGCCGTCTGCAGCGGGTCTTCGGCCTGGCCGAGGGGCTGCTCACTCTCACCCGGCCCGACGATCCCGACGAGACCGTGCTCACCACGCAGGGCCGCCCGCTGTCGCCGGACGACGAGATCCGCATCGTCGACGTCGACGGCAAGGACGTGCCCGACGGGGAGCCCGGCGAACTCCTCGCCCGCGGTCCGTACACCCCGCGAGGCTACTACCGGGCGCCCGACGACAACGCACGCTCCTTCACCGCCGGCGGCTACTTCCGCACCGGCGACCTCGTGCGGCGCACCTCGGACGGCAACCTGGTGGTGACCGGCCGCCTCAAGGAGGGCCGTCCCTAGAGCCAGGCCATGTCGTCGAGGATCCTTTGGAGGACGTGGTCACTGCCGGCCGGGTCGACGGCCGGGGCATGCTCCGTGATCCCCATGCCGGCGACGTTGAAGCGCCTGGTCAGCGCACGCAAGGCGGCGCGCAGCTGGTCGGGGTGCAGACCCCCGGGCTCGGGGCAGGACAGACTGGTGAAGTGCTCGGGGTCCAGCACGTCCAGGTCCAGGTGGAGGTAGACGTGCGTGGCCCCTGTCCCTGCCACCGCGGAAACCAGTTGGTCCGGTTCCCGAAGAGCCTGAACGGACAGGGACCGGATTCCTTCGGACTCGATGAAGTCCCGCTCGGCGGGATCGAGGGCACGCGCGCCCGCGAGCACGATCTGCCGGGGGGAGAGGCGCTCCGTCGGCCCGGGTGACAGTGGTGACGGCCCCTGGCCGAGCAGGGTGCGCAGCACCATTCCGTGAAAGCCCCCGGAGGGAGAGGTGTCGGGGGTGTTGAGGTCGGCGTGGGCATCGAACCAGACGACCGCCAGACTGTCGCCATGGCGCGCCACGGCGCGGGCGACGGGCGCGAGTTCGATGCCGCAGTCCCCGCCCACAGCGAGCGGTGTGTCATCGCCGATCGGGCCCAGTGCGGCCCTGATCGCTTCCAGCGAGCGGGTCAGCACATCGAGGTGGCGTACGCCATCGCGGTCCTGTCCGGGGCGGGGGTCGACGTCGACGACCGTGCGTCGCGCCGCGGGGAGCAGCGCGCTCAGCCGGTGCGCCCCCTCGGCCAGCCGTTGAGGATCGCGGGCGGCCGACCCTTGCCACTGGGGGATCACCAGAACGGTGTGGGATCCGTTGCCACGGTCGAGCCCGGTCATGTCGTGTAGTCCGCGTTGACACGGATGTAGTCGGCGGTCAGGTCGCAGCCGTAGACCGTGGCTTCGCCCTGCCCGAGGCCGAGCGTGATGACGATGTCGACCTCGTCCCGGCGCATGATGTCGACGAGGGTGTCGAGGGTGTCGGCCTCGGGTTCTTCGGGGTACACCTCGATGCCGCCGAATCTCACGGTGACGTTGCTCGGCGTGATGTCGGTGTCGTCGGTGTTCTTGCCGATGGCCATCAGCACCCGACCCCAGTTGGGGTCGGCGCCGTGGACGGCGGTTTTGACCAGAGGAGAGTTCACCACGCTCTTGGCGATGCGTTTGGCCTGTCCGTGGTCGCCGGCCTGGGCGACCGTGACGCGCAAGAGCTTGGTGGCACCTTCACCGTCACTGGCCATCTGCAGGGTGAGATCCAGGCACAGGTCGGCGAGGGCGTCGGAGAACTCCGCCGGATCGACAGGTCCTGCCGCACCGTTGGCGATCACCGCCACCGTGTCGGAGGTGGAGGTGTCGGTGTCGACACTCAGGCAGTTGAACGTGCGATCCACCGCTGTGCGCAGTGCGCTGTCGAGGTCGGCCGGGGAGACGTCCGCGTCGGTGAACACGTAGGCCAGCATCGTGGCCATATTGGGTTCCAGCATGCCGACACCCTTGGCGATGCCCACGACGCGGGCCTGCCCGACGGTCCGTACAGCGGTCTTCGGGCGGGTGTCGGTGGTCATCATCGCGCGGGCCACCTCCAAGGGGGCGGCCGTGAACGCCGCGAGTCCGCGCTCGGCAGCCTCGTCGAAGTGCGTACGGATGGTGCCCATCGGCAGCGGGCGTCCGATGACGCCCGTGGAGCCGATGAGTATCTCGTCCTCCGGGATGCCCACAATCCCGGCGACGCGGCGGACGACCTCGGCGGCGTTCTCGGCGCCCTGGCGCCCGGTGGCGACGTTCGCGTTCTGCGCGAGCGTCGTCACGGCACGCAGGTTCCGTGCCGCGGCGTGGGCACGGCTGAGGACTACGGCCGGACCTGCGAAGAGGCTCTGGGTGAACATCGCGGCGCTGATGGCCGGCCGGTCCGACGCGACGATGGAGATGTCGTCGCCGTGCTCGCGCAGTCCGCCGTGCCCTGTGTAGGCCGAGAAGCCTGTCGGCCACGCCACGGGGGAAGGAACGTGGGTCGATGCATGATCATGCGTCATGAGGCATATATTTGCACCTCGGGTGCGAGCTGTCCATCCGCTTTCCCTGCTGCCGAGCCCGTGGTGCCCGCCTCGACCGCCCGCCAACCGTGCCCGCGGAGCGGATCCGTCACGCCCGGGACCCGACGGTGCCGCGTCGGACGACGTTCGCCCGCTCCTCGTCCTCTGATGCCGGAGGACTTGGGTTCTCCAACATCTGGTGGGAGATACTGGCGAAGGCATGCATCACCCCGGGGCGGTTCGGGCCGCTGGTGTGCCCCACCACGGTGAGCAGGCGGGCCGGCCAGTGCGGCAGCACATGGTCGACCCGCCTGGGGGAACGCCGTCCTACCTCAGACCTGCGGCATGGATGAGGAGTTCTTCGCAGACCTCCGGGCCGCGGTCCTTGTCGATGACCGGCGAGCCGACGCCGAAGTCACCATTGACCCAGTGGGCCTGGACACCGGGGTTGGCGCTGTTGGTCCCGTCGTGGAGGAAGACGTGCGGACTGCAGTTGACCCGCCCGTCGCTCGCCGCGCGGTACTGGTCCATCACGGCCGCGCGGGCCGACCCGGTGTCGAGCGCGTCGGCCAGCGCGGTCACGTCCACCACACCCGTCTGCCCCGCGACTTCGAGGATGACGTGCCGTAGCGAGATACAGCGCCCCTGCGCCCAGAAGGCCCGGCGCAGCGCCCGGTCGAGCTGTTCGCTGGCGTGCCAGCCCTGTGCCTTGGCCGCGTGGACGGCTTCGAGGGCCGGGAGGGTGGTGACGGGGTAGGTCCAGTCCGGGCCCTGCCAGAGCCGCCAGCCCGCTTCGGGTTCGACGGCGCCGAGCACCGAGATCTCGGAGTCGACGCCGGGCCGGGCGTTGACCTCGCGGTTGAACAGCTCCAGCGGGAAGGCGCGGAAGTCGAACCACAGCTGCCCTTCCAGGCCCAGCCGCTTGCGGGTCTCGTGCAGGCGGTGCACGGCGACGTGGGCGAAGGAGCAGTTCAGGTCGGTGAAGACGGCGACGGTGTCCGGGGTGGCCGGGAGCCGGGGGTCCTTGGCGCCGGGCGTGGCGGGCGTCGCGTCGACTGCGTCCTTTTGGGTCACGGCTTCTCCTGTACTCGGATCAGGCCCCACCATCCCTCGCTGACCCCCCAGTGCAGGTTGCCGGTGCGGTAGGCGTAGTCGCCGGGATGGTTGGCACGGAAACGGACGGTGCGGGTGCTGGCGGAAGCCAGGGCGCCGATCGTGGAGACGAAGGCGCCACGGCCGGTCTCGGAAGCGTCCCAGACCTGGCCGTGCACGGTGAAGCATTGGTTGCGCATCCGCGCGGCGCCGATGGCGAGATGGATGGCCACCTGGTCGCCGGGGCGGCAGTGCAGCAGCGGGGTCGGCGGCTCGGGGTCGGCCAGGTCCGGAGCCAGGGGGTGCAGGGCGGCGGTGCGGTAGTTGTACGCCTTCTGGCCGGAGTCGTCGGGGCTGTCGGAGAAGAGGTCGGTGACCGGCTGGGTGAGGTCGCCGCCGTGGTAGAGCCGCAGGCCGTCCTGGGTGATCAGGACCAGTTCGCGTACCGATTCGGCGTCGGGGCGACGGACCACGGCCTGCTCCCCGGTCCAGCGTTCACGGCCGGTGGCCGGGTCGTACGGGGTGGCATCCGCCTCCTCGACGACCAGTGCGCCGACCAGGCCGCGGCGCATATGGGAGACCACGTCGGCGTGCGAGCGCAGCAGGACGACGCCCGGCTCGTCGGCGTACCAGTGGTAGGTGCGCGAGCCGCCGGGTTTGACCGTGCTGTCCTCGTTGTGGCCGACGTGGGCACCGTCGTCGGTGCGTACGTCGTACGACAGGAGGGTGGGGTGCAGGGAGACCCGGCCGGAGACGGTGCGGGCGCCGGGTTCCTCGTCGCCCATCAGCCGGGGGTCGAACGGGCTGGCCGGGGGCGGCCCGCCGAGCTCGTTGATCAGGGTGACCTCGATCCGTTCGCCGGCCCGGGCACGCAGGACCAGGGGCCCTTCGCCGTCCTCGCCGTCGACCGCGTAGACCAGGCCGTACGGGTCGGTGCGCCGGTCGTTGTAGTCGAGCGTGCGGGAGCGGGCGCGGACCGTGTAGCGGCGGGTGGGGCCGGGTCCGGGCGGGGCGGGCGGGGTGTGCGCGCCGGGCAGTGCCGGCAGGTCCCGCTGCCTGCGCCCGTGCATCCGCAGCAGGCCCCAGCAGCCGAGCCACAGCTCGCTGCCGGAGGTGAAGGACCACAGGTGGTCCCCGGGGCCCAGGGCGGGAGCCAGGGCGAGCTGGGCCACTTGGGAGATGCCGAGGGTCTGCTGGTTGCGCCAGGCGGTGTCGGGGCGGCGGGGCCATTCGCGCCAGCGGGCGCCGCTGAGGGTGAAGCTGTGCTGCAGGTCGTGCGAGCCCTGCAGGACATGGAGGCGCAGGTCCTCACCGGGGTAGGCGCGCAGCAGCGGGGTGCCGGGATCGCCGTGGACGCCGCTGGAGAACCAGTGGGCCGGGTCGCCCTGCCGGCTTCCGAGCGGTTCGCAGCGGTAGTTGACGCCCATGCCGCCCTGGTCGTCGGGGGAGCCGGGGAACGGCGGCGGGTTGACGGGTTCGCCGTGCGGCTGCCCGGTGTGCCGTTCCAGGGGGACGAAGTCGCCGAGGGCCAGGACCATTTCGCGGTACGCGTGGCCGTTGGGCAGCTGGATGACGGCCTGGCTGCCGCGGCGCAGTTCGGTGGAGTGGTCGGTGGGGGAGACCCACGTGGCACCCTCCGGCTCGGCCATCAGCGCGCCGAACAGTCCGTGCCGCTGGCGGTAGTTGGCGAGCAGGTGGTCGTGGAAGAAGACAGTGCCGAACTCCTCGTCGAGGTACCAGCGGTACGTCCACGAGTTGTACTGTCCGTACGCCTCCCGGCCCTGGTCGGCGGTGGTCGTCGCGGAGAGGTAGTTCCAGCCGATGGCGGAGCCGTCGGAGACCAGCGGGTCGTACTTCACCAGGTGGGTGTGGAGACCGACCTCGGGCTGGAACGGCAGCGGCGGGTCGAAGACGGATGCCTTCTGCGGGCCGGGCGGCAGGGCGTTGGTGAGGGTCATCTCCAGGATCTCGCCCTTGTTGGCGCGGATCACCAGCGGCTCCAGCCTCCTTTCGCCCTTGGCGAGTTGGCTCTTGAAGGCCTCGAGGCCGCCGGCCTCCTCCACCTCCTCGGCGAGGAGGTAGAAGATGCCGTTGTGGTCGTGCCAGGTCTCGGCATGCGGCTTCGTCGGGTCGCCGTGGTAGACGACCATGCCGTTGGTGACCACGAGGTGGTAGCGGCGCACCGGTGCGTCCGGCGGGCCGATCTTGGTGAACGCCTCGCCGGGCTGCGGGTTCTGGCAGTACGCCAGCGCCTCCAGCGCGGTGGGCTCGCGCCCCATGCCCGGCGGCTGCAGCGGCGTCCGCGGCGGCCGGGGGTTCTTCTGCGGGTAGGTCGCCGACTGGGCGAGGAACCCGGGGAAGCCGGGGCGTCCGGTGGTGGGCAGCGGCGGGGCGTCGCGGTGCGGCAGCGGGACCAGCGGCTGGATCCGGCTGCCGTCCGGGTAGCGTCCGGTGCCGTTCTGGAGGGTGTCGAAGATCCGGAACATGCCCCACATGCCCATGTGGAAGTGCACGTACATATGGCAGTGCCACAGGGAGTCGCCGGCGGCGTGCTGGGTGGAGCCCAGGCCGCCGATCAGCTCCAGGGTCATGCCCTCCTGCGGGCTGATGCTGACCGAGTCCACGATCGGGGAGTGCTCGTCGTCGGGGTCGCGCCGCCACTGGTGGAGGTGGGTGTGGAAGACGTGGGTGTCGCGCATACCGCCGTGGACGAGCCGGATGACGGCGGGGTCGCCCGCGTAGCCCCGGAGGACCGGGGTGGAGGGGTCGCCGAACATCCAGGAGCTGTGGTGCATCTCCTCGCCGTAGGTGGCATCACGCTCCGCATCGAGCACCCCGTCCTTCACCATCTTCTGGTAGCGGTACATCCGCCATTCCATCGGCTCGATGCGGAGGTTGACCGGGAGCATCGCGACGTTGGGCGGGGTGAGGTCGGCCAGGCTGTCGGACTCCTCGGAGTGCTCGGCCGGCGCGGGCTTCCCGGGCTCGGCGAGCTGGTCGGCACGGGGGATGCGCAGCGTCCGCGTCAGGTCGGCCGCCGGGGTGGCCGTATCGCCCACACCACCGTGATCGTGCCCGCCGTCGTGCCCGCCGGGCTGTCCATCGTCGTGCCCGCCGTCGTGTCCGCCGTCGTGTCCACCATCGTGTCCGCCGCCGTGCCCGTGCCCCGGCATGGGCGGCGGGGTGGCGGGGTTGGCATTGCTCGGATACTCCATCATGAAGACCACGAACTCGCGGAAGCTCCGCCCGGGCAGGTGTACATCCGCATAGAGCCCGGTCGCCAGCGGGCTGCCGGACTCCGGGTCGGTCCAGGTGGCTCCCGGGGCCTCGACGACCAGCGCGCCGACCATCCCGTGGCTCTGGGTCCCCTCGCCCCGGGCGTCGGACATGTCGCCGAAGTGGAAGACGCCTTCGTGCTCGCACACCCACTCGTAGACCCGTGCCTCGCCCGGCGGCACCCTGCTGTCAGGGTTGGCGCCGATCGCCGCCCCGTCCATGGTGCGGGCGTCGTAGCGCACACCCTGCATGGTGATGCCGGCCGGGCGGGACAGCTCGTTGCTCAGCCGTACCCGCAGCCGCTCGCCCTTGCGTACGCGCAGCACCAGCGGCCGGGCGAGCGGATGCGGGCGCGGTACCAGCTCGGGCTCCTCCAGGTAGCTGGGGAAGGGCTCGGGCCAGGTGGCCGCCACCTCACGCAGCTCGTGGGCGTCGCGGGCCAGAGTGTACAGCGCGCCGTCGCGGTCGTGATCGCCGTACTCGTTGTAGGCGATCGGAACTTGGAGCGCGACCACGTCGTACGTCCTGATGGGACGGCCGTCGCGGGTCTGCTCGCCTGGTGTGAATGCGGTGCTCATGATCTGCTCCCCCGTTGTGCTGATCGTGCTCTGTGTCCCGTTGTGCTCAGGGTTGTGGGTGTTCTCCCGTCGGCGGTGTTCCGTGCGGGCGGGTGCTGTGCGAGAAGCGGGCGAGGGCGGTGTCGCCGGAGAGCACCCGCCCTTCCCAGCGGTAGCGCTGCCCGAAGGAGTCGTCGGGTCCGGCCTCCCGGCTGAAGGTCAGCGCGATCCGGTCGCCGCGCCGTACGGGTACCGCCTCGGCGACCGGCAGATAGCAGTGCTTCCAGCTGTCGGAGGTCGTACGGGCCCGGTCCGGGCCGCCGGTGTCGTCACCGGAGATGTCCAGTGCGACGGAGTCCGACAGGGTCGCCACGAAGTAGCCCTTGAATCCGGTGAACAGGCCGTCCCGGCGGACGGTGTAGACCAGCGGCAGCCGGTAGTCGGTGTCCGCCGCTCCGTCTTCCTGAAGGTCGTACTCCCTGGCCAGCCGGGGCGCTGCGAGGTATGCGCCCACCGGGAGGACCGCGTCGTAGTAGAGGTCGAACGGGCTCCGGGCCCCGCGTCGGCGCAACAGCGCGGCGAAGTCGGCGGCGCTTCCCGCGTCCTCGGGCACCCCTCTGGCCACCTGGGCATGGGCCCGCTCGGCGGCCACCGGGACGAGGTAGCTCTCCACCCGGCGCGGCAGCATGGTGCCGCCGGGCTTGAGGAAGCGGCGCCGGGCATCGGCGAGGATCGCGGCGAAGTTCTCGTTGTCGGCGAGGTTGCCCATGATCTCGGAGATGACCAGGTCCACCCGCTCGGGCAGCTCCAGGCCGAAGGAGAGGCCGGCGAGGGGGTGGAAGCGGTCGCCGAATCCGGCGGCGGTGAGCCGGTCGGCGGCCGTGTCGAGGATCTGCTCGTTGAGGTCGATGCCGTAGACCCGGGCGGCGCCGGCCTCCAGGGCCCAGCGGGCCAGGATGCCGGTGCCGGTGCCGAGGTCGAGGACCGTGTCCCCGGGGCGTACGGCCTCGAAGACGGCGGCCCGGAACGCCGCCATCCGTACGTGGTCGCCCAGCATCAGGTCGTGGAATCCGTCGTCCCACTCCAGCAGTTGCTCGGACGCCGGGAGCCAGATCTGCTCGGGCCGATAGTCCTGCCCGAGGACACCGGTCCGGTGGACGGTGAGCGCATCGGTGGCGGGCCCGGCCACCGGGCAGCCGGTGGTCAGGTCGAAGCCGGTGCGGTGCAGCGGGCAGGTGATCCGCAGCGTGCGCGGATTGACGAAGCCGTGCACGAGCCGGCCCTTGCGGTGCGGGCAGGACCCGTCGATGACGAACTCCCGCCCGGCGACCCGTACGCGGACCCGGTCGCCCGGCAGCTCTTCGAGGACCGCGTCCGTCATACCGCCTCCCTCGCCCGCTGTACGGCGGCGTCGAAGGCGTCCCCGATCAGGCCGGAGAGCAGCTGGGCGCCGATCCACACCTTGGTGGGGTCGAGGCCGTGCACGGCCCCGTACTCCTTGATGGCCTGCTGCATCTCCTTCATGTGGAAGGTGTCGATGTGCAAGTGCTCGGTGTAGTAGACGCCGTTGGCGATGCCGAGGCGGGCGCAGGCGCGGGCCTGGACCTGGAAGGCGTCGGGGATGCTGGCCTCCAGGTAGGCCAGTCCGCCGAGGAAGTACTCGACATCCGGGGCGCGTTGGGTGAGCCAGTAGAAGACGTTGAGGAACTGGAAGGTCTCGTCGCCGGTGGTGTCGAGGAAGCACTCCAGCTCCTGCGGGAGTCCCAGCTCGGCGAGGAGGTTGCGGTAGAGCTGTGAGTGCGCCTGCTGGAGGTTGCCGCAGCCGAACTCGTCGATGAGCACCCGCATCACGGCCATCTGCGCCTTGATGGGCAGGCGGGGTATCGCGGGGAAGAAGTTCTGCGCCTCGGTCAGACCGTCGAGGGCGAACTCCCTCACGACGTAAGCGAATTCCTCTCGAGTGGCCTCCTCGGCGAGATACTTTCCGGCGGGGCTGCCGGCGCGCTCCTCGGCGAGCAGTGCGTCCAGGTGCGCGACCCACTGGGCGCGGGAGGAGAGCGGCTCCGAACGGGCGGTGAGCTCGGCGATCCGGGGCTCGATCCAGCCCGCCTCCAGATCCTCGATCTCCGCGAGGACCTCGGAGGTCACGCGCGAGCGGTTGAGGACGAACAGGCGCCGGTGTGCGCTGCCTGTCTTCCGCGGTGTCCGTGTTGGTGTCGGTGTCGTGATGCTCATGACGGGATCTCTCCGGTATCGACGGCCGGGTCGGCATCGGCCGTACGGTCGGTCTCCAGTACGCCGCGCCGGCACAGCTCGGTCTTGAGCGCGCGGTACCAGTCGTCGCGCTCGAGACCGAACCGCGCGCAGGCCGCGGTGAGTTCGGCGGCCCGGTCCGCCGTCGGATCGGCGAGCAGGGCCGCACACAGGGCGGGTTCGACATTGGCCAGCGCCAGGACGTACCCGTCGACCGGCCCGGACTCCAGCAGCAGATGCTCCAGGCCCTGGAGGACGGGCACGCCGGGACGGGCGGCGACCAGTTGCCGGGTGAACCGGGCGCTGCCTGCCGAGTCCTTCACGCCGGCCACGGCGGGCAGCGCGCAGATCCTCAGCAGAGTGCCGAGTTCGAGGGCGTTTCCGGAGACCGCGGACTCGTGGTAGACGACCAGGGGCAGCCGGGTCGCCCGTGCCAGCTGCTCGTAGTGCCGGTACATCACCTCCTGGGTGACCCCGGACCCGTACGGGGTGGTCACCGCCACGGCGCGGGCGCCCAGCTGCTCGGCGGTCCGCGCCCGGGCGGCGACCTCGGCCGTGGTGGGCCGCAGGACGCCCGCCACCACCGGCAGCCCGTCGGCATGCCGGTGGGTGGCGGACACCATCCCTTCCCACTGATGCTCCGTCAAACTGCCGCCCTCGCCGGTGCTGAGGGTCGGCAGCAGGGCGCTGACATGCGGGCGTACCGCGGCGACCAGGCGCGCGACGGCGGGCTCGGATACCTCTCCGGCGGCCGTGAGCGGCGTCACCAGTGCGACGGTCACTCCTGGGAACACGCCGCGCTCGCCTCCTTCCGTACGGGTTTCCGGATGGCCGTCACGGGCCTTCCACCGGTATGCGCAGGGCCAGGGACTGCTGGTACAGCTTCTCCAGCGGCTCGGGGAAGGACGGCTCGGGGCCGGTGACCGAGGCCGGACCCTCGACGGGCAGCCCGCCGCGTGCGCCGTGGTCCAGCAGCCGGGCGCTGGCCGAGTGCAGCCGTCCGTGCCGGTTGAGGACCATGCCCAGCAGCAGCCGCTCGTGCACGGGCAGCGTGCTGGGGGGCTCCCCGTCGAGTCCGCGGCGTACGTCGGCCTCGTCGTACGGCGGGCGGGCGATGTCCATGACGGTGTGCAGGTTGTCCATGAACGGGTAGTAGGCGTCCTGGAGTTCGCGGCCGAACCGCCAGATGACGTCGTCGCAGCGGCCGACCTGTTCCTGGCTCATCACCACCCGACCGTTCAGCCGGGTGGTGAAGAACGCCTTGCAGGCGCGCCGGAGCCGGTCGTCCGCGCTGTTCATCCCGAGGAACAGCGCGGCGTCGGCGTACGTGTCCGACGTGGCGTCAGCGGCCATAGCGGTCCAGCACCTCACGCATCCGCACCATGGCGTCGGCGAACAGTTCGGGCTCCCGGGCCAGCGCCAGGCGCACATGGGACTCGCCCTTGCCCGGCTGGCTCCAGAAGAAGTACCGGCCCGGCAGGACGTACACCTGCTCGGCGCTCAGCAGCCGCTGCAGTTCGGTGGCGGTCAGCTCCGGGTGGTCGATCCGGGCCCAGGCGACGCTGACCTTGGCGACCGGTTCCTGGTATTCGAGGATCGAGCCGTCCAGCGTCTTGCGCACCGCGTCGCGGTTGGCGGTCAGCACCTCGCGGACCGAGGCGAGCTGGTCGGCGGCGGAGTCCTCGACGTACTGGGTGAGCATGTTCAGTACGAACGGCGAGACGTTGAGCAGGACGCTGGTGTGGAGGTTGTAGATGTCCTCGCGGATGTCGTCGCTGGCGGTGACCATCGCGGCCTTGGCGTCCTGGACGGGCCAGGTCTTGCCGGTGTCCTCGATGGCCAGGTACGACACCCCGGAGGACTCCAGCAGCTCGTAGATGTCGAACCGCGCCAGCTCGGGGTCGAAGAGGGTGAAGGACGCGAAGCAGAAGTCGATGACCAGCAGCTTGTTGTGGTCCTTGCAGAAGCGGACGACCTCCTCGAAGCCCTTGCGGCCGTGCTGGAGCAGGCTGAAGCCGGTCGGGTTGTTGGGGTCGACGAGGAAGAGCGCGTCGGTTCGGACCCGGCGCTTGAGCTCGGAGTAGATCCGGTCCGGGTCGTGCAGCGCCGCCTCGTCGAGGGGGTAGAGCGGTACGTCCATGTTGGCGAGGACGTCGTAGAGGTTGTCGAAGCAGGGCTCGACGAGCGTGACGGCCATCCGCCGCCGCTTGAGGTACATCCCCACGACCATGGTCGAGATCGACGCGGCGTAGGAGAGCAGGGTCTTGTTCTTGGCCAGGGCGGTGGGTTGCCGGTGCAACCGGAAGAACGCCTCGGTGAACTTCTGCTCGAAGGTGGCCTGCAGGCCCTCCTCGGCCTCGTACCACAGCTCGGGCAGCCGGCCGACGATCCGGTGCTGGCTCGCGGACTGCCGCTGGTGGGTGTGGGCGTCGCCGAGGTTGAACTTGGCGCGCAGCGCCTGGATCTCGTGCTGTGTCAGGTCGAGCAGTTCCTGCTGGGGCTCGGTGGTGGTGCGCATGGTGCCGTGCGGGTTCATGCTTCCTCCAGTCACACACGGTGCTCTTGGGCGCGGCGGCGCGACGCATGCAGGTGCGTCAGCGCCCCGTCGGACGTGGGAGGTTCATCGGTGCGGCCCGCGCCGTCGGCCGGCGTGCGCCGGCTGGTGGCATGGCGTGGTGCGGGCCCGGATCTGCCGGCGTACGTCGTCAGCCGACGCTTCGACCGTGAAGGGGCCCGGGCAACAGACAGATGCGGCATAGGGCCGCCGGATGCGCGATGCGGGCGCGGTCGGTCAATCCAGTCACGATTCCCCCCGTAAGCGGACTGCAGTCCGATTGGCGACTCTAGTCATACCGGACACCGGACGACAATCGATTTCCGGCCGTGGGGGAGTGGGTAGACTTTCCGCATCCTTTGCGTACGACCGGCGGGTTTCCGCCGGTGACCGTGGCGAACGGAGGCCCCACGTGCACAAACGGTCGACCGGCGAACTGGCCGATTTGTCCACCCGTCCGCCTCAAGAACGCGCGGACGCCGCCCGCAACCGCAACCGCATCCTCACCGCCGCCGCCCAGCTCTTCGCCGAGCACGGGGTGGACGGGGTCTCCCTGGACGCCATCGCGGCGCGGGCCCAGGTCGGCAAGGGCACGCTCTTCCGCAGATTCGGCAACAAGGCCGGGCTGGCCGCCGCCCTGCTGGACGGCGAGGACCGGGACCTCCAGGAGCGCATCCTCTTCGGCCCGCCCCCGCTCGGCCCGGGCGCCGCACCCGCCACCCGTATCGAGGCCTTCTTCGACGCCTACCTCGACCTGCTGGAAGTGAACCTCGAACTCGTCCGGCTCTCCGAGACCGCGGCGCCGGGCGCCCGCTACCGGGTCGGCTCGTACCGCTTCTGGCAGCACCATCTGTCGATCCTGCTGACCGAGGCCCGGCCCGAGCTGGACGCGGACTGCGTCGCCCATCTGCTGCTGGCGCCCCTCGATGCCGACCTACAACACTCCTTGCGGGAGCGGGGGCTCGCGGGCGGACGGACCCGGGCGGCGGTCGGCGGCCTGGTGCGCCAGGTGCTGGGCGTATGACGTCGTGACATGAACGGGTCCAGGCATGGCGCCATGCCTGGACCCGCCCCCCTCCCCCTCGAGCCGGTCCGCCCCCCCCGACCCCCCCCCACCCCCCCGCCCACTCTACCTCCCTCGCCACCCAACTCCCACCGGTTTTCCCTTCCCCTT
>NZ_JBWKCJ010000035.1:2201-83109 GCF_056436545.1 Streptomyces sp. NPDC043738 | reverse complement strand
GGCGAGCGCTGCTTGCGAAGGCGTTCTTCCGCTCCCTCGGTTTCTTTGCCCTGCCCTCAACGCTCCTACCCCCGCAGGGGGACGTGCCCCCCCCCGCCCCGTCGCGGTGGTGGCGCCGGTGTGACGGCGGCGCCCGCGTCCCGGCGCGGTGCCGGTCCGCGGTCGCTCCGGCGCGGTGCGTGTCACACCCGTACGTGGTACCGCAGCGCGCGGCCGCGGCCTACGTTGGGATCATGTTTGCCGCCTATGCCGCCCGCATCGACCGTGACCAGCCGCTGAACGGCCTCGAATTGGGGGAGCGCCCGGCCCCCGACGTACGCCCCGGCTGGACGACCGTCAACGTCAAGGCCGCCTCCCTCAACCACCACGACCTGTGGTCGTTGCGCGGGGTCGGCATCAGCGAGGAGTCGCTGCCGATGATCCTCGGCTGCGACGCCGCCGGGATCGACGAGGACGGCAACGAGGTCGTCCTGCACTCCGTCATCGGCCAGACCGGACACGGTGTCGGCCCCAAGGAGAAGCCCTCCATCCTCACCGAGCGCTACCAGGGCACCTTCGCCGAGCGGGTCACCGTCCCCGCCTGGAACGTCCTGCCCAAGCCGAAGGAGCTGTCCTTCGCGGAGGCCGCCTGCCTGCCGACGGCCTGGCTGACCGCGTACCGGATGCTGTTCACCAACGGGGGCGTACGGCCCGGGGACAGCGTCCTGGTGCAGGGCGCCGGCGGCGGTGTCGCGACCGCGGCCATCGTGCTCGGTGCCGCCGCGGGCCTGCGGGTCTTCGCCACCAGCCGGGACGAGACCAAGCGCAAGCGCGCACTGGAGCTGGGCGCCGAGGCGGTGTACGCCAGCGGGGAGCGGCTGCCGCAGCGGGTGGACGCGGTGATCGAGACCGTCGGCGCGGCCACCTGGTCGCACTCCGTCAAGTCGCTCAGGCCCGGAGGCACCCTGGTCATCTCGGGCGCCACCAGCGGTTTCACCCCCAAGAGCGGGGAGCTCAACCGGATCTTCTTCCTGGAGCTGAAGATCGTCGGCTCCACGATGGGCACCAAGGAGGAGCTGGCCGGGCTGCTCAGCTTCTGCGCCGCCAAGGGCATCCGCCCGGTCATCGACTCGACGCTGCCGCTGGACCGGGCGCGCGAGGGCTTCGCGAAGATGGCCCAGGGCGACCTGTTCGGCAAGATCGTGCTGACGGTCTGACCGTTGCCGACCGACGTGCGGATCCTGCGGGCGCGGGGGCGCCGTGCCGCGCCGTGGAGCAACGGCGGCGGGGTGACCCGCGAGGTCGCCGCCCACCCGCCCGGCGCCGGCTGGGACACCTTCGCCTGGCGCGTCAGCCTGGCCGACGTCACCCGGGACGGCCCGTACTCACCGCTGCCCGGCGTCCGGCGGATCCTGACCGTCGTCGACGGCGCGGGTCTGGAGCTGACGGTGGACGGCACCGCACACCACCTCCCGGGCCGCTACCGCCCGTTCCCCTTCCCCGGCGGGGCCGACACCGACTGCCGGCTGCTGTCCGGTCCGGTCGTCAACCTCAATGTGATGCTCCGGGACGGGCGCGCGGCGGCGACGGTGGAGATGGTCCGCGGGAGCCGGACGGTGGCGACGGGCCGGTCGCCGGCTCACGGCCGCGACGGTGGTGACCGGGCCGTCATGGTGGTCGCGCTGGAGGGGCGCACCGAGCTGGGTGCCGATGTGCGCGCTGACTCCGCGGTGCGTCTGGAGCGCTTCGATGCCGCTCTGCTGACCGCCGGGTCGCCGACGGATGCTCAGCTGCCGGTCGAGGTGCGGACGGACGGTGTGGCGGCGGTGATCTCGCTGTCCGGTGGCGAAGGGGCGCCCTGAGGGCGTGCCCTGAAAACGGACGCCGCCCCGGCGCCCCGAGGCGGGGGCCGGGGCGGCGGCATGTCTCACTGCTGGGCGCAGCGAAGGGCCCCGGGGTCGACGAGGAAGGAGATGTCGGCCAGGCAGGTCTCGGCCGGCGGGGACTGGTGCCCTCGGATCGCGCTGAAGGGGTCGCGGGGGGACTCGCCGTCGGCGGCGGCGAGGGGGGCGCCGCCCAGAACGGCCACGCCGGCCAGGGCCACTGCCGCGGCGAGGGTACGGACACGCATGATGATCTCCCATCGGGTGGGGCTCGCGGGTACGTCTCGATCGCACCCCGCATCCGCGCACCCCGCACGTCCGGATACTGCATACGGTGTCATGTGGTGACATACGGCGTCAGAAAGCGCTGTGCGGTGGCCCGTCGAGGTGTTCCGGGGCGTGCCCGGCGAGCCGTCCGGCCCCGGGGCGTGCCCCAGCGGCCCTGCCGGCGGACCGAGTTGGGCGCCCGGCGGGCCTCGGCTCGCCGGGGCGGTCACCGGGGACGCCGGGCCGGTGCGCACGGCGCAGGGGCGGGCCTACGGGTAGGCCACCTTCAGCGCGCCGATGCCCAGGGTGTTGTGGCGCGGCAGATAGCCCGCCTCGAAGATCGCGCCGAGTACGGGGTTGAGCAGCTGCGCCAGCCGCTCGGCACGGGAGTGGCCCAGCGCCCGCCAGGGGCCCGCCGCCAGACGGTCCGTCATCCGCTCGATCACCTGGCGTTCCTCGCGGGCGCGCTCGGTGGCGCAGCCGTCCGGGCCGATCCAGCCGCGGGCGGCGAGGCGGCGTCGGGCCTCGCTCCACTCCTGGCCGCTCCAGCCGCGCCCGGCGAAGTCCGAGGCCGGCGCGGCGCCGATCGCGGCGAACGACACCAGGGCCTCGCACGGATCGAGCCCACAGGTCAGCAGCGCCGCCAGATGGCCGTCGCCGCGGTGTTCGCGCAGCACCGTCGCGGCCTGCCAGAGCGTGAGATGGGGGGCGTCCGGCCAGGGCAGGTCGCGGTTGGCGGCGGCCAGCGGCCGGGCGGCCGCGCCGGCGTTCTCGGCGGCCTGGCGCGCGAGCCGGGCCGCCTCGGCGAGCTGCGCGCCGCTCAGCCGGCGGCCGATGAGGGCGGTCAGCGCGCGGTCCACGGCCAGCAGCCGTGCGTCGAGCACCTTGGCCGGCTCCGCGACGGTCCAGATCTGCGGGACGTACCGCGCGATCATGCGCGGGCTGAAGGTGTAGAACGTCGCGGCCACCAGCTCGGGACCGGCCGCGCCCAACGGAGCGGTACGCCAGGCGAAGTAGCTCGGCCAGCGGGAGCCGACGTCGTAGCCGAGGTCGGCGGCGACCTGGCGGGCCTCGGGGGCGAAGTACAGCGCGGCGTGCAGTGGCTCCAGCAGGTGCCACATCCGGCGGGCGACCGCGTGGTATTCCGACATCGCTTCACCTCATGGCCTTCACGATGCGTGCGCAGACAGGGAGAGGGGGTCGTAGTCCGGAACACGGCCGTCGGTCCGCGGAATCGGGCAGCTGGGGCTCCCTGGAACCCGGTGCCGGACGAAAAGCCGTGCGAAATACTGCCTTCCCCGATTACGCCGCGTGAATCCAGCCCGAAGATGACAACTCTGTGTAGTTGGGGGTTCGTTGGGGGCGGAGTGGGTTTCGGCCGCCCGACGGGGCGGGTGGGACAGGGCCGCGCGGTGTCGTACGGGCGCCGCCTGCGCGCAGCGTCACCGGCTGCCCGACCGCCCGGCTGCCTGACTGCCCGACCGCCCGGCCTCCGCGGGCCGGGCCCTACGGGGGCCGGGCCCTACGGGGGCCGGGCCCTACGGGGGACCAGGGCGCGCGGGCCGGCCGGCCCGCGCCGGCCGTCCGGGCGGTCCGGTCCTACGCGTCCGGGTCCCTACGGGGCGACGCGTACTGCTCGGGATGGCGCAGCAGCGCGCCGATGTGCGCGGCGGCCGTGCCCAGCCGCCGGCGGGACTCCCCGAGCTGCTCGGCCGTGACGCCGTGATCGCGCGCCGCGTCCCGCAGATCGTCGCGGAAGCGGTCCAGCAGCCGGTCGAAGTCGCGGGCCGGGTCGCCGCTGGTCGGCTCCTTCACCCATTCCGGGGTCGGCGGTGCCTCGGCGGACGGGGCCTGCCCGCTGTGCTCCTTGGCCAGGTCGATGCGCTCGACCGTCACCCGGGCCGTCTCGTCCGCGCCGGCCCCGGGCCCGGAGCCGGCGTGCTCACCGGACCGGTCGCCCGTGAAGCGGCCGGCCTCGCGGGCCACCTCGGCCAGCGCCTCGCGCACCGCGCCCGACCAGTCGCCGGACCGCACCGCCTCCTGGGCCTGGTCCTGTACGCGCCGGATGACCCGCTGGACCTCCTCGCGCGCGAACACCTGTGCGTCCCTGGCCTGCTTACGGGCCCGCTGGGCGTCCTGCTTGGCCCGCTTGCTCTCCTCCTTGGCCCGCCGCGCCTGCTCCTTCCACTCCTCCTTGGCGCGCCGGAACTCCTCCTTCGCCTGCCGCCAGGCCTCCTTGTCGCCGAACGCGCCGTCGAAGTAGTCGGCGGCCTCCGGGAACGGCCGGCCGGCGCCGTCGTCCGCGGAGCCCTTCTTCCCGCCGCCGTCGCGCCCGGCCCCGCCGGCCGCGCCGGCCTGGGCGCGGGCCTGCTGGGCGGCCGCCCGGACCTCGCGGCGCAGATCCCGCGCCGAACCGCTCACGTCCTCGCGGATGTCCGAGGCGAGCGCCGCGACCGACTCCCTGATCTCCAGCTCCAGATCGGCCAGCTCGCCACCGCGGTCGGCGAGTTCGGCCCGTCCGGAGTCGGTGATCGAGTAGACCTTGCGGCCGCCCTCGGTCGCATGCGTCACCAGGCCCTCGGCCTCCAGCTTGGCCAGCCGGGGGTAGACCGTGCCGGCGGAGGGGGCGTACAGGCCCTGGAAGCGCTCCTCCAGCAGGCGGATGATCTCGTAGCCGTGCCGGGGTGCCTCGTCGAGCAGCTTGAGGAGGTAGAGCCGGAGGCGGCCATGGGCGAAGACGGGCGGCATGTCAGCGCGCCTCCTTCGTTGCGGGCGGGTCGGCGGGGGAGTCCTCGAAGGCGGGGCGGCGCAGCAGGGCCAGACCACCGGAGATGGTGGTGACCTTGAGGGTGCCGGTGCCCTCGCCCAGCGAGCCGGTGATCTTCTTCGCGCCCCACTGGCCACTGACCCGCAGATCGTCGAAGGCGTTGGAGACCGTGCCCGACGTGGTGTTCGCCTCCACCCTGGCGTCGGCCGGGTCGGGCAGCCGGATGGCGACCTCGCCGGAGACCGTCGTCAGATGGATGTCGGCGCCCTTGACGGGATCCAGGTCGAGGACCATGTCGCCGCTGACGGAGTCGGCGTGCACCCCGCCGCCCGCGCCGTCGATGACCGTCAGATCGCCCGAGACGGAGTTGAACCGCAGATCGCCGGTGAGCGACTGCACCTCGACCTTGCCGGAGACGGTGTCGGCCCGCACCTCGCCGGAGAGTCCGACGAGCGTGCTGCGGCCGGTGACGCCGCGCACGTCCGTACGCGCCGAGATGCCGGAGACCACCGCGTCGGCGCCGACCACGCCGACCTCGACGCGGGTGCCGGACGGCACCGTCACCGACACCACCGCGCGGCGGTTCCACCCCTTGCGCTCCAGGAACTTCAAGAAGCCCTTCCAGGGGAGGTCCTCGTACGCGATGGTCAGGGTGCCCTCGCGGTAGGAGACGGTCAGCGGCGGGCCGTGCAGCTCGCTGACCTCCAGGCGGGCGGGGCTGCCGTCGGAGGTGCCGACCACGTTGACCGCGCCGCCGACCACGCGCACGTTGAGCGCGTCGAGGGGCTCCGCGAACTCCAGTGTGCGTGGCTCGGCCACCTGCATCGGATTCTGCGACCACTCGGTCCGGGCTGACATTCCTGGCCTCCCCTGGATAGCCATGCAACGCAACATATCGCGTCCTCACCAGACACGATATATCGCGGCTTGCGGAAGTCAAGCAGTGCCGACCCTGACGTCACCCCGATAGGACGCGTCGCGTCCCCTGGGGGACGTCCTTGGGGTGCGGCTCCGCGCGGCCCTCCCGTCGGCTACTCGCCCTACTCGTCCTCTTCGTCGTCCAGTCGTGCCAGCCAGGTGGCCAGCCGCTCCACCGGCACCTCGAAGTCCGGGTTCAGATCGACGAACGTGCGCAGCTGCTCGGCCACCCAGCCGAGGGTGACCTCCTCCTCGCCGCGCCGGTTCTCCAGCTCCTCGATGCCACGGTCAGTGAAATACACGCGCTCTCCACCAGGGGTCATGGGACATTCCCGGCCAGGATAGGCAGGCCCACGGACCTCTCGCGCCACAGGCGACCGAGGGCTAGCCTGATCACCTGTCAACGGTCCTGCGGCAATTGGGGAATTGCCGTCCAGGGGGAGCAGGAGGCCGTGATGCAAGATCGCGCACAGCGCATCGAACTGCCCGATGGCACGGAGGTCTGGGCCCGGGTCTCCCGGCTGGACCGACCCGGGCTCGACGGCGGGCAGGACGCGGACGAGGATTTCGAGGACGTCGGCGCCTGGGACGCGCTCGGCGCCCGGGTCGAGGGGCTGCGCGAGGTGATCGGCGGGGTCGCGAGCAGCGTCCGCCAGGCCGCCGAGCGGGTCGCGCCGGACGAGACCAGCGTGACCTTCGGCGTGGAGCTGTCGGCCAAGCCGGGCAAGGCCGTCGCCCTGCTCGCGGACGGCGAGGCCAAGACCAATCTCTCCGTCACCCTCACCTGGCGGCACGACGGCGGGGCGCCGTCACCGCGGCAGCGGCACCGAACGCAGGCGGCCGACCGCCGGGAGCCGGACGATTCGGGCCGCTGATGGCGCCCCCCGAGCCACCGGCCGGCGGCCGCGGTGACCGTGCCCGCTACGCCCAGCTCCTCGACCACGCCGGACGCACCACCGTCGGGCTGCGTGCCGCGCCCGGCGCGAGCGCGGCCCGGCTGTGGGGCAGCGGTGTACTGATCGCGCCGGGATGGGTGCTGACCTGCGCCCATGTGCTCGCGGCCGGCGACGGCCGGCGCCGCGAGACGGGACCGGACGGGGTCTTCGGCGTCGCGTTCGGCGGCCGGGTGTCGCCCGCGCGCCTGGTGTACGACATGAGCCGGCCCGACCCGGCGGCCGGGGCCGCCGCGCCCCGCGCCGACCTCGCCCTGGTCCGGCTCCTGGAGGGCGAGGCGGAGCACGCCTGCGCCTGGTTGAGCGATCAGCCGGCGACTCTCCTTGAGGACGCGTACATCTTCCGCGGGCACGAGCAGCCGGCCCCGGACCGGAACGGCGAACGCGTAGTACGCGACGTGCCCGGCGCCGACGGGACGGCCGGCCCCCCGGGTGCCGCCGCCGGCCCCGTGGACCCCTTCATCGCCGTCCGCTTCGGCGCCCGTGACGCCCGCGGCCTGCAGTTCGGCAGCGATGTCCGGGTCACCCCCGGGGCCTCCGGCGGGCCGCTGCTCGACTGCGACCGCGGCGAGGTGGTCGGCATCGTCAAGGGCCGCCATCAGCACGACCACGTCGGGCTCGCGGTGCCGGTCACGGCCCTGCGCGGGCTGGGCCCCGAGCATCTGACCCCGGGAGCCGAGGGGCTGGGCCCCGACCCGTACCACGCGCTGATGGGCCTGCACGACCGCTGGCACTGGGCCGGCCAGGACCTCGGCCGGGCCGGCGCCGGGCCCACCTGGTTCGACGCCCAGCACGCGATCATGGCGGGCCGCGGCCGGCTGTGGGGCGTACAGGAGCGGCTGCAGGCGCTGGACCTGCTCGCCCGGCTGCCCGCACCGCGCGACCCGTTGGTCGTGGAGGCCGCGGTCGGCGAGGTCCTGGAGCGCGGCGAGCGGCCCGGCGCCTGGTCGCTGCGCACCTGGCGGGACGGCCACGGCGCGCTCTACCAGGGCAGCGACCCCTACACGGAGCTGCGCGCCTTCGTGCACTATCTGCGGATCGTGGCCCAGCTGACCGCCGACGAGGTGCGCGAGGTCCCCGGCGAGCAGGCCGCCGCGGTACGCGAGGAGGCGGCCAGGCTCGCGGAGTTCGTCCAGGCCAAGGCGGTGGTGCTGCAGCCGCAGGACCGCAGGCGGATCGGGCCGGTGCGCCGCCGTCCGCGCTCCGTACTCGTCGAGTTCGAGCCGCTCTTCTACGGCGAGGGCGGCCACGAGCTGTACAACTGGTCGGTCAGCGAGGGCTACGGCCAGGGGCAGTGGCTGCGCGTGGACGTGCAGGAGTCGGCCGGCGGAGTGCCCTTCGAGCAGGCCCGGGAGCAGGTGCTGCGCCGGCTCGGCGGGCGGCTGCTGCGCGCCGACGGCGACGCCGGACCGGGCGCCCGCGTACGCCTGGAGGTCGCCGTCCCCGAGGGTCGCTGGCACACCGCCGTCGGCCAGTGGGAGGTCGCCGCCTCCACCCGGCGCACCGCCCGGCTGCGGCCGGTCGGCCCCGGGCGCGCGGTCGTCCTGCGCGACCAGGGGCGGCGCGAGCAGGTCGATCCGGCCTGGCTGCGCCGCTGGCAGGGCATCACCGCCGCCCCCGAGCTGCGGGCGCTGCGCATCCCGCCGCCCACGGGCGCCGGCGCGCGCCCCGGCGCCGGCTCCGCCGAGGCGGTCTGGCGGCTGCTGGAGACCGCGGACGACGGTGCGCTGCCCGCGCTGTGCCACACGGTCGCCGACGGGGTCGGGCGGGACGCGGTCGGCGTCGCCCTGGACACCGGCTTCCCGGCCGGGCTGTGGCCGGCCCGCGGCCACGGGCAGGAGCGGGAGTGCGACGCCGCCTGCGAGGAGTTCCACCGCGGGGTAAGGGAGTTGCTCCAGGGGTCCGGCGGTGTGGCCCGCCTCCCCGAGCTCGTCAGGCAGCTGCGCGCGAAGGCCGCGGAGGCCGCCGAGGAGGGCGCGCACTGGGCCCGGGACCTGGTGCTCCTCTACGACGATCCGGAGGACCCGATACCGCAACTGTTCACCGACCGGCCCCAGACGTCGCCGCGATGAACCGGTGCCGGGCCGCGCCCGGGGGCGGCGCGACGCTCCGTGCGGCGCGTGTGCCGCGCACGCGCCAGGCGCCCGCCCCCGGGCGCCCCCGCTCGCGTCGTCACGCATCGGCCCGTTGGCGGCGGCCGCCGCAAGTCCCGCCCTGTACGTGGCACTTGGCGCCCCCCGACGCACCAGCGTGAGACCGGAAACCGCCCCGTGCGCTTCCGTACGGATGGGTACTGTCATAGCGTCGTGGAAGACTTGTTCGTGAAGACGTGAAGACGTGATGGCGTGAGTGTGCGTGGCGGACGCGGGGTGAGGCCGGGGCGGATGCCGACGTCTCCGGTGGTCCTCCCTGACCCTTGCTCCTGACCGATGCCGGGCCGGCGACGAGGAGTTCCGACGTGAGCGACTGGCTCATCTACCGTGGGGCGGGGGCACCGCACGACGGAATTGAGCACCTTCCGCCGCCACCCCCCTGGCGTGATTTCGACGGCGGCCCTCCCGTGGCGCCGCCCGCGGCCCTCGATCCCGCCTCCGAGCGCAGGCTGGGCGTACAGCATCGGGAAGCCAGCCACCACCGCCCCGGCGAGACCGAGCGCGAGCTGGTCAACGCCGCGCTCTATCTGCGCAGACCGCTGCTGGTGACCGGCGCGCCGGGCAGCGGCAAGAGCACCCTGGCCCATTCGGTCGCCTATGAACTCGGCCTGGGCCGGGTGCTCGGCTGGCCGGTCGTCAGCCGCAGCACGCTCCGCGACGGCCTGTACGACTACGACGCCATCGGCCGCCTGCAGGACCTCCAGATAGCCCGGCAGAGCCTGGCCGAGCCGGCGTCGTCGGCCGCCGCCGAGGACGAACCCGGCGGCGGTATCGGCCGCTATATCCGCCTCGGCCCGCTGGGTACGGCCCTGCTGCCCGCCGACCGGCCCCGCGTCCTGCTCGTCGACGAGCTCGACAAGAGCGACATCGATCTGCCCAACGACCTCCTGAACGTCCTGGAGGAAGGGGAGTTCAGGATCCCGGAGCTGGAGCGACTGGCCGGATCCGCCCCCGAGGTGCAGGTGCTCAGCGACGACGGTGCGCGGGTGACGGTGCGCGACGGGCGGGTGCGCTGCCGCGCCTTCCCGTTCATCGTCCTCACCAGCAACGGCGAACGGGACTTCCCCGCACCCCTGTTGCGCCGCTGCATCCACCTCCACATCCCCGTCCCCGACAAGGAGCGGCTCGCCGCCATGGTGCGGGCACACTTCGGCGAGGGCGCCGCGGAGCGCTACGAAGCGGTGATCGACCGCTTCCTGGACCGCGAGCCCGGCGACGTCCGCGCCGTCGACCAGCTCTTCAACGCCATCCACCTCACACAGCAGGCCGGCTGGACGGACCAGGACGAGGAGGAGACCCGACGGCGCCTGACGGCGGAGCTGATGCGGCCTCTCGATCGGACGAGGTGAGTGCGGTGCCCCCCGGGGAACCCGGCCCAGGTCCCCTCGACGAGCTCGTCGCCCGGCTGACCGCGGCGGGGCTGCCCGCCGATGCCCGCCAGATGGCCGACGCGCTCTGGCTCGCCCAGTGGATCACTCCGCAGGAGGCATCGGCCGAGGGTCGGACCGATGCCGGCGCCGACCGCACGGACCACCCCGACCGCACAGATCCGGCCACTTTCCGGGTGGGACCGGCCGGATCGGCGCCCCGCGCGGTGGACGGCGGCGCGCCGGCGCCGGCGGACGGACTCGCGGTGCCGACCGGGGGCGCGAGCCAGGAAGCCGCCCGGCAGCGCGTCGCGGAGCTGCGGCCCCCTCTGGACACGGGGGAACCCCCCACACCCCTGGGGCAGTGGGGGAGCCCGCCGGACCCCGACCACCAGCGCCTCGGCGAGGTCGCCGTCCCGATCGCCTCAGCCTTCCCCGGGCTGCTGCCCCTCCAGCGCGCACTGCGGCCCGTCCAGCGCTACCGCCCGCCGGCCGCCCCCCTGCGCCACAGGCTGGACGAGCCCGCCACCGCCGAGCTCTCCGCCCACGCCGAAATGATCATCCCGGTGCTGCGCGGCGTGCACCGCCGCACGGCCGCCCTGCGGCTGCTGATGGACGGCTCCTCCTCAATGGCCGTCTGGGAGCAGATGCTGCACGACCTGCGCCAGGTCTGTGAGCGGGTGGGCGCCTTCCGGGACGTCACGGTGCACTACCTGCACCCGCACGGCCCGGACGTGGGCGTCGCCGCGGCCCCCGGCCCCGGCCGGCGGCTGCGCCCCGCCGACCAGTTGCACGACCCCACCGGCCACCACCTCACCCTCGTCATCAGCGACTGCGCCGGCCCCCTGTGGCGCGACGGCCGGATGCAGCGGCTGCTCTACCGCTGGGCGGCCGACGCCCCGCTCGCCGTCGTCCAGCCGCTGCCCCAGCGGATGTGGGCGCGCACGCTGCTGCCCGCCGTCGCCGGGACCCTCGTCCGCCGCCAAGGCCCCTACCAGGCACTCGACTTCACCCCCGCCCGACGGCGCCGACGGCCCGCCGCCGCACCGGGCGCGCCGTCCGCGACGCCCCGCGAACGCGCCGTCCCCGTCCTGTCCGCCACCCCCTCCGCCCTCGGCTCCTGGGCCCGGCTCGCCGCCGCCGACGCCGGTCTGTCGCTGCGCGGCGCGGCCTGTGTCGTCCGTGCCGACCACGGCGCCGAGCCCCCGGCCGGACCGCCGCCGGCGCCCGAGCGGGACGCACCCTCCCGTATGGTCGGCGAGTTCGAACGGCAGGCCTCGCCGGCCGCCCGGCTGCTGGCCGTCCACCTCTCGGCCGTACCGCTCGCCCTGCCCGTCATCCAGCTCGTCCAGCGCGCGATGCTGCCGCATACCGGGCCGGCGGAGCTGGCGGAGGTGCTGCTCAGCGGCCTGGTGACGCAACTCGCGCCGGAGCAGCTGCCCTCGGGGGAGCAGGCCGCCGGCGGCCCGTGGTACGACTTCGTGCCCGGCGTGCGCGACGAGCTGCTCGGCCGGCTCAGCGCGGGCGAGGCCGCCCTGGTCCTCAAGCACTGCTCGCTCTACATCGAGCGCACCTTCGGCCGCAGCGCCCGCAACTTCCCGGCCGTCGCGGTCGCCATGCTCTCCGGCAGCGGCCGCGAGCCGGAGACCGGCCAGCGCGCCGTGCCCGAACCCTTCGCCCGGGTCTCCGAACGCGTACTGCGCCGCTTCGAACCCGCGCTGCGCCCGCCCGACCGGCGGCCGTACGTCCCCGACGGCCCGGCCGCACAAGGCGCCGCCCTCCTGGAGCGCTACGAACACGACCGCGCCGTCCGCGATCTGGTCGAGGCCGTCCGCCTGCTGCGCGCCGCCGCCGAACGCCGGCCGCAGGCCGGCACCGACCTCGCCCGCGCCCTGCTGCACGCCTGGGCGAAGTGGCGCCAGCCGGACGCCCTGGAGGAGGCCGAGCGGGCCGCCCGGGCGGCGGAAGGGGCGGACGACGGCGACGACACCGGGGAGGCCGAGCGCACCCGGGCGCTGATCGTGCTCGGCCGGGTCGCCCACGCCCGCGCCCGGGAGCGCCGCCTGGCCGGTGACCCGGTCGGCGAACGCGCCGCGCTCACCGACGCCGCCCACCATCTGCACACCGCCGGCGGGCTGATGAGCCTGCTCGATCCCCGCGTCCTGGAGAGCATGGTGCTGCGCACCGAAGTCCTGCGCCGCCTGGCCGCCCTGCCCGAGGTGCCCGGCACCCCGGTGGACGAGGCGGAGCCCGCGTCAGAGGACCCCCTCGATACGGCCGAACGCTCCCTGACCACGCTGCTGGACCAGTGGCCCAGCGGCGAGCAGGTCCCCGGCGAGGTCTACGCCGCCCGCGGCGGGGTGCTGCTCGACCAGGCCCGCCGGGCCGCCGACGACCCCGAAGGGGCACGCCCCGCCGACGCGCTCGCGGTCCGCGCCGCCGACGACCTCGACACCGCCACCGTCCTGCTCCGCCGCCGCGGCGACGGAGCCGACCGACTGGTCTGCGAGACCCTGCTCGACCTGGCGGAGGCCCGTCAGATGAACGGCCGCGCGGGCCTGCCGTCCGTGCTGCCCACCCTCGAACGCGCCCGCGAGATGGCCCACGCACTGGGCGACGAAGCCCTGGAGGCCGACAGCCTGCGCCGGACGGCCGCCGCCCAGCGTGCCGTCCACACCCGTACCGGCGCGCCGGCCGCCCTGGACGCCGCGATCGCCGCCCTGGCGGCCGCGCTGCGCCTGACCGCCCCCGACTCGCCCGAGCACAGTGCGCTGCTCGCCGAACGCGGCGCGGCGCTGCTGCTGCGCGCCCGGCTGGAGCCTCCCGGTGCGAGCACCGGCTCCACTGGAGCGGCTGGCGCCGCGCCGCCCTCTGATCCCGGCAAGCGGCTGGCCAACGAGGCGGTCCACGTGCTGCGCGAGGCGCTGGCCAGGGTCGGGCCGCAGGACCCCGACCTCGGCAACCACCGGCTGCTGTTCGGCCGCGCCCTGCGGCTGCGCCACGAACGCCAGCCCTCGCTCGCCGATCTGCACGAGGCCGACTGGATCCTGGAGCTGGCCGCCCGGGGCGCGGACGTGCCGGACGCCGTCTGCGCCGAGGCCTGGCTCGAAGTGGGCGATGTCCAGCTGCTGTTGGACCGCCGCTTCGACTCCCGGGAACGGCACGACCGGGCCGCCGCCTGCTACCGCCGCGCCGCCGCGGCCGCCGGCCGGGCCGGCAGCGCCCTGCTGGCCGCCCGCGCCCACCACCGCCGCGGCGAGGTCCTGGAGGTCACCGCGGGCCCCCGCTCCGCGCTGCACGCCTACCGCGAGAGCTGGGAGCAGTGGCAGCGCGCCGCCGAGTCCGCCGGCCCCGAGGCCCAGCGCACCCGCGCCCGGATGCGTGCCCTCGCCGACCCGGCCTGAGCGCCCGGTGGCGCCACCCCGGCCGGCCGTCTGGCCGTCCACCGACCGACGTGTTTCTGTGGACAGCAGTTCGGGAACACCACCGTCCAGCAGGCCAGAGGAGAGCAGCGTGGCGACTACCCCCCGCACCGAACCGGCTGCGGCCGCCCCGTTCGGGCCGTCGGCCGAGCTGCTGCCGGATTTCTCCGGGATCGATGTGGGCGCCCTGGCGGCCCGGACGGAGCACGCGGTGCTGGGAGAGGTGGCGGCGCTGCTGCTGCGCAACTGGCCCACGGGCAAGGACGCCGTGGCCTATTACGAGGACGGCCCGGGCGCACTCCTGCGGTGACGGGCGGGGCGAGTCCCCGCCCCGTTCAGCCGCGCGGGAGGTTGTTTTTGGGCAAACGCGCAAGGAAACCGGCCAGTTGTCGGGGCATTTCGGTTCCTCGATCGATCGCGGAGCCAAGTAACCAGACAACGGGCGGAAGCGGGCGATCGGAAGCCGCCGACCGTACCTCGACGAAGGCCGACGGGGGCAGGGGGCGACGCCGTGGCGGGGGAGCAGACCGGCCGTAGCGCTGCCGTGCCCTTCCGGCAGTTCGTACTGAAGATCCACAGTCGCTGCAACCTCGCCTGCACCTACTGCTACCTCTACACCGGCCCCGACCACAGCTGGCGCGAGCGCCCGCGGACCGTCGCCGAGGCCACCGTCCGGCAGACCGCCCTGCGCATCGCCGAGCACGCCCGCACCCACCGGCTGCGCGAGGTGCGCATCGATCTGCACGGCGGGGAACCGCTGCTCACCGGCCCCGGCCCGCTCCTGGCCCAGGCCGCCGCCCTGCGCGCCGCACTGCCCGCCGGCTGCACCGCCGCGTTCGGCGTGCAGACCAACGGCACCCTGCTCACCCGGAACACGATCGAGGCGCTCGGCACCGCGGGCATCCGGATCGGCCTCAGCCTCGACGGCGGCACCCCCGGCCTCAACCGCCGCCGCCTCGACCACGCCGGAAGGCCCTCCTGGCCCGCGGCCTCCCGGGCCGTGCGCCTGCTCCACGACCGGCCCGACGTCTTCGCCGGCATCCTGTGCACCATCGACGTCACCGCCGACCCGGCCGAGGTCTACGGCTCGCTGCGGGCACTGGACCCGCCGACGCTCGACTTCCTGCTGCCGCACGCCAACTGGTCCAGCCCTCCGCCCGCCCCACTGGGCCCCGCCGGCCGCACGCCGTACGGCGACTGGTTGTGCACGGTCTTCGACCTGTGGTGGGACGGCGGGCCCGGCCCCCGGGTGCGGGTGTTCACCGAGATCCTGGGCCTGCTCCTGGGCCGCCCCAGCTCCAGCGAGGCGGTCGGCCTCTCGCCGGTCGTCGCCCTGGTGGTCGACACCGACGGCGCCATCGAACAGGTCGACTCGCTCAAGTCCACCTACGAGGGCGCCGCCGCGACCGGCCTCGACGTCTTCCACCACACCTTCGACCAGGCCCTGGCGCACCCCGGCATGGCCGCCCGCCAGCGCGGCCGGGACGGGCTCGCCGCCCAGTGCCGGGCCTGCGCCCTGGTGGAGGTGTGCGGCGGCGGCAACTACGCCCACCGCTATCGCGCGGACACCGGGGGATTCGCCAACCCGTCCGTCTACTGCGCCGACCTGGAACGCCTGATCCGGCATGTCGCCGCCCGCCTGGACGCCGCCGTTTCACTCAACTGGCCTGCCAGTGACATGACCTGACGCACTGTCGTCATCTGGAGCGATACTTGGGCTATCGTGCGAAAGAGCCAGGGCGTGCCCGACGAATCAGCCTCCGCACGCGCGCACCATCGCATCTCAGGGAGACGGTCGCATGGTCGATCAGTCCATTTCTTCTGGTTCTTCTGGTTCTGCTGGCACTTCTGGTCGGTCCCATCCCATCGGCTCCCGCGAGCACATCACCATCAGCTACGCGGGCTTCGCCCGGCCGTGGGCCGCCTGGATCTCCCACCAGCTGGAGCAGCAGGGCCACGGCACGACCCTGCTCCGCTGGGACCCGCAGGTGGACACGGCACTGGCCGCGGAGCTGTCGGGGCTGCTGGAGGCCGAGGGCCGGCTGCTGATCGTGCTCGACGACTGGTACTTCCGGCTGGGCCCCAAGACACAGGAGGAGTGGACGGCCGCGCTGCGGGAGGTGGTGCCCCCGCACGCCGACCGGTTCGCCGCGGTGAGCGTGGCCACCCAGAGCCTGCCGGCCACCGCCTCCCTGCTGCGCCCCGCCGACCTGCGCGACCTCGACGCCCGCGAGGCCAACCGCCGGGTGCTGCACCGGCTGGGCATCGCCGCACCGGCCCGGACCGTGGACGAGGACGCCCCCGGCGAGCCCCGCTTCCCGAACAACCCGCCCGAGGTCTGGAACATCCCCCGGCGCAACAACCGCTTCACCGGCCGCGACCACGTACTCGAAGAGCTGTACGGCAAGCTCGCCGGCCCCGGGGTGGGCTCGGCCCCGCCGCTGGAGACCCGGATCGCGCTCTACGGCACCTCCGGCGTCGGCAAGAGCCAGATCGCCGCCGAGTACGCCCACCGCTTCGGCAACGACTACGACGTGGTGTGGTGGATCAGCGCCACCAACCGCGGCGCCGCCCGCGAACAG
The DNA here is from genome assembly GCF_056436545.1 of Streptomyces sp. NPDC043738. Lineage (NCBI taxonomy): Bacteria > Bacillati > Actinomycetota > Actinomycetes > Kitasatosporales > Streptomycetaceae > Streptomyces > Streptomyces sp. NPDC043738. The sequence continues at coordinate 66,818 of NZ_JBWKCJ010000035.1, read as the reverse complement.
CTCGCCGAACTCGCCACCCGGCTCGGCCTGCCCGTCGGCCGGGAACTGGGCGACCGCATCCGCGCCGTCCACGAAGCGCTGCGCGTCGGCCGCCCCTACCGCCGCTGGCTGCTGATCTTCGACAGCGCCGACGACATGGAGCAGATCGAGGACCTGATCCCCGACGGCCGCGGCCACGTCCTGATCACCACCCTCACCCGCGACTGGTCGGGGTCCGGCAGTGCCCAGGAGATCGAGGTGCTGCCCTTCACCCGCATCGAGTCCGTCGCCTACGCCCGACGCCGCGCCCCCCGGCTCACGCCGGTCGAGGCCGACATGCTCTCCGAAGCCGTCCAGGACCTGCCGCTGCTGCTCGCCCAGACCGCCGCCTGGCTCGACGCCAACCCGATGTCCCCCAAGGAGTACATCGAACTGATCCGGCGCGGCGAGCCCAGCCTCGTCGGCATCCGGATCTCCTCCGACTACCCCATGGCCTTCCAGACCAGCTGGGCCATAACTCTCAACACCCTGCGCGAGCGCAGCCCCGCGGCGGTCGAACTCCTCAAGCTGTTCGCCTTCTTCGCCCCGGACGCCATCCCCGTCCCGATGCTCGCCAAGGCCCGCCGCGGCGACCTGCCCGAACACCTCGCCGATCTGGCCGCCGAGCCGATCAGCTGGAACACCGCGCTGCGCCGGCTGACCGAATCCACCGCCGTACGCCTGGACTACCAGGTCTCCCAGGACTCCGACCCGGCCGTGGAGACCGCGCAGATGCACCGGCTCTACCACCGGTTCCTGCGCAGCGACATGACCGAGGACGAGCGCGACCTGATGGCCGCGACCGCCTGCCGGGTGCTGGTCACCGCCGACCCGCAGAACCCCTCCGACACCCGCTACTGGGAGCGCTACGCCGAGCTCATCCCGCATCTGGAGCCGGCCGGCGTCCTCGACAGCCCCGACGCCGCAGTCCAGCAGCTGCTGCTCAACTGCATCGAATACCTGCGGGTCCGCGGCGAGTACCGCATCGGCCTGCGGCTGTGCGAGCAGTTCATGTCCCGCTGGCGCACCCGCCTCGAACCCACCCAGCGCACCATGCTCGTGCTCACCCACCAGCACGCCAACATGCTGCGCCGGCTCGGCCGCTACCGCGAGGCCGAGGCGGTCGGCGGCTCGGTCGTCGACCAGCTCTCCGCCGAGCGGGACGCCTCCGACGCCGACCTGCTGCGCGCGCAGGACGGCCTCGCGGGCACACTGATCGCACTGGGCTCGTACGAGCAGGCCCACGAACTCTTCGACGCCGTCTGGCGGGCCTACACCGAGCTGCTCGGCCCCGAGGCACCCCGCACCCTCTCCTCGCGGCACAACCTCGGAAACGTCCTCGCGCTGCTCGGCCGCTACGAGGAAGCGCTGGTCACCCACCGCGAGGTGCTCGCCTTCCGGGAACGCGAGCTGCGCGCACGGCACCACCTCACCCTCAACGCGGGCACCGCGCACGCCCGCACCCTGCGCCTGCTGGGCCGCTACCGCGACGCCACCTCCAGCCAGGAACTCAACGCCCGGCTGCATCTGCAGGTGATGGGCGCGCACACCCCGCAGACCCTGCGCGCCGAGCACAACCTCGCGCTGTGCCTGCGGCGCACCGGCGAGGTGGCCAGGGCCGGCACCCTGATGGCCGACCTCGTCGAACGCTCCCGCCGGGTGCAGGGCCCGCGCCACCCCGAGACGCTGATGGTCCGCGCCGACCACGCCACCTTCCTGCGCGAGCACGGCGACCTCGGCCACGCCCGGGACCTGGCCGAGGAGGTCGCCGAGCGCTATCAGGCACTGGCCGGCGAGCGGCACCCGTACACCATCGGCACCCGCGGGAACGTCGGACTGGTCCGCGGGGAGTTCGGGGAGACGGCCGAGGCGCTGGACATCGCGGAACGGGCCCTGCACGGCATGACCCAGGTGATGGGCCCCGACCACCCCTGGACGCTGGGCTGCGCGCTGAACGCCGGCGCCGCCCGCAGCCGGGTCGACGACGAGGACGGCGCGGTGGAACTGGGCCGCGACACCCTGGAGCGGGCCAAGGCGACGCTGGGCGACACCCACCCGATGACCCTCTCCGCGAAGACGGCACTGGCCGAGGACCTGCGCGCGCTGCGCCGCCGCGGCCAGGAGGCGGCGAAGCTGGAGCAGGAGGCGATCCAGCAGCTCTCCGAGACGCTGGGCGCCGAGCACCCGCACACCCTGTCCGCCCGGCGCCGCCGCCGCCCGTACTGGGACTTCGAACCGCAGCCCGTCTAGGAGGTACGCGGAAGGGCCCGCCCCCGAGGGGACGGGCCCTTCCACTGTGTCACCGGTGGGTCCGGCGGCCGGCGACGCCTACGCGTCGAAGACCTCCGCGACCAGCTGGGCCTGCTCTGCCTGGTGGCGCTTGGCGGAGCCGACGGCCGGCGACGAGGAGTGCGGCCGCGAGATGCGGCGCAGGCGCTCGCCGTGCGGCACGTCGGCGCCGACGGCCAGGTCGAGGTGGTCGATCAGGTTGAGACCGAGGAACGGCCAGGCACCCTGGTTCGCCGGCTCCTCCTGCGCCCACAGGTACTTCTCGGCGTTCGGGAACTTGGCGATCTCCGCCTGGAGTTCCTTGCCGGGGAGCGGGTAGAGGCGCTCGATGCGGACGATCGCGGTGTCGTTCGCACCGCGCTTGGCGCGCTCGGCCTCCAGGTCGTAGTAGACCTTGCCGGAGCAGAAGACGACCTTGCGGACGGCGCTCGCGTCCACCGCGCCGGAGGCGACCTGGGTGTCGCCGATGACGGGGCGGAAGCCGCCCGTGGTGAACTCCTCCGTCTTCGACGCCGCGGCCTTCAGACGCAGCATCGACTTCGGGGTGAAGACGACCAGCGGCTTGTGGTGCGGGTTGTGCACCTGCCAGCGCAGCAGGTGGAAGTAGTTGGAGGGGAGCGTCGGCATGGCGACGGTCATGTTGTTCTGGGCGCACAGCTGCAGGAAGCGCTCGATCCGGGCCGAGGAGTGGTCCGGGCCCTGGCCCTCGTAGCCGTGCGGGAGGAGCAGGGTGACGCCGGAGGTCTGGCCCCACTTCTGCTCCGCCGAGGAGATGAACTCGTCGACGACCGTCTGGGCGCCGTTGACGAAGTCACCGAACTGGGCCTCCCACATGACCAGCGCCTCCGGGCGGGCCAGCGAGTAGCCGTACTCGAAGCCCATCGCCGCGTACTCGCTCAGCAGCGAGTCGTAGACGTTGAAGCGGGCCTGGTCCTCGGAGAGGTAGAGCAGCGGGGTGTAGTCCTCGCCCGTCTCGCGGTCGATGAGGACCGCGTGGCGCTGGCCGAAGGTGCCGCGGCGGGAGTCCTGGCCGGCGAGCCGGACCGGGGTGCCCTCCATCAGCAGCGAGCCGACGGCGAGGGTCTCGCCCATGCCCCAGTCGATGGTGTTGTCCTCGACCTGGGCCGCGCGGCGCTGCAGCTGGGGCAGCAGACGCGGGTGGACGGTGATGTGGTCGGGGATGTTGACCTGGGACTCGGCGATCCGCTTGACGACCTCCTGGGAGATCGCGGTGTCCACGAAGACCGGGAACTCGGCCTTGGGCTGCGGCACCTCGGGGACGGCCGGGGCCGTCGTGGCGTCGCGGACCTCGGTGAAGACCTTCTCCAGCTGTCCCTGGAAGTCCTGCAGCGCCTGCTCGGCCTCTTCCAGCGTGATGTCGCCGCGACCGATGAGGGACTCGGTGTAGAGCTTGCGCACCGAGCGCTTCTTGTCGATCAGGTCGTACATCAGCGGCTGGGTGAAGGCCGGGTTGTCCGATTCGTTGTGACCGCGGCGGCGGTAGCAGATCAGGTCGATGACCACGTCCTTGTTGAACGCCTGGCGGAACTCGAAGGCCAGACGGGCGACGCGGACGACGGCCTCGGGGTCGTCGCCGTTGACGTGGAAGATCGGCGCCTCGATCATGCGGGCCACGTCGGTGGCGTACATGGACGAACGCGACGACTCCGGGGCGGCGGTGAAGCCGACCTGGTTGTTGATGACGACGTGCACCGTGCCGCCGGTGCGGTAGCCGCGCAGCTGGGACATGTTCAGCGTCTCGGCGACCACGCCCTGGCCGGCGAACGCGGCGTCGCCGTGCAGCTGGATCGGCAGGACGGTGAAGTCCGTGCCGCCCTTGTTGATGATGTCCTGCTTGGCGCGGGCGACACCCTCGACGACCGGGTCCACGGCCTCCAGGTGGGAGGGGTTGGCGGTGAGCGAGACCTTGATCTGCTCGCCGTCCAGGCCGGTGAAGGTGCCCTCGGCGCCCAGGTGGTACTTCACGTCGCCGGAGCCGTGCATCGACTTCGGGTCGAGGTTGCCCTCGAACTCGCGGAAGATCTGCGCGTAGGACTTGCCGACGATGTTGGCGAGGACGTTGAGCCGGCCGCGGTGGGCCATGCCGATGACGACCTCGTCCAGGCGCGACTCGGCCGCGGAGTCGATGACCGCGTCCAGCAGCGGGATGACGGACTCGCCGCCCTCCAGCGAGAAGCGCTTCTGGCCGACGTACTTGGTCTGCAGGAACGTCTCGAACGCCTCGGCGGAGTTCAGCCGGCGCAGGATGCGCAGCTGCTCGTCGCGCTCCGGCGACTTGTGCGAGCGCTCGACCCGGTCCTGGATCCACTGGCGCTGCTTGGGGTCCTGGATGTGCATGAACTCGATGCCGGTGGTGCGGCAGTACGAGTCGCGCAGCACGCCCAGGATGTCGCGCAGCTTCATCATGGACCGGCCGGAGAAGCCGCCGACCGCGAACTCGCGCTCCAGGTCCCACAGGGTGAGCCCGTGCTCGGTGATGTCGAGGTCGGGGTGCTTGCGCTGGTGGTACTCCAGCGGGTCGGTGTCGGCCATGACGTGGCCGCGGACCCGGTAGGAGTGGATCAGCTCGAAGACCCGGGCGGCCTTGGTGACGTCGTCGTCGTGCGAGGCGTCGATGTCCCGCAGCCAGCGGACCGGCTCGTAGGGGATCCGCAGCGACTTGAAGATGTCGTCGAAGAACTCGTTCTCGCCGAGCAGCAGCTGGCTCATGACCCGCAGGAACTCGCCGGAGGCGGCGCCCTGGATCACCCGGTGGTCGTAGGTGCTGGTCAGCGTCATGACCTTGGAGACGCCCAGCTTGTTCAGGGCGTCCTGGGAGGTGCCCTGGAACTCCGCGGGGTAGTCCATCGCGCCGACGCCCATGATCATGGACTGGCCGGGCATCAGACGGGGCACCGAGTGGACGGTGCCGATGCCGCCGGGGTTCGTCAGCGACGCGGTGACTCCGGTGAAGTCGTCCATCGTCAGCTTGTTGTCGCGGGCCCGGCGGACGATGTCCTCGTAAGCCTGCCAGAACTCGAAGAAGGAGAGCGTCTCGGCCTTCTTGATGGCGGCGACGACGAGCTGGCGCTCGCCGCTGGGCTTCACCAGGTCGATGGCCAGGCCGAGGTTGATGTGCGGCGGCTTGACCAGCGTCGGCTTGCCGTCCTTCTCCGCGAAGGAGTAGTTCATCGACGGCATGGCCTTGAGGGCCTGCACCATCGCGTACCCGATCAGGTGGGTGAAGGAGACCTTCCCGCCCCGGGCGCGCTTGAGGTGGTTGTTGATGACGATGCGGTTGTCGAACAGCAGCTTCACCGGGACGGCGCGGACGGACGTGGCCGTCGGCAGCTCCAGGGAGGCGTTCATGTTCTTCGCGACGGCGGCCGAGGGGCCGCGCAGCTGGACGTACTCGGGCCCGGCCGGGGCCTCGCCGTCGGCGGCCGGCTTGGCGGCCGGCTTCGCGGCGGGCTTGGCGGGAGCCGCCTTGGCCGGGGCCGGCTTGACGGGGGCCGGAGCGCTCGCGGCCGGCTTCGCCGGGGTGGCCGGCTGGGCCGCGGGCTTCGGCTCGGCCGCGGCGGGGGCCGGCGGCGTGACCGGGGCAGACGGCGCCGGGGCGGCCTGCGCGGGGGCGGTGCCCTCCGCGGGCTTGCTCGGCGCGGTGGCGCCGCCCGGCTTGTAGTCGGCGAAGAAGTCCCACCAGGCTCGGTCTACCGAGTTCGGGTCCTGGAGGTACTGCTGGTAGATCTCGTCGACGAGCCACTCATTGGGACCGAACGCGGCAGCAGGGCTCTTGCCCTGCCCCTCTTGGTCGGTCGAGATGCTCGAGCTGTTGGGGGACTGTAGCGACACGGCGGCAACCGCCCTCTTCCGCTTCCTAAGGTGGTGGACAGCGGGAATAAAGGCTACGCCTCTTGTGACCTTTGGTGCAGTCCGGGAGGGCCACTCGTCGCGCACGTCACATTCCCGAAGGGGTTTCGGGGCATGACTTGGCGGGAAACACACGGAGTTTGCCCGTGTGCGGGTAGGACTCACCGCCGTCGCACCCATGGGATGAGTGCTCCTACCACCGACCCTACGTCACCGAACGTCAACGCGGGCGTCAGCTGCGCGTCGACTCCCGCCCCGGAAGAGTGACCCGGATCCGGCAACCCCGTGCGGATTCGGCCACGCCGATCCGCCCGCCGTGCAGATCCACCGCCCAGCGCGCGATCGCCAGGCCCAGGCCCGTACCGCCGTCGCTGCCGGGGCCCGAGGGGGCCGGGCCGCCGCGGTTGAACCGCTCGAAGACCCGGTAGCGCTCCGACTCGGGGATGCCGGGCCCCTCGTCCTGCACCTCCAGCACCAGGCTCTCGGGACCCTCGCCGCGCCGGGCGTGCACCGTGACCCGGCCGTGGCGCGGGCTGTGCTTGATCGCGTTGTCGATGAGATTCGCCACGACCTGGTGGAGCCGCTCGGCGTCGGCGTGCGCGGTCAGCTCCGGCGGCGAGACGTCGAGATGGAGGTGTACGTCCGTTCGGGTGTGGGTGCCCGAGCCGGCCAGTGTGGAGGCTCCCCGGCTCATGTTGGCCTCCTTGAGCACCCCGGAAAGATACGGCCAGACCTCGAAGCGCCGGGCGTGCAGCGGCACCACGCCGTTGTCCAGCCGGGACAGGTCCAGCAGGTGCTCGACCAGGCGGCCCAGCCGCTCGGTCTGCTTCAGCGCCGTACGCATCGTCTCCGGATCGGGCTCGCAGACCCCGTCGACGACGTTCTCCAGGACCGCGCGCAGCGCCGCGATGGGGGTGCGCAGCTCGTGCGAGACATTGGCGACCAGCTCCTTGCGGTGGGTGTCCACCGCCTCCAGGTCGGCCGCCATCCTGTTGAAGGCGTTCGCCAGGTCGCCGAACTCGTCGCGGCGGGCCGAGCGCACCCGGCGGCTGTAGTCACCGTGCGCCATCGAACGGGTGACGTCCGTCATCTCCCCGAGCGGGGCGGTCAGGCTGTTCGCCACGAACTGGGTGAGCAGCAGCGAGGCGATGATCGAGAAGATCGTGATCACTCGCAGCTCGGTGGCCGAGTGCATCGCGACGAACACCAGCAGGGTGGTGATGATCACCGAAACGCTGACCAGCGCACCGAGCGCCGCCTTGACGGAGCGGTACGGATCCAGCGGCCGCAACGCTTCCCAGACCTGCTGCCACAGCCCGCGCAGGGGCTGCTGCCACCGCTTCATGCGGGCGGGGTCTCCAGCGCGTAGCCGACACCGTGGACCGTGCGGATGCGCTCGGCGCCGATCTTGCGGCGGAGCGCCTTGATGTGGCTGTCGACCGTACGGGTCCCGGAGGCGTCCGCCCAGTCCCACACCTCGGCCAGCAGCTGCTCACGGGAGAGCACCGCGCGCGGCGTGTTCGCCAGGCACACCAGCAGATCGAACTCGGTGGGCGTCAGATGGACGTCCGTGCCGCGCACCCGGACCCGGCGCTGGGCGTGGTCGATCTCCAGCTCGCCCAGCCGCAGGATGCCGCTGCGGGGGGTGTGGGCGGCCAGCGCGGCGCGCTCGACCCGGCGCAGCAGGACGTGCACCCGGGCGGCCAGCTCGCGCATCGAGAACGGCTTGGTCATGTAGTCGTCGGCACCGACGCCGAGGCCGACCAGCATGTCGGTCTCGTCGTCCCGGGCGGTGAGCATCATCACCGGCACCGGGCGCTGGGCCTGGACGCGGCGGCACACCTCCAGGCCGTCGAAGCCCGGCAGCATCACATCGAGGACCAGCAGATCGGGCTGCCAGGCCTCGGCGGTGTCCACGGCGGCCGGGCCGTCGGTGGCCGTCTGCACCTGGAAGCCCTCGGCGCGCAGCCGGGCCGCGATGGCATCGACGATCGTCGGGTCGTCCTCCACGACCAGTACCCGGCGCTGGGCGCCCGGCGTGGCAGCGGCGGCGCCGCCCTGCGTTGTCTGAGTCTGGTCCATCGCCCGCCCCTGCATGTCCCTGCGTGGTCGCGTACTGCTGGGCAGCAGCGTACGGGCATGGTGTGACTGTCGGCTACGCGCCCTTCCGCGCGAGGTGGACCACGTCGGGGACGCCTCGGACAACGGGGATCTCTTCCGTACGTACCTCGTGGAATCCGGCATTTCGCAGGGCCGCTTCGAAGGCCGGCGAGGGTTGCGCGGACCATACGGCGAGCACTCCGCCGGGCGAGAGCCGGTCGCGGCAGGCGGCGAGTCCGGTGGGGGAGTAGAGGCTGCCGTTGTCGTCGGTCACGGTCCAGTCCGGGCCGTTGTCGATGTCCAGGCACAGCGCGTCGTAGGTGGCCCGGGGGCCGGTCCCGCCGTGCAGGTGGGCGACGAGGTCGGTGTGCAGGACCGCGCAGCGCGGATCGGCCAGCGCGGCCGCGGAGACGGCCGACAGCGGGCCGGTGCGGTGCCAGTCGATGACCGCCTCCTCGCGCTCGACGACGGTGATCCGGCCCCACCGGGGCTGCTCGGCCGCCCTGGCCAGGGAGAAGCCGACGCCCAGGCCGCCGATCAGTACCGAAGGGCGCTCGCGGTCGGCGGGGAGCGCGTCCAGCGCGGCGTCGATCAGCAGCCGCTCGGACCGGCCGTCGGAGGTGTCCATCAGGAAGCAGCCGTTGGCGATGATCTCGTAGACCACCGGGGTCGCCGGTCCTTCCGGTCCGGTGGAAGCCCCGGCCCGCTGCCGCAGCACCACCTCGCCGTACGGGCCCTCGCGCCGGTCGATCGTGCGGGGGGCTGCTGAGGGGCCGGCCGTCGTCTGCGGCGGAGTAACGGATGCCATGGCGCCCATGGTGGCCAATCCGGGCCGCGCCGAGCAACGCGTTACGGGGCGGGTGGAGCGCCGGGAACCCTGACGCGGAGGCCGCGGCGGCAGTTGCCTTATGTGATGCATATCACCCTCACAGCTTCCTCATGGATTGAGCAGGCAGGGTGGTCCGCGACGTTGTGCACAGCAGAACGAGCACGCACCGCCCGGGGGGAGATGGGGCGTGGCTCACCGGATGAGCCATGGACGGGAGGGACCGCCAAGTGAGCTGGCTGGGAACCGCCGGAGGGACACGGGCCGACCGGGCCCCCGGCGACGCCGCGGGAGCCGTCGCCGGGCCGGCCGCCGAGCGGCTGCGCCGAGCGAGCGCCGGGCCCGCCTTCGAGCGGCTGCGCCGACGGGTGTGGCGGCTCTTGCCCACCCCCACCGCCACCCCCTTCACCTTCGGCTACGCCGTCCTGCTCGTCGCCACCTCCCTCTTCGCCGAACACGCCGACCCGCGGCTGGTATCCGAACTGCTGCGGGGCTCCAGCACGGACGTCGTCCACCTGACCAAGGCCCCCCTGCTGGTGCTGGCCGCCAGCGCCCTGTGGATAGCCGGCGGAGTGACCTCCGCCTACGCCCTCGCCTTCCTCTTCGTCCTGACGGCACTGGAGCGGCGCATCGGCGGGCTGCGCGCCGCCGCGGTCTTCTTCGGCGGCCATGCGCTGGCCACCCTCGCCACCGAGGTGCCGGTGGCCTTCTCGGTCGCCGCCGGGCAGCTGCCGGAGAGCTCCCTGCACCGCCTCGACTACGGCATCAGCTTCGGCGTGATGACCTGCACCGGAGCCCTCGCGGGCCTGCTGCCGGCCTGGGCGCGCTGGCCCCTGCTGGCCGGGACGGGCTACCTGGCACTGACCGATCTGCTCGCCTACCTGGACCCGATGACCGACTGGGGGCATCTGCTGTCCCTCGCCCTGGGCACGGCCTGCTGGCCCCTGCTGCGCCGCTGGCGCGCCGGCCGCACCGGCCCCCGGCCGCTCCTCGGCGACCTGGGGCATCCGGCGCTGCGGGGCGTACGGGGCGTGCGGACGTACTGACCCCCGGCGCGCCGGGCCCCGCGCCCATCCGGTGGGCCGGCCCGCGCCGGACCACCGGACCCGCCCCTGCGGGCGGACGAACGGGACTTTGCGGACCCGGCCTAGCCGAGCCAGACCAGCACCGCGTCCCCCTGGTCCGCCGCCGTGCGGAAGAACGGGCGCAGCGCGTCGTAGTGCTCGCGCACGTAGTCCAGGGACTCGCCGCGCTCCCACACGATCGACGGATACACCTCCGCCTCGGCGAGGTCCTCGGGGCCGACGCCGGCCGTCAGATCCGCGCCGGATATCCCCGCGAGCACTTCGGCGGCGACCCGCACCCGCTCGGCGGTGAGGTAGCGAGGCGGGCCGTAGCCCCAGTCCTCCGCCGCCGGGATGTCCCCCTCGCCGTGCACGATGTCCACCGGGAAGGCCGCCCGGCGCAGCAGGAATCCAAGGGCGTCCCAGGCCTTGTCGACGTCCAGGCAGCGCGCGGCGGCCGGCTCCGCCGGCTGTCCGGCTTCCGCTTCCATCCGCCCGATGACCAGCTTCAACGCCCACTCCGGATCGCCGAGGGCGCGGTCGAATTCGGCGGGCGTGACACGTGCGTACTGTCCGATCATGCTCATGGACCCGAGGCTAGGGGCGACCACTGACAACGCCCGGCGGCCGGCGCCGCGTTGGCGGTCCGCCGGCGGCTCGCGGCGAGCGAAACCGGCCAGCCGCGCCACCCGTCCGGGCCTGGGAGAATGGACGTCCTTTCCCGGCGCCGCCCCGTGCGGCGCACACCGGCCGCAGGAGTAACCGCACCTTGTCCCCAGACCGCGCGCCCGAGCGCAAGCAATCGAATCCGGACACTGTCGAGCTGGGCCTGCAGTCCGACTGCGGCAGCTGTTTCGGGCTGTGCTGCGTCGCGCTGCCGTTCGCGGCCTCCGCGGACTTCGCCCTCGACAAGGAGGCCGGCCGGCCCTGCCCCAACCTGCGGACCGACTTCCGCTGCGGCATCCACACCGATCTGCGCAAGCGCGGCTTCTCCGGCTGCACCGTCTTCGACTGCTTCGGCGCCGGACAGAAGGTCTCCCAGGTCACCTTCGGCGGGCGGGACTGGCGGCAGGCTCCGGGCACCGCCCGGCAGATGTTCGACGTGTTCCCCGTCATGCGGCAGCTGCACGAACTGCTCTGGTACCTGGCCGAGGCGCTCACCCTGCGGGCCGCCCGCCCCGTGCACGCCGACCTGCGGACCGCGCTGGAGAAGACCGAACGCCTCACCCGTGGCAGCGCCGAGGACCTCGCCGCGCTGGACATACCGGCCCACCGGGGCGAGGTCAACGCCCTGCTGCTGCGCACCAGCGAGCTCGTACGGGCCAAGGTCCCGGGCCGCAAGAAGGAGCGGCGGGGCGCCGACCTCATGGGAGCCCGCCTCAAGGGCGCCGACCTCCAGGGCGCCAACCTCCGCGGCGCGTACCTCATCGCCGCCGACCTCAAGGGCGCCGATCTGCGCCGGGCGGATGTGATCGGCGCCGATCTGCGCGACGCCGACCTGAGCGGTGCCGACCTCACCGGCGCCCTCTTCCTGACCCAGTCCCAGCTCAACGCGGCCCGGGGGAACGCCGCCACCAAGCTGCCCGAGAACCTGACCCGCCCCGCGCACTGGTAGCCGGACGCTCCCCGGGCACCCCGTCCCGCGCACCGGCAGGCGCCGGGCACTCCCCGCCACCCTCCCCGTCCCGATCGCTCACAGCGAACGCGTGCGGGGGAACAACTCCCCGCCTCCCTGCATTGAGTGGGTAAAGCTCAACTTGATTGCCGAAGGGGAGATCATGGCTTCGACGTCCACATCGCTCACCCTGCCCGTGCTGCCGCTCGACGACGAGGTCGTGCTCCCCGGCATGGTGGTGCCGCTGGACCTGTCCGACGCGGACGTCCGCGCCGCGGTGGAGGCCGCACAGGCCGCCGCCACCTCGGGTAACAAACCGCGGGTGCTGCTTGTGCCCCGCATCGACGGCACCTACGCGGGAATCGGCACGCTCGGGCGGATCGAGCAGGTCGGGCGGCTGTCCGACGGCGACCCCGGAGCGCTGATCCGGGGCCTGGGCCGGGTGCGGATCGGTTCCGGCACGACCGGGCCCGGCGCCGCGCTGTGGGTGGAGGGCACGACCGTCGACGAACAGGTCCCCGATCCGCTGCCCGGGGCCGTCGCCGAACTCGTCACGGAGTACAAGGCGCTGGCCACCAGCTGGCTGCGCAAGCGCGGCGCCTGGCAGGTCGTCGACCGCGTCCAGCAGATCGAGGACGTGCCGGCGCTGGCCGACAACTCCGGCTACTCGCCCTTCCTGACCACCGAGCAGAAGGTCCGGCTGCTGGAGACCACCGACCCGGTCGCCCGCCTGAAGTTCGCCACCGAGGCGCTGCGCGACCACCTCGCCGAACAGGACGTCGCCGAGTCCATCGCCAAGGACGTCCAGGAGGGTGTCGACAAGCAGCAGCGCGAGTTCCTGCTGCGGCGGCAGCTGGAGGCGGTCCGCAAGGAACTCGCCGGGCTGAACGGCGATCCGGAGGACGAGGGCGACGACTACCGCGCCCGGGTCGAGGCCGCCGATCTGCCCGCCGACGTCCGCAAGGCCGCCCTCAAGGAGGTCGACAAGCTGGAGCGGGCCAGCGACCAGAGCCCCGAGGGATCGTGGATCCGCACCTGGCTGGACACCGTCCTCGAACTGCCGTGGAACGAACGGACCGAGGACGCCTACGACATCGCCGGCGCCAAGCAGGTGCTGGACGCGGACCACTCCGGCCTGGAGGAGGTCAAGGAGCGGATCACCGAATACCTGGCCGTCAGGAAGCGGCGGGCCGAGCGCGGCCTAGGGCTGGTCGGCGGCGGGGCGAAGTCGGCCTCGCCCGGCGATTCCGGCAAGGGCGGCGGGCGCCGGGCGGGCGGCGCCGTGCTCGCGCTCGTCGGCCCGCCCGGTGTGGGCAAGACCTCGCTGGGCGAGTCCGTCGCCCGCGCCATGGGCCGCACGTTCGTCCGGGTCGCGCTCGGCGGCGTCCGCGACGAGGCGGAGATCCGCGGCCACCGCCGTACGTACGTCGGCGCGCTGCCCGGCCGGATCGTCCGCGCCATCAAGGAGGCCGGCTCGATGAACCCGGTCGTCCTCCTCGACGAGATCGACAAGGTGGGCTCCGACTTCCGGGGCGACCCGGCCGCCGCCCTCCTGGAGGTACTGGACCCGGCGCAGAACCACACCTTCCGCGACCACTACCTGGAGGTCGAACTCGACCTCAGCGACGTCGTCTTCCTGGCCACCGCCAACGTCCTCGAAGCCATCCCCGAGCCGCTGCTCGACCGGATGGAGCTGGTCCGGCTGGACGGCTACACCGAGGACGAGAAGGTCGTCATCGCCCGGGACCACCTGCTGCCGCGCCAGCTGGAGCGGGCCGGCCTGGAGCCGGACGAGGTGACGCTGGAGGACGACGCGCTGCGCAAGCTGGCGGGCGAGTACACCCGCGAGGCGGGCGTACGGAATCTGGAGCGGGCCATCGCCCGGATGCTGCGCAAGGTCGCCGCCCAGCACGAACTGGGCGAGCGGGAGCTGCCGTTCACCGTCGGCGCGGAGCAGCTGCGCCCGCTGCTGGGGCGCCCGCACCACACCCCCGAGTCCGCCCAGGACCCGGCCGAGCGGCGGACGGCCGTACCCGGTGTGGTCACCGGCCTCGCGGTCACCGGCGCCGGCGGCGACGTGCTCTACGTGGAGGCCTCGCTCGCCGATCCGGAGACCGGTGCGTCCGGGCTCCAGCTGACCGGCCAGCTCGGCGACGTGATGAAGGAGTCCGCGCACATCGCGCTGTCGTTCCTGCGCTCCCATGGCGCGGAGCTGGAACTGCCGGTCGCCGACCTCAAGGAGCGCGGAGTGCATCTGCACGTACCGGCGGGCGCCGTCCCCAAGGACGGGCCGAGCGCGGGCGTGACGATGACGACGGCGCTGGCCTCGCTGCTGTCGGGCCGGCAGGTCCGGCCGGACGTGGCGATGACCGGTGAGATCTCGCTGACCGGGCGGGTGCTGCCGATCGGCGGCGTCAAGCAGAAGCTGCTCGCGGCGCACCGGGCCGGGATCACGACGGTGATCATCCCCAAGCGGAACGAGCCGGACCTGGACGACGTCCCGGCCGAGGTCCTCGACTCCCTGGAGGTCCACCCGGTCGCGGACGTCCGTCAGGTCCTCCAGCTGGCGCTGACGCCGGCGTCCAACGGCGCCGTGCCGGAGATCCCCCTCGCGGCCTGAGCCGCGCGGGGCCAACGGGACGGACCCCTGCCGCACCGACCGTGCGGCAGGGGCCCGTTCGCGCGTCCGGCCCGGGCCTGGGCGGGGCCCTGCGCCCGCGCCGGTCCCTCGGCCGGGTGTGCTCAGCCGTTCGCCAGCGCCTGGAGCCGGTCGTAGGCGCCGTTGAAGCGGTTGTGGTCACCGACCGTCGGGCCGGTCGAGGTGTACTGCCAGATGGTGTGGAAGCCCCAGCCGGCCGGGAGTTCGCCGGCCGAGGAGCCGTAGCGCGGAATCCACAGCGGGTTGATCGCCCCGAAGGCGGACGAGTTGCCGGTGCACTGCTTCCACCAGCTGGTGGAGGTGTAGACGACCGCGTCCCGGCCGGTGCGCGCCTTGTAGGTGGCGAACCAGTCCTTCATCCAGTTGACCAGACCGGCCGCGCTCAGCCCGTAGCAGGTCGCGCCGTAGGGGTTGTACTCCATGTCGAGCGCGCCGGGCAGCGTCCTGCCGTCCCTGGACCAGCCGCCGCCGTGGTCGACGAAGTAGTTGGCCTGGGCGGCGCCGCTGGAGGTGTTGGGCGTGGCGAAGTGGTACGCGCCACGGATCATGCCCACGTTGTAGGAGCCGTTGTACTGCTGCGCGAAGTACGGGTTGGTGTAGCTGGTGGACTCCGTCGCTTTGGCATAGGCGAAGCGGACGCCGCTGTTCCAGAGCGTCGACCAGGCGACGTTGCCGTTGTGGCTGCTGACGTCCACGCCCTCGACGGACGCCGCGAGCGAGGACGCCGGCGGGGCGGTGCCGACCGCGGTGCCTTCGTGCCTGGCGATCTGCGAGCCGGCCCAGTCCTGTCCGGGGTGGGTGGGTTCAGGTGCGCGCCGCGGGGCCTGGGCGCCGGCGGCGGAGGGCAGGCCGAGGAGGAGGGCGAGGATCGCGAGAAGGGCCCCGGCCACGGTCGCGAGGGAGCGTGCGGGGCGGTGGGGGAGGCCGGATCTGAGCACGGTCATACGTGTCTCCGGAGATCTCGGTGGGTGACCTGAGGGGGGATGATCTGACGGCATGACGCAGACGCGATGACACGGAGGTGCGGTGTGCATGACGCGCGGCGGAACCCTTGTCGCCGACCGGGCCGCTTGGTATGGCCATGCCAGAAATCACGATACGCGCGTAGACCGATGGGGCAAAAGAGGGTTGCCGGGCTGCCGTTGGTCTAATCCTGCGAAATACTGGCCGAGCTGCGGCTTCGGCCGCCGAGGGCGGAAACTTTCAGATGAGGAAAGCGGGAATGGGCGCTGACGTGCACAACACCGGAGCCGGCGGTACCGCGGCGGACGGCGAGCCGACTGGTGTGGACCACGTATTTCTCGCCCTGGAAAGGGAATTGGCGGTATTCCTCCGCCGCGCCCGGGCCTCGTCCGGCGAATTGGCCCGCGAGGTGCATCCCGATCTGGAGCCCTCCGCGTACGGGCTGCTGCTCCGGCTGGCCGACGCCGGCGCGCAGCGCGCCACCGACCTCGCCGGCTTCTTCGGCGTCGGCAAGGCCACGATGAGCCGCCAGCTGCACGCGCTGGAGAAGCTGGGGCTGGTCGCCCGCGAGCCGGACCCGGCCGACGGCCGCGCCGTCCTCGTCCGCATCACCGACGAAGGCCGCGCCCGCTTCACCCGCGTCCGCAACGGGCGCCGCGCCCAGTACGCGCGCCGGCTCGCCTCGTGGGACCGCGCGGAGGTGGCCGAACTGGCGCGGCTGCTGCACCGCTTGAACACGGAGCAGGAGGGCGAGGAGGGGTAGGCGAGGGCGGGGCGGGGGCGCGGGGCCCGAGGGTAGGGAGACGGGGCCTGAGGGGGTAGGGGTGGTCGAACGCATTCCGTAGGGGATGCGAACGCCCCCTGCGGGGCCACAACGTGGTGGGGGCGAGGGGTATTCCCGTACGCCGGGGAGACGGTGGGTAGTTCCGGGACGTGGTGCGGGCGAGGGGCATGCCCGGACGGTGCACCAGGGCAGGGCATCACGGCTCACGGCGCCACTGCTCGGGACGTCGCGGTTCAGGTGCTCCAGGGCAGGGCACCACGGTTCACGGCGTAACCGCTCGGGCCGTCGCGTTCAGGACGCCCCCGCTCACGGCGCCCCTGCCCACGGCGCCCCCGCTCACGGCGCCCCCGCTCACGGCGCCCCCGCTCACGGCGCCCCCGCTCACGGCGCCCCCGCTCACGGCGCCCCCGCTCACGGCGCCCCCGCCCACGGCGCCCCCGCTCACGGCGCCGCGTAGATCACCGCCGCGTCGTCCCTGGCCTTGCCGCGTGGATGGGTCCCGCACCCCGGGTCCGCCGCCTCGGCCGCCCGGACCCGGTCGATGAGGGACTGCGGGCCCCGTTCGGCCACCAGGTCGACGCAGTCCTTCCAGGAACCCTGCTGGAAGACCTCCACCCAGCGGCCCGCGCCGTCGGTGAGCGCGGTCAGCGAGCGGACCTCGGCGCGCGGGGTGCTCCCGGTCACCGCGCGGGCGGCCACCGACGGATCGGCGGCCGCGGTGAAGAAGCCGCCCTCGGCGTTGCGCAGCGCCTCGACCGCGCGGCCGTACGCGCGGCCCGCCGCGGCCCGTTCCGCCGAGCCGCGGGGCAGCGCCCGCACGGCGGCCCGCTGGGCGCGGACCGCGGGCGGCAGTTCGTCCAGCCGCCGATCCAGCACCGGGTGCACCGAGCCGTCCACCCGCTCCAGCAGCAGGACCGAATCGGAGAGGACGAGATGCTCGACGGTGTCCTCGGACCACCGTGCGGCCACCACGGTTGCCTGCGGAGTGCGAGCGTGAGAAAGGTCACAGGTGTCGCGGTGGTCCTCGGCCGTCCGCGAGATGGCGGCGGCCAGCACCTCAGCGAGTGTCATATCCCGGCGTGAAACCGACAGTTCGAGCAATGCGCCGCCGAGCCGCGCGGTGAACCACGGCACCGTGTGCACGCATCCGTAGTCCTCGGCGGGCGGCGTCACACCGTCCAGCAGGACCATGACTCCGCCCTGGCCAAAGGCCGGCAGGGCGACCGATGCGTAGTCCTCGTTTGGCCGTTGGGGATCGCCCGGCTCGGTGGCGAGTTCGATGCGCATGGCCGCAAGTCTGCCGGAGGGCCCGTCGGCGCCCCGCTGACCGGGCGCTGCCGGCGGTGTCGGCGTACAGGCAGGTCAGCGGCGTACAGAAGGTATGGACCACCGGGCCGGCGGCGTGCGGGCGGGCATCCTTCCAGGACCGGCACGCATCTCCAAACCCGTCCGGCCGGTGCGCGGGTCTGCCGCGAAAATCGGCGGCGCCGGGAAGTTGATGGTCAAACTCCGAGTGATGTTCACTCGTTCAGGTGGCCAGGCATGTGTTGCCGGGCCACTGTGCGGCGCCGGTGGAAGGGTCGTTGCCCGGTCAAGGGGCGGGACCAGGACATCCATCGCGACGCGCAGAGCCGGACTGTTTACCCTCGCGGAAGTGTGTGCTGCTGCGGTGTGCGCGCAGGTCCGCCCCGCGAGCGGCGAGCGAACCGGGTCCGCGACGCCATACGGCGTGGGCAGGCGAGACAGGAATGCGAGCAGCGGTGCGGAAGATGCGGCTTCGGGGCGGCGCGGGGAAGCCGGGTTCACCGGCCGGTTCGGTCTCGGGACCGGGCAAGGGTCCGGGCACGACGGGCGGGGAGGACCTCTCGGGGCGGCGTCCCGCGCGGGTGCGCAACCGGCTCGTCGGGGCGGTGGCCGTGGTCGCCGCCGCGGTCCTCGGCGCCGGTGCCCCCGGCCTCGCCGCCACGGCCGACAACGCCCACGACAGCCAGCAGCTGGTCGACCTCGCCGAGTTGAACGCCCGGGCGATCGCCCTCGCGCACTCCCTCGCGGACGAGCGCGACGCGCTGACCGCGGGCGCCGCCCGCCCGGCCGGCCGCGCGGGTGCCGAGCCCGGCGCATCCGGCGTCAACGGCAGCCGGACCCGCGGGGCCGCCGGCGCCCAGCCCAACGGCGCGCAAACCGGCGGCGCGGGAGCCAACGGCACGGGAGCCGGCGGCACGGGGAACGGCGCCGCTGCTACCAACGGCACCGGGAACGCCGCCGCTCCCCACGCCGACGCCGCCGTGTCCGCCAACTCCGCCGTGTCCGCCGACGCCTCCGCCGCCACCGAGCCCCAGCGCGCCCGCGTCGACCGGCAGATCGGCGAGCTGCGCACCGAGGCCCAGGACGCCTCGGGCGACACCGAGGTCTACGCGGCGGCCGCCAAGCTCCTGGCCGCCCTCCCGCAAACCCGTCAAAGGGCGCTGTCCGGTACCGAATCGGCCGAGCGGGTCTACCACTCCTATACCGAGGTCATCCAGGCGCTCGCCGCGATCGGCGACACCATCGCCCGCCACCTCCCCGCCCGCGCGGACTCCGCCGACGCCGACACCCGCGCGCTGCCCGCCCTCGGCCGCCTCACCGACCAGGCCGCCGGCACCCGCGCCCTGCTGCTGGCCGGGCTCGACGCGGGCGGCGGCCAGCCCCGGCTGACCGCCCTCGCCCAGGTCGCGCACCTCCGCGCCCAGGGCGCGCTGGGCGACTTCCGGCAGACCGCCGGCCAGGGTGCCCGGGACCGCTTCGAACGCACCGTCACCGGCGCCGACGTCGACGCCGCCGAGCGCTATCTGACCCGGCTGACCGACCAGCCCCGCCTGGACGCCGCGGACCTGCGGCTCAACCGCCAGAAGGTGGCCGAAACCCTCACCACCCGCATCGGGCTGATGCGGGGCGTGGAGTCGGCCATGGCCACCGCCGACATCGAGCGGCTCGGTGCCCTGCGCGACGACGATGTGACCGAACTGGAGATCCGCATCGGCCTGGAGGCGCTCTGCCTGCTGCTGGCCGTCGGCGCCGGCGTCTGGGCCGCCCGCACCCTGACCCAGCCCCTGGCGGCGCTGCGGATCGGCGCCAAGCGGGTGGCCGGTGACCCCGCGCAGGAGGAGCCCATCGGCTACAAGGGCCGCAACGACGAGTTCGCCGCCGTCGTCGGGTCCGTCAACGCACTGCACGCCCAGGTGGGCGAAATGGCGCGGCGCACCGCCGAGCTGGAGGGCGAGCGCAAGCGGCTGGTCGGCGGCCGGCAGCGGCTGGTCGCCGAGCGAGACGTGCTTCAGGAGCAGAGCGCGTCGCTCAAGGCGGAGGTCGCCGACCTCACCGAGCGGCTGGCCACCGCGCAGACCGGTGTGCACGGCCGGTTCGTCAACCTCTCGCTGCGCACCCTCGGCCTGGTCGAGCGCCAGCTCGCCGTCATCGAGTCGCTGGAGGAGAGCGAGCGGGACCCGGAGCGGCTGGAGACGCTGTTCAAGCTGGACCACTTCGCCGCGCGGATGCGCCGCAACAGCGAGAACCTGCTGGTGCTGGCGGGCGCGGAACAGCACGGCACCGGCCACCAGGGCCCGGTACCGCTGCTCGACGTCCTGCGGGCCGCGGTCAGCGAGATCGAGCGGTACGACCGGGTGCGCATCGAGTCGCTGCCGCCGCACTCGCAGGTCGCCGGGTTCGCCGCGGACGACCTCAGCCACCTGGTCGCCGAACTCCTGGAGAACGCCACCGCGTTCTCACCGCCGGACGCCCATGTCGAGCTGTCCGGCTGGCTGCTGGAGAGCGGCGAGCTGATGCTCTCGGTCCAGGACGAGGGCATAGGGATGACCGGGGAGCGGCTGGCCGAGCTCAACGAGCGGCTCGCGGACGTTGAGGCCGCCTCGTCCTCCGAGACCGTCGACGAGGCCCTGGGACTTGGCCTGTACGTGGTGGTGCGGCTGGCCGCCCGGCACGGCGTACGGGTCCAGCTGCGGGACGCCAAGCAGGGCGGCGTCACGGCCGTCGTCGTACTGCCCGGCTCGATCCTGCCCACCCGCCCGGCCCCGTCGCCCGCCACGACGGCGCCGCGCGAGGCGGTGCACACCCCCGCGCTGCCCGGCTCGGCCGCCGAGGCGAACTCCAACACCCTGCAGACCAGGGTGCCGCGCAAGGACCCGGCAGCGGCCGCGCCCGCCGCCGACGCCGACACCGAGGACCCGGTCACCGCCCCCGACATCGACCCGCTGGTCGCCGCCGCCGAGCGGGCCATCGACGCGGCCGAGGGCGGCGCCGGCGACGACGAGCAGACCCGGAGCGAGGACGACGCGAGCCCGGCCGCCGAGCCGCCGGCGCCGTCCGATGCGTCCGGCCCCGAGCCGGTGGCCGCCGACCCGTACGCCCTCGGCCCGGACCAGCACACGGGCCCCGGAACGGACGTGGCAGCCAAGGACCCGGCAGCCGAGGACGCGGGAGCCAAGGACCCGGCACCCGAGGCGGACGATGCGGCAGCCGAGGCCGCCGACTCGGCACCCGCCGCGGCGCCGGAGAAGCCGCGGACGGCCAAGGGGCTGCCCAAGCGCACGCCCCACATCGTGGCGCAGCGCCCGGCGCCCGCCGCCCCGCGCAAGAGCGGTGCGGCCGGTGCCGAGGCGCTGCGGCGCCGGCTGGGCGGATTCCAGCAGGGGGCGAGGGACGGCCGGCGCGAGGTCGAGACCGAGATCGCGGAGCGCACAACGAAGCAGACCATCCCACAGACCGACACCGACGGAGCGGGGGCCCCGGGAGAGAGCCGGATTGCCGAGGAGGCACGCGATTGATGGCGCAAGCGCCCACTGCTCAAGGAAAAGGACTGAGCAGTCAGGCACAGAACCTGCACTGGCTGCTGACGAACCTGGTCGACGAGGTGCCGGGCATCCGCTCGGTCGCGGTGGTCTCCTCCGACGGCCTGCTGCTGCTCAGCTCCGACCCGGACCGCGCGGCCGCCAAGGCGCAGCCGGACGGCGATGAAGGGCCCAGGGGTTCCAGTGCGGACCTGGCCACCATCGTGTCCGGGCTGGGCAGCCTCACCCAGGGCGCCGCGAAGCTGATGGACGGCGGTGCCGTCAAGCAGACGATGATCACCATGGACGAGGGCAGCGTGTTCGTCATGTCGATCAGCGACGGCTCGCTGCTCGGTGTGCACGCCGCCCCGGACTGCGACATGAACGTCATCGCCTACCACATGGCGCTGTTCGTCGGCCGGGCCGGCCATGTCCTCACCCCCGAACTCCGCAGCGAACTGCGCAAGTCGATGGAGAGCGCCCAGTGAGCAACCCCAAACTCCCCATACGCGGCGGGGACCGCAAACCCGCGCGGGTGCGGCCCTACTCGCTCACCGGCGGACGGACCCGCTTCGGCCATGTGCTGCTCGTCGAGACGTTCGTGGCCGCGCTGGAGGCCCCCGAACAGCGGCGCGAGCTGACCGGCGGCGGCTGGGCCGAGCGGGTGATGCCCGAGATGCGGGCGATCGTCGAACTGTGCCGCCGGATGCGCTCGGTCGCGGAGATCTCCGCGCTCTTGAAGATGCCGCTGGGCGTGGTGCGGGTCCTGCTCAGCGACCTCGCCGACCAGGGAAGGATTCGCGTCTACGGCACCGGGCACCCCACCGGCCGGCCCGACCGCGCGCTGCTGGAAAGGGTGCTGGGTGGACTTCACAGGCTCTGACACGACATCGGCCGGTTCGACGGCGACGGTCCCTTCCGCGGACCGGCCCGAGCCCGCGGCGGCAACCGACGAGGCGGGGCTGCACAGCTGGCAGACCGACCGCTCGCGGGCGCCGGTCGCCACCAAGATCGTGGTGGCGGGCGGCTTCGGCGTCGGCAAGACCACCTTCGTCGGCTCGGTCTCGGAGATCACCCCGCTGCAGACCGAGGCGGTGATGACCCGCGCCAGCGAGGACACCGACGACCTGACCGCCACCCCCGAGAAGACCACGACCACGGTCGCGATGGACTTCGGCCGGATCACCCTCGACCAGGACCTGGTGCTGTATCTGTTCGGCACGCCCGGACAGCAGCGGTTCTGGTTCATGTGGGACGACCTGGTGCGCGGCGCGATCGGTGCGATCGTGATGGCCGACACCCGGCGCCTGGAGGACTGCTTCCCGGCGCTGGACTACTTCGAGAGCTGCGGACTTCCGTACATCGTCGCGGTCAACCACTTCGAGGGCACCGAGGAGTACGCCGTCGAGGACGTCCGCGAGGCGCTGACCGTACCGCCCCGGGTACCCGTCGTGATCATGGACGCGCGCCGGCGGGCCACGGTGGTCACCTCGCTGCTCACGCTGGTCGGCCATGCGCTGGAGGAAGCGCCGGAGTAACCGGGCCCGGCCCCGGGACCCACCCCCGAGGGCCGGGCCCCGCCCCACCCCCCACGCCTCACCCCCGAACACCGCAGTAACAGAGAAGAGTGCCGCCATGCGGAAAATACTCGTCGTCGGAGCCGGCCAGTCCGGGCTCCAGCTCGCCCTCGGCCTCCAGTCCAAGGGCTACGAGGTCACCCTGATGTCCAACCGCACCGCCGACGAGATCCGCTCCGGCCGGGTCATGTCGACCCAGTGCATGTTCGACACCGCCCTGCAGCACGAGCGCGACCTGGAGATCAACTTCTGGGAGAGCCAGGCGCCGCGCATCGAGGGCCTGGGCGTCTCGGTCGCCGCGCCCGGCAGCCACGCCGAGCCCGGCGGCTCGCAGCGCGCCGTCGACTGGGTCGGCACGCTGGAGGGCTACGCCCAGTCCGTCGACCAGCGGGTCAAGATGGCCGGCTGGATGGAGACCTTCGCACAGCGCGGCGGCCAACTGGTCATCCATGGCGCGGCCGTCTCCGACCTGGACTTCTTCGCCGGCCGCTACGACCTGACACTGGTCTCGGCCGGCAAGGGCGAGCTGGTGTCCATGTTCGGCCGGGACGCGGCGCGTTCCCCCTACGACACCCCCCAGCGCGCACTGGCCGTCGCCTACGTCCACGGCCTGGGCCCGCGCCCCGAGCACCCCCACTTCGACGCGGTGCGCTGCAACCTCGTCCCCGGCGTCGGCGAGCTCTTCGTCATGCCGACGCTCACCACCTCCGGCCGCGCCGACATCCTGTTCTGGGAGGGCATCCCCGGCGGCCCGCTGGACGTCTTCCAGTCGGTCAAGGACCCCGACGAGCACCTGGCCACGACGCTGGAGCTGATGGAGAAGTTCCTGCCCTGGGAGTACGCCCGCGCCACCAAGGTCGAACTGACCGACGCCAACGGCACGCTGGCCGGCCGCTACGCCCCGACCGTGCGCAACCCCATCGGCCGGCTCCCCTCCGGCGGCCTGGTCCTCGGCGTCGCCGACGTGGTCGTCGCCAACGACCCGATCACCGGCCAGGGCTCCAACTCGGCCTCCAAGTGCGCCGCGTCCTACCTCGCCGCCATCGAGGAGCGCGGCGAGGAGCCGTTCGACGAGAACTGGATGCGCGCCACCTTCGACCGCTACTGGGACACCGCCCGGCACGTCACCAAGTGGACCAACGCGATGCTGGCCCCGCCGCCGGAGCACGTACTGGACGTCATCGGCGCGGCCGGCCAGATCCAGCCCGTCGCCGACCGCTTCGCCAACGGCTTCGACGACCCGTCCGACTTCGAGAACTTCCTCTACGACCCGGACGCCGCACGGGCCTACCTCGCCTCGCACGGGTGACGTCGGCGGGCCCCTACTTGGTCCAGGGCCACTTCCGGCGGCCCTGGACCTCCCGCCCCCCCTCGGGGACGTACTCGTACTTCCAGCCGCTCGGCAGGCCCAGGCGGCTCACACGGGCGGGGACGCGCCGGTAGAGGTGCAGCGTCGGCGGCCGCCCGTCGTCGTTGGGCACCGGGATCTCATAGGTCTTCGGTGGCTGGCCGGTCATGCCGACCAGCACCGGCAGCACCCGGCCGTCCAAGGGTCCGCCGACGAAGGGCGTGTTCTCGCTTCGCACGCCCTTAAGTCTTCCACCACCGGAGCGGAACCGCTGGTCACAGGAGGTGCGCGGCGTCGCTGACGATGGGCAGGATGCGCCGGGACAGATCACCGACCGGGCCGTCGGAGGTCTCCAGCTTCAGCGCCGCCCGGGTCACCCGCGCGGTCTGCGGGTCGCGGGCCGCGGTCGCGGTCAGCAGCGCGATGAAGTGGTCCACCAGCCAGTCCCGCAGCTCGTCGAGGGCGGGCTGCTTGTGCTCGTCGAGCCAGATCAGCGAGGCGCCCTCGACGGCGGTGATCCACATGCGCACGGTCATCCGCAGCCTGACGCCCGGCTCCGGCTCGCCCAGATGCCGCAGGATCTGGTCGGCCGCGGCCCGCCGCACCTCGTCGACGATCGCGGACGTACGGGAGGTCTCCACGACGCTGCCGCCCTGGAGCAGCGCGCTGAAGCCGGCGTCGTGCTCGTCGACGAACGCCAGGTAGCGGTCGAGAGCGCGGGACAGCCGCCGGGTGAGCGGCCCGGTCTCGGGCTCGGCGAAGCAGCGTTCCAGGATGTCGGCCGCGCTGCGCAGCGCGGCCTCGTACAACTGCTGCTTGCCGCCGGGGAAGTAGCGGTAGACCAGCGGCCGCGACACCTCGGCGGCGGTGGCGACGTCGTCCAACGAGACGTCCTCGGGCGCGCGCTGGGCGAACAGCCCGAGGGCGGCGGCGAGCAGTTGGCTGCGGCGCTGCTCGACGCTGAGCCTGCGATAGGCGGGTCGGGGTACTGCTGGGGCGGTGCCGCTGCCGTTCATGAACAGCAGCGTAACCGGCCCGGGGGTCGGCTCGTACACCTGCTCGGGTCGCGGACAGGGCATGCCGAGCGCTTCAGGCCAGCAGCCCCGAGCTGCGCCACAACCTGCGGCCCACACCGCGCAGCACACCGATCTCGTCGAGGAAGTCGGTCAGCCGCCGGGCGCCGGACTGCATCACCTCGCGGCGGTGGCCGCTGGCCTTCACCTGGGCGACGGCCTCCCGCCTGTCCAGCCCGACGTTGGTGTAGACGTCCGGGTTGACGAAGGCGACGGAGAAGACCCGGGCCGCCTCGCCGGAGCTGATCCGGGTCAACTCCCGCTCCCAGCGCGGCGCGGTGACCATCTGGCGGCGCAGCTCCTCGCGTGCGTAGCGGACATGGCGGGCCTCTTCGACGACATGGATCCGGGTCACCCCGCGCACCAGGGTCTGCACCCGCTCGTCCGGGAAGGTCAGCCGCTGCATCCAGTCCAGGATCTCCTCGCCGAGCAGGGTGCAGGCGAACGAGCCCGGGGTGGTGGAGACCGTCTTGAGGATCCGGGCGAGGTTGTGGTTGAGGCGCGAGACGGGGTACGTGGGCGCACCGCCCCGCTGGATCATGCGGGCGAACATCTTGGAGTGCCGGCATTCGTCGGCGATCTCGGTGAGCGCGTAGCGGACATGCGCACTGGTGACCGGCTTGTCGTAGATGTGCCGTACGAGCAGCTGCATCAGGATGATCTCGAACCAGATGCCCAACGAGGCGAGCGAGGCGGCCTCGTGCCGGGAGAGGTCCTGCTGCTGCTCCAGCGACATCCTCCGCCACAGCGGGGTGTCGTAGAGCGAGACCAGCTCCGGCGGCCAGAACCACTTGCCCTCTTCGAGGGGCGCCTCCCAGTCGAGTTCGGTGTCGGGGTCGAAGGAGTGCCTGGCGGAGGAGTCGAGCAGTCGCTCGGCGACCTGTTCCCGGTCCTTGAGCAGGCCGAGGGCGTCCCGCAGGACTTCGGTGTCCGTCGCGGTCATGGCGTTGGGCGCGCTCGTCATCTGGCTACCTCGCTAGTGGGTTACCCGCGGTCAGCTCTTATGAGACTGCGTGTCAGCAAGGGCGTCAATCCCCTGTGCGCGAGTTATTGACCCGCGAGTAAGGAACGTGTGAGCCTGCCAACCACCGTCCAGGGCAAGGCGTTCGGCGAGCCGAGGAGGCGTCCGTGTCGACCCGAGAGCTCTACGTGCAGGACCCCGGCGACCCGCTGTGGCAGGTCCCCGCCTCCGGCGCGGCCCGCTTCAGCTGGGAGTACGGCGACGGTCGCGACCGGCTGCTCGCGCTGTACCAGAAGGGCAAGGACAAGCAGTGGGACGCCACGCTGCGGATCGACTGGGACCTGGAAGTGGACCCCAAGGATCCGCTCGGTACGCCCGACGAGTCCATGTCCCTGTACGGCACCAAGTACTGGGGCAAGATGACCGAGAAGGACCGCGGCGATCTGCGCCAGCACTACACCGCCTGGCAGTTCAGCCAGTTCCTGCACGGCGAGCAGGGCGCCATGGTCTGCGCGGCGCGGATCGTGGAGTCCGTCCCCGACCTCGACGCGAAGTTCTACTCCGCCACCCAGACCATGGACGAGGCGCGGCACGCCGAGATCTACGGCCGCTTCCTCCAGGAGAAGATCGGGATGCTCTACCCGGTCAACGACAGCCTCCAGACGCTGCTCTCCGACACCCTCGAGGACTCCCGCTGGGACATGCCGTACCTCGGCATGCAGGTGCTGATCGAGGGCCTCGCGCTGGCCGCCTTCGGGATGATCCGCGACACCACCGACAAGCCGCTGCCGAAGCAGATCCTCGCCTACGTCATGCAGGACGAGGCCCGCCACGTCGCCTTCGGCCGGATGGCCCTGCGCGACTACTACAAGCAGCTCACCGACGCCGAACTCCGCGAACGCGAGGAATTCGTCATCGAGGGCTGCTATTTGATGCGCGACCGGCTGCGCGGCCTGGAAGTCCTGGAGAACTTCGGCATTCCTCCCAAGGAGGCCGCGGAGTTCACCGAGCGCTCCGAATTCCTGCACCTCTTCCGGAAGCTGCTCTTCAGCCGCATCGTGCCCTGCGTGAAGGACATCGGGCTGTGGGGCGAACGCCTGCAGCGCGCCTATGTGGACCTGGGCGTCTTCGACCTGGGCGACGCCAACCTCGATCTGCTGATGGCCCAGGACGAGGAGCTCGCCGACAAGCTGGACGCGGAGCGGTTCGCCGCCGAGGAGGCGGCCCGCACGGCGGAGGTCGCGGAGGCGATCGCGCGGGGCGAGGCGGAGAGCTGACGGGCCGGGGCCGGGGCGCGCCCCACCGACGCCCCGCGTCGATGACGACGCCCCGTTCTCCGGCCCCTCAATTCAGACGCCGGAACAACTCCGTGCAGACGATCCAGCACACCACCACTGCGGCCAGCACCGCGAACATCCGGCGAGATTGGCCCCGCCACCCCCGGGCCATGACATACAGCCCCGCATACGTACCGAGGAGATTCAGCACCGGAATCCACAGCAGCCCCGGATTCCTCGCCGCCGCGACCCAGAGGAAGACCCACGGTGCCAGCAGCCCGATGACCACCAGCGCGTGCTCGTAGAAGCGCTGCTTCCAGGGCGGCAGCCCCTCCCGCGGGATCGGATCGCCCATATCGGGGAGCTCTGGTGCGGTCATGCGGTCCTCCCTGCTCACTGCCCTCTAAACGGCCCGATTGCCGTAGCCCGAGCCGGGTACCGGGAGCTGGCCCTGGCCCCGCCGCCCCGACCGGGCCAGCCACCGCCCCTCGTGGCGGGACACCTCGATCGGGCGGCCGAAGCAGGCCGTCATCCGCGCGCCCGTCAGGACCTCCTCCACCGGGCCGCGTGCCTGCACCCGGCCGTCGCGCAGCAGCAGGGCGTGGCCGATGGCCGGGGACAGCTCCTCCAGATGGTGGGTGACCGTCACGGTCGCCAACTCCGGGCGCCCCAGGGCCAGCCGGTGCAGGGCGTCGATCAGATCCTCGCGGGAGGGCAGGTCGAGCGCGTTGAACGGCTCGTCGAGCAGCAGCAGCGAGGGGTCGGCCATCAGCGCGCGGGCGATCAGGATCCTGGCCCGCTGACCGCCCGAGCACACCCCGTAGGGGCGGTCCGCCAGCTCCTTGCAGTCCAGTTCGGCGAGCAGCTCGTGCGCCCGCTCGCGGGCGGCTGCGTCGTACTTGCGCCACAGCGGCTGCACGGTCCCGGTCGCGCCGGTCAGTACGACGGTGTGGCCGGTCGCGTCCTGCGGCACCTTCTGCGCGCCGGAGACCAGGCCGATGACGGCGCGCAGCTCGCGGACGTCCACCGAGCCGAGCCGGTGGCCGAGCACCTCGACGGTGCCGACGGTGGGGAACATCAGCGCGCCGACGAGGCGCAGGACGGTGGTCTTGCCCGCCCCGTTCGCGCCGAGCAACGCCCAGTGCTCACCGGACCGTACGGTCCAGTCGACGGCGTCGAGGATGACCTGGTCGGTGGTGTGGCGGCGGACGCCGACGCCCTCCAGGGCGGCGATCACGCGCGCCGCTCGCGGGTGGGAGGGGGAGGGCCGCGGGGGTTTTGTAGGGGTCATCGCCGCAGAGTAGCTGCGTAGGGCATCTTTTTGGCCGGGCGTCCGCTGTGCGGACCCGCGGCCCGGAGGGCAGCCGGCTCAGCGAAGTCCCAACAGGCCCCGCACCCGGGCGTACTTCGCCGTCAGTCGCTCCCGCGTCGGCGCGTCCAGTACGGCCAGCCGGGCCGGATCGGCGTTGTGCGCGAGATCGGACTCCTTGACCAGCAGCGCGCCGGGCGTGGCCAGAATCCGCGCGGTGTACTCCTCGACCGGCTCACCGGCCCGCTTGGTGACCGCCAGGACCATCGCCTTGGTCGCCTCGCCGAGCGCCGCGCCGGCCAGCCACTCACGGCTCAGCGCGCCGTCCTCGACCGCGTCGTGCAGCCAGGCCGCGGCGATCTGCTCGTCGCTGCCGCCCCGCGCCCGCACGCCCGCCGCGACCGCCGCCAGATGCTCGGTGTACGGGCGGCCGGCCTTGTCGGTCTGCCCCGAGTGCGCCCGCCGGGCCAGCGCCTCCACTTCGGCCAGGGACAGCAGCGGGGCGGGGCCCGGTGCGGCGGAGGAGGAGGGCGGGGGAGCGTCGGCCATACGGCCATTGTGGCGCGGCTGCCGGGGCCGCGCCGCAGCCGGGGCCGCGCCTCATCGCGCCGCCGCCATCACCGCCCGGGCGACCGGCGCCGCGCTCCCCCCGCCGCTGATGTCCGCGCGGTCGGCGGCCGCGTCCTCGACGACCACGGCCACCGCCACCGTCGGCTCGTAGCTGTCCCGCTCGCGCGCCCAGGAGATGAACCAGGCATACGGCGTGCCCTCGTTGTGCGCACCGTGCTGGGCGGTGCCCGTCTTGCCGCCGACCGTCAGGCCCTCGACGGCGGCGCGCCGGCCGCTGCCGTGCTCGACGACGTCGATCATCATCTCCTGGAGCTGCTGCGCGGTGGCCGGGCCGACCACCTGGCGCGTGGGCCGCTGCGGACCGGCCGAGACCATGACACCGCCGGCGTCGGTCACCTTGTCGACGAGGTACGGCGGCGTCAGCTGCCCCCCGTTGGCGACCACCGCCGCGACCATCGCCATCTGGAGCGGGGTGGCGGCGGTGTCGTACTGCCCGATGGCGGAGAGCGCGAGCTGCGCGGGATCCATCCGCGTGTCGAAGGTGCTCGGCGCGACCGGCGAGGGGATGCGCAGCCACCGGTCGTTGAAGCCGAACCGGTGGGCCGTCGCCGCCATGCCGCGCAGCCCGACCGCGGTCCCCAGCCGCGCGAAGACGGTGTTGCACGAGGCCCGGAAGGCGTAGACGAGGGGGGCGTCCTCGCAGTCCTCGGCCGCGTTGCCGAGCAGGGTGGAGCTGCCGGGCAGCGGATAGGGGTCGGGGGAGTCCGTAGGGGCTTCGATGTCGGTGACCAGGCCGCTCTCCAGCGCGGCCGCCGCGGTGACGACCTTGAAGGTGGAGCCGGGCGGGTAGGTCTGCTGCAGCGCCCGGTTGAGCATCGGCCGCTCGGCGGCGGCGTTGAGCCGGCGCCAGGCCTCGCCGACCGGCACGCCGTTGCCGGACAGCGCACCCGGTTCGTACGACGGCGTACTGACCAGCGCCAGGATGCGCCCGGTGCGCGGTTCGATCGCGGCCACCGCGCCCTTCTTGCCGCCCAGCCCGGCGTAGGCGGCGCGCTGCATCCGGGGGTTGATGGTGGTGTGCACATCGCCGCCCCGGTGGCGGCTGCGGGTCAGCTGGTCCCACCAGGGGAAGGCGGCGAGCCGGGCATCGGCGCCGGAGAGGATGCCGTCCTCGGCCCGCTCCAGCAGCGAGGTCCCGTAGGTCTGCGAGGAGTAGCCGGTGACCGGGGCGTAGAGCGGGCCGTCGGTGTAGGTGCGCTCGTAACGCAGCCGGCCCCGGCTGTCCCGGGACCCGGTGACCGGCCTGCCGTCGACGAGCAGCTCACCGCGCGGCTCCGCGTAACGGGCGATCGGCAGCCGCCGGTTGGCCGGGCTGGCGCCGTAGTGCTCCGCCTCGACGATCTGCACCCGTGCGGCGTTGACCAGCAGGGCGAGCAGGAGCAGCAGGCAGAACGCGGCGGTGTGCCGGATACAGCGGTTCAACGGACGGCCTCCCCGTCGCCGCTGCCGCTCGCCACCCCGCTCCCCTCCGGACGGGGCGCCCGCGCCCGGTCGCTGATCCGCAGCAGCAGCGCGACGATGATCCAGTTCGTGACGACGGACGACCCGCCCTGCGCGAGGAACGGCATGGCCATGCCGGTCAGCGGGATCAGCCCCATCACCCCGCCCGCGATGACGAAGACCTGCAGGGCCGGCAGCGCCGCGAGTCCGACGGCCAGCAGACTGCCGAACGCGTCGCCCAGCCCCAGCGCGGCCCGGTAGCCGCACGCCACCAGCAGGGCGTACAGCAGGAACAGCGCGGTGAGCCCGGCCAGGCCCAGCTCCTCGCCGAAGGTCGCGAGGATGAAGTCGGACTTCATGGCGAAGCCGATCAGGGACGAGTGGCCCTGGCCCAGGCCGGTGCCGAGGACCCCGCCCGCGGCGAAGGCGAAGAGCGACTGGGCGAGCTGACCGGGCCCCTCGCCCGCCGCGATGCCGGCGAACGGGTGCTGCCAGTCCTCGACCCGGCCGTGCACATGCGGCTCCAGCGTGCCGACGGCCGCCGCCCCGACCCCGGCCAGCAGCAGCCCCAGCGCGATCCAGCCGGTCCGTCCCGTCGCCACGTACAGCAGCACCACGAAGATCCCGAAGAACAGCAGCGAGGTGCCCAGGTCGCGCTCCAGGACCAGCACGGCCACGCTGATCAGCCAGATCGCGGCGATCGGCCCGAGCACCCGGCCGGCGGGCAGCTGGAGCCGGGCCACCCGCTGGCCGGCGCGCGCCAGCGCACCGCGGTTGGCGGCGAGATAGGCCGCGAAGAAGACCGTGATGAGCACCTTCGCGAACTCGCCGGGCTGAATCGAGAATCCGGCGACACGGATCCAGATCTTCGCCCCGTTGACGGCGGGGAAGGCGATCGGCGCGACCATCAGGAGCAGCGCCAGCGCCGCGCAGTGGTAGGCGTACCGCTGCAGCGTGCGGTGGTCGCGCAGCAGCACCACCACCATCATGAACAGCAGGACTCCCACCGTCGACCACATCAGCTGGGTGGGCGCGGCGTGGTCGGCCGGGGTCTCCAGATCGAGCCGGAAGATCAGCACCAGCCCGAGCCCGTTGAGGAGCACGGCGGTGGGCAGCAGCAGCGGGTCGGCGTACGGCGCGCGCAGGCGTACCGCGAAGTGCGCGAGCAGCGCGAGTCCGCCGAGCCCGGCGCCGTAGCGGACCGCACCGCCCGGGAGGGCGTGGCCCCTGGCCAGCCCCACCACGGCGTAGCCGCAGACGCTGATCAGCACGGCGCCTACGAGGAGGGCCAGTTCGATTCCCCGCCGTCCGGGCGGTGGCGGCAAGGGTGGAGGAGTGTCCGCCGGGCGCGCCGTGGCGGCCGCCCCTGCCGTTGCCGTCATGTCTGGCAACGTAGCAAGCGGCGGCCGCTATTTCCGTTATGCCGGATACGGCGTTCGGGGCGTCGACGCCGGGCCGCCCCGCTTCAGCACCAGCGGGGCTCGTCCCCGTCGTGCACGATGTCGCGCTCCGAGGACCAGGCGTACGAGGAGTCGCCGAGCTTGTACCAGACGGGGTTGCCCTTGACGCGCTGCCCGTTGACCCGGCAGGCGATCTCCACGACCGTCCCGTACTGCTTCGAGCCGATGATGCGGTAATGGGTGCTCGGGCCCGTACGCACCACCAGGCCCTGTTTGGCGACGACCCGGCCCATGCGCATGGGGACGGTGGAGCCCTCGCCGTCACCCCCGTCGGAGCCCGCCGCCAGTGCCGGTCCTGCCGTGAGGGCGCCGGCCAGCGCCCCGGAAAGGGCACACAGAGCGAAGCTGCCGGACTTCGACCTCAAAAACATGCGCTTCGGAAACATGCGCTTCCTCCTGCGAAAGGGAGAGTCCTGCGAAAAGGGGGAGTCGAAAACGAGTGGGGTTTACCGGGCGTCAACGGGACGGACGGATCGGTGCCTGCGGACCGCTGTCGCGCGCCGCGTCCTGTCGCCTACCTCGCACTCATCTCACGCTAAGGAGACTCCGAAGGGTCCGCAACTTGTCACGGTACGTAGCAGTCGCACTCGGGGGTAGCGCCCCGGTCCCCGTGTCAACCCGCCCCCGCGAGCGCCCGGTTGACGCACCCGGCCCGGCGTGCGTCCGGTTGCCGGAAGCGCCGTTCAGCCTTCACGCATCTCTCTCGTCATGCGGAGCGCGCACAGGGCCGGCACCGCCCACCGTCCGGCTCGCTGCCCGGTGCGCCGTCCGGCCCGCGGTCCGGAAGGGACCCGGATCACCGCCCGGCCCGCGGTCCGGATCCCCGCCCGGGCGCGTACGCCCCGGCCCGCCGGACACGAAGAGTGGTCACCGCCCGCATCCGGCGCGGCCGTCGAGCGCCGCCACGCGTGCGCTCCGCACACCCGGCGCGTTCACGTCGGGCACCGCCCCGCCCTCCACGCCGGACCAAGGGAGGAATCAGGGTCGCCTCAGGGGTCTCCCAGGGGCGACCCGGGTTGTTCCGTGAACGCGGCCAATGGCAGTTTGTAAACTCTTCCCGACCGAATAGAAGAAGGCCGAACTCGTCACGCTGATGCGGACGACCTAAGGCACCGGTTGATGGCATGGACCCGCGCCATGACCACCGCAAGCGAGGGGCTATGGCGTACGACACACCCGTCCGCGCCGAGTGGGTCCCGTGCTGTCCCGGCCGCCTTGGGACGCCGAGTGCGGGTGACCGTCCCCCTCGACGAAAGGCAGTATGAGCGTCATGACGACTCTCCGTTCCCGGATCATCGCCTGGGCCGGCCGCATGTATCTGGCGAGAACACAGAAGAAAGGCTTCGACCTGTCTCGAATGTCTTTCTTGCCCGAGTCTGTCCTGATGCCCCTGCGTCGCGAGGGGCTCGACCCCGTAGGCGATTTGGCGACCGTCCGGGACAAGGAGCCGATCAGCAAGCTTCCGGTGCCGATAGCCGCCAACGTCTGGCTGGTCACCGGATACGACGAGGTCAAGGCGGTGCTGGGAAAGGCCAATGCCTTCAGCTCGGACTTCACCAACCTCGTCGGCAAGGCCGGCGCCGGCGTCGAACAGAACCCCGGGGGCCTCGGATTCGCCGACCCGCCGGTGCACACCCGGCTCCGCCGGCTCCTGACCCCCGAATTCACCATGCGCCGCCTCGGCCGGCTCACCCCGCGCATCCACGAGATCGTCGAGGAGCGCCTCGACGCCATGGAAGCGGCGGGGAAAAACGGTGACCCGGTCGACATCGTCCACTCTTTCGCCCTGCCCATCCCCTCCCTCGTCATTTGCGAACTCCTCGGCGTCCCTTACGAGGACCGCGACGACTTCGAACGCCTCAGCGCGGCTCGCTTCGACCTTTTCAGCGGCGCGAACGCGTCCTTCGGCGCCATATCCGAATCGCTCTCCTATTTCCGGGACATCGTCAAGAAGCAGCGGGAGAATCCGGGTGACGGCCTGCTCGGCATGATCGTCAAGGAGCACGGCGACTCGGTCAGCGACGAGGAACTGGCGGGCCTGGCCGACGGCGTGCTGACCGGAGGCTTCGAGACCACGGCCAGCATGCTGGCGCTCGGCGCCCTGGTCCTCCTCCAGGACCCCAAGCACTTCGCGGCCCTCCACGACGGCGATGACGTCGTCGACCGCTATGTCGAGGAGCTGCTGCGCTACCTGACCGTCGTACAGGTCGCCTTCCCGCGCTTCGCCCGCGAGGACCTGGAGATCGGCGGGGTGCAGATCGCCGCGGGAGACGTCGTGCTGTGCTCCCTGAGCGGCGCCGACCGGGACGGCAAACTGGGTCCGGACATGGAGCAGTTCGACCCCTCCCGCAACGTCCCGTCCCACCTGGCCTTCGGCTACGGAATCCACCGCTGCGTGGGCGCCGAACTCGCCCGGATGGAACTCCGCGCCGCCTACCCCGCCCTGGTCCGCCGCTTCCCGCACATGCGCCTCGACGCCAAGCCGGAGGACCTGGCCTTCCGCAAGTTGTCGATCGTCTACGGCATCGAGTCGCTCCCGGTCCGCCTGGACGGCTGACGCCGGGGCTGGTCGGCTGACGCCCGGGCTGCTCGGCCCGGCCGCCGCCGCCCTTCCCCCGGATCACCACCCGCTCTCGACGGCCGCCCGCGGGCGGCCGGCGGCGCGTCCTCCCCGTGGTCCGCGTGCGGCGCGAATGCAGACTCCCCGCGCCCGGTCCCGCACGGTATCGTGCCGGTGGCGTTCCGTGACAGCGGAGCTGGAGGTGGCACGTCGTGGCCCGAGCCTGGGAATCCGACCCGTCGGCGTTATTCGTCAGACGCCTGGGGAAGTCGGCGGAAGAACTGGGCAATTCCCAGGGCAGGGAGCAGTGCCCGGACATCTGGCAGCTCAGCAACGGCGATATCGCCGTCATAGGCCGCGATATGACCGACCACTACGCCCCGATCCTGCCCGAAGGCGTGACCATCGGCCCCGACGAACGACTCGTCGTCATCCCCGGCACCATGCTCTCCGCCGCGAAACCGGACATCCCCGATGTCTGACGTCCACATTCCGCCTCTCCCCGCGGACCGCGGCCGGCGCCTCGACAACGAGGAGTATCTGCGCGATTTCCGTGCCCGGGATGCCGCCATCCGCAACGGAAATTCATGGAAACTCGAACGGCTGCAGCACTTCGAGGAGGTGGGCAGTCCGTCGCGTGACGCGCTGCGGCGCGGCGACTGGGTCACGGCGCTGCGCCTGTTCGAGGAGGGCCGTGACAACCTGCGCGGGATCCAAGCGGACGAAGAGGCCCGCGGCTCGGCGTTCCACCGCGTACGCGTGGTGGAGGAGCCGCTGACGCCTTACGTGCAGTGGGAGCTGCATTCGCTTCGGATCAGCGCCGAGTACGGAGAGCGGGTGCGGATCCTGCCCGCCGAGGCGGTCGCCGCGGCGGAGGTCGGCGGACTGCTCCCGGAACTGACCATTCAGGACGACAGGGTGCTCTTCCACGTCGTCTACACCCCTACCGGGGCACCGGCCGGTGCGATCCGCTTCACCGACCCGGACCTCGTCGACCCGTGGACGGCATATGTGCGCAGCGCCTACGCGGCTGCGGAGGACATCGCGTCCTATTTCGACCGTGCCGTCGCACCGCTGCCGCCGCCCCCGGCGGCCTGACCCAGAGGGGACGCAGCCACCGGCACGCCGGCAGGAGCCAACGGGCGGTCCGGAGACTCGACCAATGAATTCTCCGGGGAGTCCCGCGATGTCGTACAGGCCGGGAGTGTCTCCGGTGGCATCCACTTCCATGAGACGTCGAGAGCACCTGCCCCTTCCCGAACTGTTCCTCGGCAGCTCCCCGCCGACGTGCACGCTTTCGTCAACCGGACCGACGAACTCGGTCAGCTGAACGCCGTCCTGACAGGACGGGGCGGCGGTCGGCTCGTGGTGTCCGTGCACGTGGTGGCCGGCACAGCCGGGGCAGGCAAGACCTCCCTGGTCCTGCACTGGGCCCACCAGGTCAAGGACCGCTTCCCCGATGGCCAGCTCTTCGTGAATTTCCGGGGCTACGATCCGCGCGAACCCGTCACCGCCGAGCAGGCGTTACGCGGCTTTCTGCGCGCACTCGGCGTGGCCTCGGCCGACGTACCGCAGGACGTGGACGACGCAGTCGCGCTCTACCGTTCCCTGCTCGCCGAGCGCCGGATGCTCATCGTGCTCGACAACGCTGCCACGGTGGGTCAGGTGCGACCGCTGCTTCCGGGCAGCGGGGACAGCCTGGTCCTGGTGACCAGCCGCAACCGCCTGGCGGGTCTCACCGTGCGGGACGGCGCTCGTCGGATCACTCTCGGTACGCTCCCCGAACCGGAAGCCGTCGCACTGTTGCGGGCCGTCACACGGGACTACCGCCCGGGAGACGACCCGGACCAGCTCACGGAACTGGCCCGGCTGTGCGCACACCTCCCGCTCGCCCTGCGGATAGCCGCCGAGCGCGCCGCAAGCCATCCGCACCTGAGCCTCGACGACCTGCTTGCCGACCTGCACGACGAGGCCGCGCTCTGGGACGCGCTCAGCACAGGCATCGAGGAGGACCCCGAGGCCGTCCGGACGGTCTTCGCCTGGTCCTACCGTGCGCTGCCGCCGCACTCCGGTCGCCTCTTCCGGCTCCTCGGCCTGCACCCCGGACCGGAGTTCGGGCTCCACGCGGCCGCTGCCCTAGCCGGCCTCACCCCCAGCCGTGCCCGGCAGCTCCTGGACGATCTCGTCGGGGCCCATCTGCTGGAGCAGAGCGGCCCCGACCGCTTCCAGTTCCACGACCTCCTGCGCGCCTACGCAGCCGACCAGGCTCACGACGAGGAACCGGCGGAGGAACGCGAGGCCGCCCTGCGCCGCGCACTGGACTGGTATCTGCACACAGCGGACGCGGCACAGACCTGGCTCCAGCCCGGCGAGGACCACTTGCCGCTACCCGGGACGACCGCATCCCTGCCGCCACTGGCCTTCGCCGACTACGACGCCGCCGACTGGGCAGAGCGTGAACGTGCCGTCTTCCCGCACCTCGTACGAGTCGCCGCCGCGGCCGGACTGCACCAGCACGCCTGGCAACTGACCGCCACCTTGTGGAATGCCCTGTCCGCCTCCGCTGCCTTTGCGGACTGGCTCGGCTTCGGTCCCGCCGGCCTGGCTTCCGCCGAGCACATGAACGACACGAACGGGCAGCTTCTGCTGCTCAACCAGCTCGGCATGTCCCACCGATCGGTCGGCCAACTCGACCAGGCGGTGGACTACTTGGGCCGCGCCCTCGCTCTTGCCCGCACAGCCGGGAACCGCATGGAAGAGGCACACGCCCTCAACCTCCTGGGCCTCATCCACCTGCGTACCCGTCGACTCGAAGCTGCCGCCGCACACTTCGCGCACTCCCTGAGCATCTTCCGCGAAATGAGCGGCGACCGCTGGGCCGCCTCCGCCCTGTCCAACTTGGCCGGAGCCCACCTGGAAGCGGGAAGCCTCCGGGAAGCAGAGGTCGCGATCCGAGCGGCCCTGGCCGCTCACCGCGCCCTGGACAGCCGCCAGAGCGTCGGCAACGCCCTGTGGCTCACCGCGGAACTCCACCGAGAGCGGGACGAGAACGAGGCGGCCCGTGAGGCCATCGACGAGGCTCTCAAGATCGCGCTGAGCCTGCGCAATCGTGGACTGGAGGGCTTCTGGCTGCTCTGCCTCGGCGACATCCAGCGTGCCACCGGGCAGCACGGCGACGCGTTGGCCTCCTACCAGCGATCGGCCATGCTCCACCGGCGCCTTGGGGATCGCGGTCGCGAAGCCCTGGCCTGGCGAGGCACGGGGCGGACATACGCCGCGATGGACCGCCACGGCGAGGCCGCCGCCTTCCACCGTCAGGCCGCAGCCGTCCACCGCGACCTCGGTGCCGGGTGGGAGCTCGCCGTGGAGCTGGACCACCTGGCCAGCGCCCTCCACCCACGAGATCCCGAGGCAGCCCGCGCCCACCGGGCCGAGGCCCTGATCCACCTGACGCCGTACGGCGATCCCCGAGCCGCGGACTTACGCGCACGCTTGGAAAGGCAGCTCGCGGACATCGACGACTGAACACATTGCCGCAACTCGCCAGGAGCCATCCCCGTCGCTAGGCGGGCCGTATCGACGACGGCGATATAGCTCCGCCCAAATCCAACGGCAGCCTGAAAGCGACGTAGCGCTTCCTTCATTTCTTGCACATCGGACTGGAGCGCGAGAGCGACCATTTCTCCGTTCGGCCGACTGCGTCCACCAGGGGCAGGACCCAGGATGTCGAGGTGGCCGTCCGTGACGGACGTCGCCGACCCGCTCTCTATCCGAAAGAAGCCGGCAGATGGCGCCAGGCAGTGCAGTGGATCTTCGCATTCCAGGCCGACAATCAAGCGAAAGGCGACCGGGAACGAGAAAGGGCGGGAGTCAGTGAGACTGACTCCCGCCCTTTTCTTTCGGCATCCGCCCCGGTCACTTACGGATTTTCGTAGGTGATGTGGCGAGTGCCCCCGGCAGGATTCGAACCTGCGCACACGGCTCCGGAGGCCGTTGCTCTATCCCCTGAGCTACGGGGGCGTTGCCGCTGTTTGTGCGGCGACGGGTAGAACCCTACCAGCTCTGATGGGGTGTTCATGAACAGGATTTGCGGGAGTGGGAGCGGGAGTGGGGGAGGGGGCCGGAGGCGGTCCGACGGGTGGGGCCCTAGCGCATGCGCGGGGTGTGCCGGTGGGGGTCGGGGAAAGGTCCCTCGCATGGGGGCGGAAGTGGGCAAAACCGGGACGGCGCCGCAGGTGCGCCCCTAGTCTCATGGTGTGCCTGGCTTGTCCGGTCGGATCCTGGTTGTCGACGACAACAAGGTGATCCGGCAGTTGATCAGGGTCAATCTCGAGCTGGAGGGCTTCGAGGTCGTGACCGCGGCTGATGGTGCCGAATGTCTGGATGTCGTGCACCACGTAAGACCCGATGTCGTGACCCTCGATGTGGTGATGCCGCGGCTCAACGGTCTGCGCACCGCGGCCCGGCTGCGCTCCGATCCTCGGACCTGGGACATCCCGATCGCCATCGTCAGTGCGTGCACGCAGGGCGAGGTGAACAACGGTGAGTCGGTCGGGGTGGACGCCTTCCTGGCCAAGCCGTTCGAGCCGACCGAGCTGGTGCGGACCGTGGGGAAGCTGGTTCGCGAGGGCCGGCAGCGCGAGCGCGGGCCCGAGGGCGGCGGGATGGGCAAGGAAGACGGCGGGGGCGAGGACGGGGAGAGCGATCGGGGCCGGGCGGGGATGGTGGAGGCGGGGGGCGGCGAAGCGGGACCGGTGGTCTGCCCGGGCGGCTGAGTACGGACCCAGCTCGGCCCGGCGGCTGAGTATCGGGCAAGCCCGGCCCGGCGGCTGAGTACCGACCCGGCTCGGTCCGGCCGGCCCGGCGGCTGAGTACCGGCCCAGCACGGCGGC
The DNA here is from genome assembly GCF_056436545.1 of Streptomyces sp. NPDC043738. Lineage (NCBI taxonomy): Bacteria > Bacillati > Actinomycetota > Actinomycetes > Kitasatosporales > Streptomycetaceae > Streptomyces > Streptomyces sp. NPDC043738. The sequence continues at coordinate 27,280 of NZ_JBWKCJ010000035.1, read as the reverse complement.
CGCGCGGTGTTCGCGGGGGCGGGTGGGTCCCGCGGAGTGTCCACAGGGCGAAACCGGGTCGCGTGGATGCCCCTGTTCTCCCATACGCTTGTCCCGTGACCCCCGCTGAGCTCTCCCGTACCGTCCTGCGCTCCGTGCGCGGTGCCGTGGAGGAGCAGGAGCTCTCCGTGCCCGTGCCGGCGCGGATCGTTGTGCAGCCGCCGCCGCGGCCAGGGTGTGGGGACTACGCCTCCAACGTCGCGCTGCAGCTCGCCAAGCCGGCGGGGCGGCCGGCCCGGGAGGTCGCCGAGATCCTGCGGAAGCGGCTGGCCGGGAGCGCCGGGATCGCCCGGGTCGAGATCGCCGGGCCGGGCTTTTTGAACTTCACGCTGGGCGAGGGCGCGCAGACCGCGCTCGTACGGGATGTGCTGGCGCAGGGGGAACGGTACGGGGACCGCGGCGCGGAGGACGGCCCGGTCACGGGCGGTACCGCGACCGGCCGCGGTGCCCGCGAGGTGGTCGTGGCCGACGCGCTGGCGCGGATCGAGGCGGCGGCGGGGCGCCGGCCGCGGGGTCCGGCCGCCGGCGTCGACGCCGGTGCGCGGTCCGCCGTCCCCGGGGAGCTGGCCGACCTCATCGGCCGGCTGGGCTCCGACGAGGCCCGCTGGGTCCTGCTGCGGCCCGCCGCCCATGACCCGGTGCGGGTGCCCGAGCGTGTGGTGCAGCGGGAGAGCAATCCGCGGTTCCGGGTGCAGTACGCCCATGCGCGGACCCGGGCGCTGGTGCGCGGCGCGCGTGAGCTGGGGTTCACCGGCGAGCCGGGGGAGGTGGGCGCCCCGGCGGCCGTCACCGTCGCGGACGGGCCCGCCGATCACTGCCTGCAGTCGCTGCACACCCTCCTCGCCACCTACCCCTCCGCCATCGAGAGCGCCGCGCGGCTGCGGGCGCCGGACCGGGTGGTGCGGCATCTGGAGGCGACGGCGGACGCGTTCTTCCGGTGGCACGACGCCTTCGTGCCGTTGCCCGTCGGGGACGAGAAACCCTCGGCCGTGCACCGCGCCCGCCTGGCCCTTGCCGAGGCCTGCGGAACGGTGCTCGCCAACGGCCTGCGCCTGCTCGGCATCTCCGCTCCCGAACACCTCTGATGAACGAAATTTGAGGGGATCTCCACGCCATGAGTCGTTCCGCGCATCCCGCAGGGCCCCGGCACGCCGACGTGCTGCCCGAAGGGCACTACGCCGGGCCGCCCGCCGATCTCAACACCCTTGACCCGCGTGTCTGGTCCCGTACCGTCCGGCGCGACGCCGACGGTGTGGTGACCGTCGGCGGGCTGGACGTGGCCTCGCTCGCCGAGGAGTTCGGCACGCCGGCCTACTTCCTGGACGAGGACGACTTCCGGGCGCGCTGCCGGGCCTGGAAGGACGCCTTCGGGCCGGACGCCGACGTCTTCTACGCCGGCAAGGCGTTCCTCTCCCGGGCCATCGTGCGCTGGCTGCACGAGGAGGGGCTCAACCTCGACGTCTGCTCCGGCGGCGAGCTGGCGACGGCGCTGGCGGCGGGGATGCCCGCCGAGCGGATCGCGCTGCACGGCAACAACAAGAGCACCGAGGAGATCACCCGGGCCGTCGAGGCCGGGGTCGGGCGGATCGTCCTGGACTCCTTCCAGGAGATGGTGCGCGTCGCGCACATCGCCGAGCGGCTCGGCAAGCGCCAGCGCGTGCAGATCAGGGTCACGGTCGGTGTCGAGGCGCACACGCACGAGTTCATCGCGACCGCCCACGAGGACCAGAAGTTCGGGATCGCGCTGGCGGGCGGGCAGGCCGCCGAGGCCGTACGCCGCGCCCTGAAGCTCGACGGTCTGGAGCTCATCGGCATCCACAGCCACATCGGGTCGCAGATCTTCGACATGGCGGGATTCGAGGTGTCCGCCCGCCGCGTGGTGCAGCTGCTGACCGAGGTGCGCGACGAGCACGGCATCGAACTGCCCGAGATCGACCTCGGCGGCGGGCTCGGCATCGCCTACACCTCGGACGACGATCCGCGCGAGCCGCACGAGATCGCCAAGGCGCTGAGCGAGATCGTGCGCAAGGAGTGCGCGGCGGCGGGGCTGGGCGTGCCGCGGCTGTCGGTCGAGCCCGGGCGCGCGATCGTGGGGCCGACGGCCTTCACGCTGTACGAGGTCGGCACGGTCAAGGAGCTGGAAGGCCTGCGGACGTATGTGTCCGTGGACGGCGGGATGTCGGACAACATCCGCACCGCCCTGTACGACGCGGAGTACAGCGTGGCCCTGGTGTCGCGCACGTCCGACGCCGAGCCGATGCTGTCGCGGGTGGTCGGCAAGCACTGCGAGAGCGGCGACATCGTCGTACGCGACGCCTTCCTGCCGGCCGACGTGGCGCCGGGGGACCTGCTCGCGGTGCCGGCCACCGGCGCGTACTGCCGGTCCATGGCGAGCAACTACAACCACGCGCTGCGGCCGCCGGTCGTGGCGGTCAGGGACGGCGAGGCCAGGGTGATCGTCCGGCGGGAGACGGAGGAAGATCTCCTGCGGTTGGATGTCGGGTAGGGCCGGATCGCCGGGGCCCGGCCCCGGATGAAATAAATGTCTCGGCATCCGGACGACGGACGGAATCTGCCGTCCGGTGCGTGAGACTGGTGCATGAGCAGGCTGGCTGCTGGTGCACGAGCAAGCCGAAAATCGCTTATCGATGAGAAGCAGAGGTCGAATGATGCGTACGCGTCCGCTGAAGGTGGCGCTCCTGGGCTGTGGTGTCGTCGGCTCAGAGGTGGCACGCATCATGACGACGCACGCGGACGACCTCACGGCCCGCATCGGCGCGCCCGTGGAGCTCGCGGGGATCGCCGTGCGCCGCCCGGACAAGGTGCGCGCCGGCGTTCCGGCCGAGCTGGTCACCACCGACGCGACCGCGCTCGTCAAACGCGGTGACATCGACGTCGTCATCGAGGTCATCGGCGGGATCGAGCCCGCGCGGTCGCTGATCACCACCGCCTTCGAGCACGGCGCGAGCGTGGTGTCCGCCAACAAGGCGCTGGTCGCGGCCGACGGCGCGGCGCTGCACGCGGCGGCCGAGGCCAACGGCGCGGATCTGTACTACGAGGCCGCCGTCGCGGGCGCGATCCCGCTGGTGCGGCCGCTGCGCGAGTCGCTGGCCGGCGACAAGGTCAACCGGGTGCTCGGCATCGTCAACGGCACCACCAACTTCATCCTCGACAAGATGGATTCGACGGGGTCGGGGTACAGCGAGGCGCTGGACGAGGCGACCGCCCTGGGGTACGCCGAGGCCGACCCGACCGCCGATGTCGAGGGGTTCGACGCCGCCGCCAAGGCCGCGATCCTGGCCGGTATCGCCTTCCACACGCGGGTGACCATCGACGATGTGCACCGCGAGGGGCTGACGGAGGTCACCGCGGCCGACATCGCCTCCGCCAAGCGGATGGGCTGCACGGTCAAGCTGCTGGCCATCTGCGAGCGGGCCGCCGACGGGGGCTCGGTCACCGCCCGGGTGCACCCCGCGATGATTCCGCTGACGCATCCGCTCGCCTCCGTCCGCGAGGCGTACAACGCGGTCTTCGTCGAGGCCGACGCGGCCGGTCAGCTGATGTTCTACGGCCCGGGCGCGGGCGGTTCGCCGACCGCCTCCGCGGTCCTCGGCGACCTCGTCGCGGTCTGTCGCAACAAGCTCGCCGGCTCCACCGGCCCCGGGGAGTCGGCCTACACGGCGCTGCCGGTCAGCCCCATGGGCGAGGTCGTCACGCGGTACCACATCAGTCTCGACGTGGCCGACAAGCCCGGCGTTCTTGCGCAGGTCGCGACGGTCTTCGCCGAACACGGCGTATCGATCGATACGGTCCGTCAGCAGGGCAAGGACGGCGAGGCCTCCCTCGTCGTCGTCACCCACCGGGCGGCCGACGCGGCGCTGTCGTCGACCGTCGGGGCACTGCGCGAGCTGGACACCGTCCGCGGTGTCGCCAGCATCATGCGGGTCGAAGGGGAGTAAAGGAACCCATGTCTGCCAATTCCACCGTGACCAAGACAAGCAGTCAGTGGCGCGGAATCATCGAGGAATACCGTGACCGGCTTCCGGTCAGTGACACGACCGAGGTCGTCACCCTCCGGGAGGGCGGCACGCCCCTCGTACCGGCCCAGGTGCTCTCCGAGCGCACGGGCTGTGAGGTCCACCTCAAGGTCGAGGGTGCCAACCCCACCGGCTCCTTCAAGGACCGGGGCATGACGATGGCCATCACGCGCGCCAAGGAGGAGGGCGCCAAGGCCGTCATCTGCGCCTCCACCGGCAACACCTCCGCCTCGGCCGCCGCCTACGCGGTCCGGGCCGGGATGGTCTGCGCGGTGCTCGTCCCGCAGGGCAAGATCGCGCTCGGCAAGATGGGTCAGGCGCTGGTGCACGGCGCGAAGATCCTGCAGATCGACGGGAATTTCGACGACTGCCTCACGCTCGCCCGGGGCCTGTCCGAGAACTACCCGGTCGCACTTGTGAACTCCGTGAACCCGGTGCGCATCGAGGGGCAGAAGACCGCCGCCTTCGAAATCGTCGACATGCTCGCCGACGCACCCGACATCCATGTGCTGCCCGTCGGCAACGCCGGCAACATCACGGCGTACTGGAAGGGCTACCAGGAGTACGCGGCCGACGGCATCGCCAGCCGCACCCCGCGCATGTGGGGCTTCCAGGCCTCCGGCAGTGCGCCGATCGTGCGCGGTGAGGTCGTCAAGGACCCGCACACCATCGCCACCGCGATCCGCATCGGCAACCCCGCCTCGTGGGCGAACGCCGAGCGCGCCCGGGACGAGTCCGGCGGCTTCATCGACGACGTGACCGACCGTCAAATCCTGGCCGCCTACCGCCTGTTGGCCGCACAGGAGGGCGTCTTCGTGGAGCCCGCCTCGGCCGCGTCCGTCGCCGGCCTGCTCAAGGCCGCCGAGGAGGGCAAGGTCGACCCCGGCCAGCGCATCGTCTGCACGGTGACCGGCAACGGCCTCAAGGACCCGGACTGGGCGGTGGCCGGAGCGCCGCAGCCGGTGACGGTCCCGATCGACGCGGACGCCGCGGCCGAGCGGCTCGGCCTCGCGTAGCACCTCCCGCCGTACGGCGCTGACCTGCGCATACGGCACCCGGTGACGGGGCGCTCGGCGTCCCGTCACCCCACACATTGCAAATTGTGCAAAGGCTGCAAAGCCCGGCGAAGGCAGTGCCGGGGCGCAGGAAGGCGCGCGACACGCATCGTGCGCCTCCTGTGCGCCCTATGTCGCGACAGAACCTTCCTTCGATAGGCTGGCAGCCAACTCCCCTCCCCACGGCATAACGCAGTGGTGTTCAGGGCAGGTCAGAACAGTCCCCATGAGCCGGCCGGGCATCTCGGTGCCGCGGCGCTCCGGGGCAGTACCGCAGCATCAATCAAGGAGAGTCATCGAGCGATGGCCGGTCCCGCGTTCCGCGCCGCCGCCGTCCGGGTGCGCACCCCCGCTACCAGCGCCAATCTCGGTCCCGGCTTCGACGCCCTGGGTCTTTCCCTGGGCCTGTACGACGACGTCGTGGTGCGGGTGGCCGACTCCGGGCTGCACATCGACATCGCAGGTGAGGGCGCCGACACCCTGCCGCGCGACGAGAGCCACCTGCTCGTACGGTCGATGCGCGCCGCCTTCGAGCTGCTCGGCGGCCAGCCGCGCGGCCTGGAGATCGTCTGCGCCAACCGCATCCCGCACGGCCGCGGCCTGGGCTCCTCCTCGGCCGCCATCTGCGCGGGCATCGTCGCCGCCCGCGCCGTGACCATAGGCGGCGAGCAGAAGCTCGACGACACCGCGCTGCTGGAGCTGGCCACCGAGATCGAGGGCCACCCCGACAACGTCGCCGCATGCCTGCTGGGCGGCTTCACGCTCGCCTGGATGGACACCGGAACCGCGCGGGCGATCCGGATGGATCCCGCCGATTCCATCGTTCCGGTGGTCTTCGTGCCCGGGAAACCGGTGCTCACCGAGACCGCCCGCGGACTGCTGCCGCGTACCGTCCCGCATGTGGACGCCGCGGCGAACGCCGGCCGCGCCGCACTGCTCGTCGAGGCCCTGACCAGGCGCCCCGAGCTGCTGCTGGCCGCGACCGAGGACCGACTCCACCAGGAGTACCGCGCCCCCGCGATGCCGGAGAGCGTGGCCCTGGTGAACCGACTGCGCGCGGACGGCGTCCCTGCAGTCGTGTCCGGTGCGGGCCCCACGGTGCTCGCGCTGGTCGAGGAAGCGGCGGCCGAGAAGGTCGCGGCGCTGGCGGGTGAGGGGTGGGCGGCCAACCGGCTGACCCTCGACGCGGCAGGGGCCTGTGTGCTGCCGCTCGCCGGGTGATCACACGGGTGATCGACGATTGCCGGTCTTGGAGAGGGGGAATGTTTGTTGGATCCGGTAGTGTTAACCTCAAGTGAGTACGAGACGCCGCAGTGGCGCTGTGCTTCGTGTCCCCATTCGGGACCACCTTTCTTCCGGGAGCCTCCCAAACTGCTTGGAGCAGTTGCCTGAGCAGAAGCGAGCTTGCTCCGGAATCGGCGTGACGACATGAGTCACTCTGCATCTCATCGCGCCGGAACCAATGAATCGATTTCTCCGCCACTTCCGGCGGGACCACCGCCCCGGCCCAGTCCACGAGACCAAGGACCCAGCCGGACAGCACAACCGGTCGCCGAGCCAGACAGGCCGACGCCCGCTCCAGGGAAGGACCCTTCGTGAGCGACACCACCGATCTGATGGGCGCGCGCACCGATGGCAGTGCCACCACGCCCGCCACGGACGCTCCCGCCGCGCCTGCCACCACGCGGCGCCGCCGTTCCGGCACCGGCCTTGACGGCATGGTCCTGGCAGAGCTGCAGCAGGTCGCCTCCGGCCTCGGTATCAAGGGCACCGCGCGGATGCGCAAGAGCCAGCTGATCGAGGTCATCAAGGAGAGGCAGGCCGGCGGCTCGGGCGCCGGCGCCAAGGCCGACGCGCCCGCCGACACCGAGACCAAGCCCAAGCGCCGTACGACCTCCAAGGCACGCACCGGCGACGACGGCGCGGAGCCCGCCGCCAAGGCGGACAAGGCCGAGCGGGGCGCCAAGGCCGACAAGGCCGCGGACAAGGCCGGCGCCCAGCAGCAGATCGACATCCCCGGTCAGCCGGTCAGCGACGAGCAGCCGGCCGGCGAGCGCCGCCGGCGCCGGGCGACCGCCGCCGCGGGCAGCCCCGAGACCGCGGGCGACGTCAAGACCGACACCAAGGTCGAGGCGAAGACCGAGCTCAAGGCGGACGCCAAGACCGAGACCGCGGTGGCCCCGCAGGAGACCGGCGAGGGCCGGCCCGGCAAGGGCGACCGCCAGGACCGCGGGCAGAAGGGCGAGCGCGGCGAGCGGCGCCAGCGTGACCGTGGCGACCGCGGCGACCGCGGTGACCGTGGCGACCGAGGCCGCAAGGGCGACGCCGGCGACGGCGGCCAGGGCGGTCAGGGCGGCCAGCGCCAGCGGGACCGCCGGGACGACGACGACGACTTCGAGGGCGGCCGCCGGGGCCGTCGCGGCCGCTACCGCGACCGCCGGGGCCGCCGTGGTGGCCGCGAGGACTTCGGCAACGAGCCGCAGGTGTCCGAGGACGACGTCCTGATCCCGGTCGCGGGCATCCTGGACATCCTCGACAACTACGCGTTCATCCGTACCTCCGGCTACCTCCCCGGCCCGAACGACGTCTACGTCTCGCTCGCCCAGGTCCGCAAGAACGGCCTGCGCAAGGGCGACCACGTCACCGGCGCGGTCCGCCAGCCCAAGGACGGCGAGCGGCGCGAGAAGTTCAACGCGCTGGTCCGGCTCGACACGGTCAACAGCGTGGCGCCCGAACAGGGCCGCGGACGGCCGGAGTTCGGGAAGCTGACGCCCCTCTACCCGCAGGAGCGACTGCGCCTGGAGGGCGAGTCGGGCGGTCTGACGACCCGGATCATCGACCTGGTCGCGCCGATCGGCAAGGGCCAGCGCGGTCTGATCGTGGCCCCGCCGAAGACCGGCAAGACCATGATCATGCAGGCGGTCGCCAACGCGATCACCCGCAACAACCCCGAGTGCCACCTGATGGTCGTCCTGGTCGACGAGCGTCCCGAAGAGGTCACCGACATGCAGCGGTCGGTCAAGGGCGAGGTCATCTCCTCGACCTTCGACCGCCCGGCCGAGGACCACACCACCGTCGCCGAGCTCGCCATCGAGCGCGCCAAGCGCCTGGTGGAGCTGGGCCACGACGTGGTCGTGCTGCTGGACTCGATCACCCGTCTGGGCCGTGCGTACAACCTCGCGGCTCCCGCCTCCGGCCGCATCCTGTCCGGTGGTGTCGACTCGACCGCGCTCTACCCGCCGAAGCGCTTCTTCGGTGCCGCGCGCAACATCGAGGACGGCGGTTCGCTGACCATCCTGGCCACCGCGCTGGTCGACACCGGCTCGCGGATGGACGAGGTGATCTTCGAGGAGTTCAAGGGCACCGGCAACCTGGAGCTCAAGCTCGACCGCAAGCTCGCCGACAAGCGGATCTTCCCGGCGGTGGACGTGGACGCGTCCGGCACCCGTAAGGAAGAGATCCTCATGGGCAGCGACGAGCTGGCCATCGTCTGGAAGCTGCGCCGGGTGCTGCACGCCCTGGACCAGCAGCAGGCGATCGAGCTGCTGCTGGACAAGATGAAGCAGACCAAGTCCAACGCGGAGTTCCTGCTGCAGATCCAGAAGACGACGCCGACCGCGGGCAACGGCAACGACTGACGCCCTGGCGCCGTAGCCACAGCCCCCCTCGCCCATACGGGTGAGGGGGGCTGTGTGCTGGGTGCCCCGTACGGCGTGCGCCGCGGCCGGTGATCTGTGAGCCGCGTCGCGTCCGGGGGCCCGCGCGCAGGCCCCGCCTGAGACCTTCGGCACAGATCCGCTCCCGAGGCAACGTTTCAGCCATGGCCGAAAACAGGACGAAAGGCCAGGTGAGAGGGGCGGCCATCGCGCCCCGTCCGTGAGCGCCCCGGCGATTTTCTAAGAATTCGCTCACCGAACGCTGTGCAACCCTTCCCGTCGACCTCCCGTCTGACAAGGAGCAACGGGCCGTGACAGCACGCAGCACGGCGGCGGCGAGGGGTAGCCGAGCGACCAAGGACTGAGGAGCAGATGGCGGACAGCAACGGGACCGCGACGGCCGAAAGCCGCGCTCGCGGCATACGTGCCACGGGCCGCCGGCGCAAGGCGCCCAGCCGGCGCCGCCGGGTACTGACCATCTCGCTGTGCGCGCTGACCAGCGCCGTACTGCTCGGTGGCGCCGGACTCGGATACGTCTACTTCAAGCTCAACGGCAACCTCAAGGGCGTCGACATCAACGCCGCCCTGGGCCACGACCGGCCCAAGAACGTCGACGACGGATCGATGGACATCCTCGTCATGGGCTCCGACTCCCGCGCCGGCAAGAACGGCGACTACGGCAGGGACGAGGGCGGCGCCCGCTCCGACACCGCGATGGTCGTCCACGTCTACAAGGGCCACAAGAAGGCCAGCGTCGTCAGCATCCCCCGCGACACCCTGATCGAGCGGCCCCAGTGCAGCACCAAGGACGGCAAGACCGTCCCCGGTGAGCAGCGGGCGATGTTCAACACCGCGTTCGAGGTCGGCGGACCGGCCTGCGCCGTCAAGACCGTCGAGTCGATCAGCGGGATCCGGATGGACCACTTCATCGAGGTCGACTTCACCGGCTTCAAGAAGCTCATCGACGCGCTGGGCGGGGTGGAGATCACCACCAGCAAGGCGATCGACGACAACAGCAGCCATCTGCATCTGCAGCCCGGCAAGCACACCCTCGACGGCGAGAAGTCGCTCGGCCTGGTCCGCACCCGGCACGGTGTGCCCGGCGGCGACGGCAGCGACCTGGGCCGCATCCAGCTGCAGCAGACGTTCCTCAAGGCCCTGATGAACCAGGTCAAGAACGTCGGCCTGCTCACCAACCCCGCCAAGCTCTACGACGTCGCCGACACGGCCACCAAGGCCATCACCACCGACACCGACCTCAACTCGGTCGGTGAGCTGACCGGGCTGGCCAAGAGCCTGGGCTCCATCGGGTCCGAGAGCATCGACATGGTGACGCTGCCGGTGACGTACGACACCGCCAATCCCGACCGCGTGGTGCCGCTGACCAAGCAGGGCAAGCAGGTCTGGGACGCGCTGCGGCAGGACCGGGACATCCCCAAGTCCGCGATCAAGGGCTCGGCCGGCGACAAGGGCGGCACGGACAACTACGTGAAGTAGCCGCACGGGCCGTTCGAGGGGCCCGGGAGCGGCCGGGGAATAGCCGGGCACGTACCCCGGTTTTGGGAGATACGGCTAGTCCTGGCAGACTGGACCGTCGGCCCCGGTTCACGTGACGTAACCCGCGACACGACCCGGTGCACTCCCAAACCTAGGAGAATCCCTTGAAGCGCGACATCCACCCGGAGTACGTCGAGACCCAGGTCAGCTGCACCTGTGGCGCGTCCTTCACCACCCGTAGCACCGTTGCCGGCGGCAGCATCCGCGCCGACATCTGCTCCGAGTGCCACCCGTTCTACACCGGCAAGCAGAAGATCATGGACACGGGCGGTCGCGTGGCCCGCTTCGAGGCCCGCTTCGGCAAGGCCGCCGCTGCCAAGAAGTAGCGACTCTCAAGGCGCCGGTATCCGGTCGCCCCTGTCCTGGGGTGACCGGACCGGCGTCTTTGTTTCGTCGTCCCAGCCGTCCGGCCGGGGGTCCGGGGGCGGCGCGGCGAAGCCGCAGCAGCAGTCCCCGGGAGACACAGCCACCAGCCAGCAGAGGAACCCACGATGTTCGAGGCGGTCGAAGAACTGATCGGCGAGCACGCCGATCTCGAGAAGCGGCTGGCCGACCCCGCGGTCCACGCCGACCAGCGCGAGGCCATGCGACTCAACAAGCGCTACGCCGAGCTGACCCCGATCATCGCGACGTACCGCGACTGGAAGCAGACCGGCGAGGACATCGACACCGCGCGCGAACTCGCCGTGGACGACCCGGACTTCGCCGACGAGGTCAAGGAGCTCGACGCCCGGCGCGAGGAGCTGACCGAGAAGCTGCGGCTGCTGCTCGTCCCGCGCGACCCCAGCGACGACAAGGACGTCATCCTCGAGGTCAAGGCCGGCGAGGGCGGCGAGGAGTCCGCGCTGTTCGCCGGCGACCTGCTGCGGATGTACCTGCGCTACGCCGAGCGGGTCGGCTGGAAGACCGAGATCCTGGACGCCAACGAGTCCGACCTCGGCGGCTACAAGGACGTCCAGGTCGCCGTGAAGACCAAGGGCGGCGGCGGTGCCACCGAGCCCGGACAGGGCGTCTGGGCGCGGCTGAAGTACGAGGGCGGGGTGCACCGCGTCCAGCGGGTGCCCGCCACCGAGTCGCAGGGCCGGATCCACACCTCCGCCGCCGGCGTGCTGGTCACGCCCGAGGCCGAGGAGGTCGAGGTCGAGATCATCGCCAACGACCTGCGGATCGACGTCTACCGCTCCTCGGGCCCCGGCGGCCAGTCCGTCAACACCACCGACTCCGCGGTGCGCATCACCCACCTGCCCACCGGCATCGTCGTCTCCTGCCAGAACGAGAAGAGCCAGCTGCAGAACAAGGAGCAGGCGATGCGCATCCTGCGCTCCCGGCTGCTGGCCGCCGCCCAGGAAGAGGCCGAGCGCGAGGCGTCCGACGCCCGGCGCAGCCAGGTCCGCACGGTCGACCGCTCCGAGCGGATCCGCACGTACAACTTCCCGGAAAACCGCATCTCGGACCACCGCGTCGGCTTCAAGGCGTACAACTTGGACCAGGTGCTCGACGGCGAACTCGACCCGGTCATCCAGGCGTGCGTCGACGCCGACTCGGCCGCAAAGCTCGCCGCCGCCCAGTAAGGCGGCACCACCCGTAAGACCCTGCACGAACCGGCTGGAGGACCCCAGTGCAGCAATCCCCCGGGGGGCACAGCGACCCCCAGCGGCCCCGCCGCGGGCCGAGCCCCCGGTCTCTGCTGCTCGCCGAGGTGGCGCAGGCCACCCAGCGGCTGGCCGACGCCGGCGTGCCCTCGCCGCGCTTCGACGCCGAGGAGCTCGCCGCGCATGTGCACGGCGTCAAGCGGAGCCAGCTGCACACCGTCCCCGACGCGGACTTCGACGCCCGCTACTGGGAGGCGATCGCCCGCCGCGAGGCACGTGAGCCGCTCCAGCACATCACCGGCCGGGCGTTCTTCCGGTACCTCGAACTCCACGTCGGGCCGGGGGTCTTCGTGCCCCGGCCGGAGACCGAGTCGGTGGTCGGCTGGGCGATAGACGCGGTACGGGCCATGGACGTCGTCGAGCCGCTGATCGTCGACCTGTGCACCGGCTCCGGGGCGATCGCCCTGGCGCTCGCGCAGGAGGTGCCGCGCTCGCGGGTGCACGCCGTGGAGCTGTCCGAAGAGGCCCTGGAGTACGCCCGCAAGAACGTCGAGGGGTCCCGCGTCGTTCTCCATCACGGCGACGCGCTGACCGCGCTTCCCGAACTGGACGGGCAGGTCGACCTGGTCGTCTCCAACCCGCCGTACATCCCGCTGACCGAGTGGGAGTACGTCGCCCCCGAGGCCCGCGACCACGACCCGGAGCTGGCGCTGTTCTCGGGCCAGGACGGCCTGGACACCATCCGTGGCATCGAGCGGACCGCACACCGCCTGCTGCGGCCCGGTGGCCTGGTCGTCATCGAGCACGCCGACACCCAGGGCGGACAAGTGCCGTGGATCTTCACCGAGGAGCGGGGCTGGGCCGACGCGGCCGACCACCCCGACCTCAACAACAGGCCCCGCTTCGCCACCGCACGCCGGGCGACGCCATGACGCGTCCCGCCTTGACGCCTGATGCAGCCGACGCATCCGATGTATTCGTTCCGCACGAGGAGGTCCCGTAATGGCACGGCGATACGACTGCAGCGACGCCACGGACCGCGCGACCGGTCTGCGCGAAGCCGCCTCGGCCGTCCGCCGCGGTGAGCTGGTCGTGCTGCCGACCGACACCGTGTACGGGGTCGGCGCGGACGCCTTCAGCGCGGAGGCCGTCGGCGACCTGCTGGAGGCCAAGGGCCGCGGCCGCGGCATGCCCTCCCCGGTCCTCGTCGGGTCCCCCAACACCCTGCACGGGCTGGTCACCGACTTCTCCGAGCAGGCCTGGGAGCTGGTCGACGCCTTCTGGCCCGGCGCGCTCACCCTCGTCGCCCGGCACCAGCCGTCGCTGACCTGGGACCTGGGCGAGACCCACGGCACGGTCGCGGTGCGGATGCCGCTGCACCCCGTCGCGATCGAGCTGCTCACCGAATTCGGCCCGATGGCCGTCTCCAGCGCCAACCTCACCGGCCACCCGTCCCCGCAGGACTGCGACGCCGCACAGGAGATGCTGGGCGACTCGGTCTCCGTCTACCTCGACGGCGGCCCCACGCCCGCCGCCGTACCGTCCTCGATCGTCGACGTCACCGGCAAGGTCCCGGTGCTGCTGCGCGAGGGCGCGATCAGCGCGGACGAGCTGCGCAAGGTGGTACCCGAGCTCGAGGTGGCCAATTGATGGCGCCCCTGGGGCGTGGCATAGCGGGACCAGGCGGCGACACCCACCCTCCGGTACCCCCCTCACCCCCCTTCCGGATCCTCCACGTCAGCACCGGCAACGTCTGCCGCTCGCCGATCACCGAGCGGCTGCACCGCCATGCCCTGGAACTGCGCCTCGGCGGGGCCCACAGCGGCGGTCTGGTCGTCGAGAGCGCCGGCACCTGGGGCCATGAAGGCGCCCCCATGGAGGCGCACGCCGCCACGGTGCTGGCGGACTACGGCGCGGACCCGGCCGGCTTCATCGGCCGGGAGCTGCTCGACGAGCACGTCATCCGTGCCGACCTGGTGCTCACCGCCACCCGCGACCACCGCGCGCAGGTGATCTCGATGGGCCACTCCGCGGGACTGCGCACCTTCACGCTCAAGGAGTTCAACCGGCTGGTGCGGGCGATAGATCCCGCCACGCTGCCCGAGCCCGACCCGGACCTCCCGGACGGCGGGCTGGTCGAGCGGGCCCGTGCGCTGGTCGGCGCCGCCGCCGCGCTGCGCGGCTGGCTGCTGGCGCCCACCCCGGAGTCCGACGAGGTCTACGACCCCTACGGCGCCCCCATCACCTTCTTCCGCTCCATCGGCGACGAGATCAACCAGGCGCTGGACCCGGTCGTCACCGCCCTGACGGGAGTCCCCGCACGGGCGTAGCAGGTCCTTGGGCGCGGATGCCGGGCCCGCAGCGGCCCCGACGTGACCGCACACCGCGCCCGATCGCCGTGCCGCGCCTACATTGGGACTACGTCCCCGTACGAGGCCCGGAGCCAGCGATGCCCGCTACCACCGCGTCACCCCGCAGCGAGTCCCCGGCCGGTCGTGCGCCGGCGGCCGAGCCCGCCGCCGGCCCCGGTGCCGGCGGGGCCCAGGCGGCCGAGGAGCGGGCCCGGGCCGCGGCCCGTGAGGGAGTCACCCACCCGGCCGGCGCGCCGGACTTCGCCGCGCTGCTGAGCCAGGACCCCGAGATCGCCGGCGTACTGCTCGGTGAGAGCGCCCGGCAGAGCGACGGGCTGCAGCTGATCGCCGCGGAGAACTTCACCTCACCGGCCGTCCTCGCCGCCCTCGGCTCCCCGCTGGGCAACAAGTACGCCGAGGGCTATCCGGGCGCCCGGCACCACGGCGGCTGCGAGATCGTCGACCTCGCCGAGCGGATCGCGGTGGAGCGCGCCAAGGCCCTTTTCGGCGCCGAACACGCCAACGTCCAGGCCCACTCCGGGTCTTCGGCCGTACTGGCCGCCTACGCCGCCCTGCTGCGCCCGGGAGACACCGTCCTGGCCCTGTCCCTGCCGCACGGCGGACACCTCACCCACGGATCGCCCGCGAACTTCTCCGGCCGCTGGTTCGACTTCGCGGGGTACGGCCTCGACGAGGAGACCGGGCTGCTGGACTACGACGTGATCCGCGAGCTGGCCCGCGCCCGCCGCCCCAAGGCGATCGTCTGCGGCTCGATCTCCTACCCCCGGCACATCGACTACGCCGCCTTCCGCGACATCGCCGACGAGACCGGCGCGTATCTGATCGCGGACGTCGCGCACCCGCTCGGGCTGATCGCCGGGGGAGCGGCGCCCAGCCCGGTCCCGTACGCGCATGTGGTGTGCGGCACCACGCACAAGGTGCTGCGCGGGCCGCGCGGCGGGCTGATCCTGTGCGGGGCGAAGCTGGCCGAACGGATCGACCGCGCGGTGTTCCCCTTCACTCAAGGGGGTGCACAGATGAACGCGATCGCCGCCAAGGCCGTCGCCTTCGCGGAGGCCGCCACGCCCGCCTTCGCCGGGTACACCCGCCAGGTCGTCGCCAATGCCCGGGCGCTCGCCGGGGCGCTGGCCGAGCAGGGCCTGGCGATCACCACCGGCGGTACCGACACCCATCTGATCACCGCCGACACCACGCCCCTGGACCTGGACGCCCGCACCGCCCGGGGCCGGCTGGCGGCCGCCGGGATCGTGCTGGACACCTGCGCGCTGCCCTGCGCCGATACGCCCTCGACACGCCGGACCGGGCTGCGGCTGGGCACCGCCGCGGTGACGACCCAGGGGATGGGCGAGGCCGAGATGCGGCAGGTCGCGGAGCTGATCGTGGCGGCGCTGTGGGAGGACGGCGGGGCCCGCTCCAGGACCGTCGCATTGGTCCGGGGCTTTCCGCCTTATCCCGATCACGGATGATGGCGGGAACCGTCCGCTGACGCGTGACGTCTTCTCCTGTATTCACGGCCAGGGGGCGGACACGCATAGGGTGTGGGGCTGTGATGGCCAGCTATACCAATGGGGCAGCCCGTGCGTGAATACCTGCTGACGCTGTGCGTCACGGCCGCGGTCACCTACCTGCTGACCGGGCCGGTGCGGAAGTTCGCGATCGCGGCCGGTGCGATGCCGGAGATCCGTGCGCGCGATGTGCACCGCGAGCCGACACCGCGGCTCGGCGGCATCGCGATGTTCGGCGGGTTGTGCGCCGGCCTGCTGGTCGCCTCGCACCTGACCAACCTCAAGAGCGTCTTCGAGAACTCCAACGAGCCGCGGGCGCTGCTGTCGGGCGCGGCGCTGATCTGGATCCTCGGCGTGCTGGACGACAAGTGGGGCGTGGACGCGCTGGTCAAGCTCGGCGGCCAGATGATCGCCGCGGGTGTGATGGTGCTGCAGGGCCTGACGATCCTGTGGATCCCGATCCCGGGTGTCGGCACGGTCTCGCTGACCCCGATGCAGGGCACGCTGCTGACCGTCGCGCTGGTGGTGATCACCATCAACGCGGTGAACTTCGTGGACGGTCTGGACGGCCTGGCCTCGGGCATGGTGTGCATCGCCGCCGCGGCGTTCTTCATGTACGCGTACCGGATGTGGTTCGGCTACGGCATCGAGGCGGCCGCACCCGCAACGCTGTTCTCGGTCGTTCTGATGGGCATGTGCCTGGGCTTCCTGCCGCACAACATGCACCCGGCGCGGATCTTCATGGGCGACTCGGGGTCGATGCTGATCGGCCTGGTCATGGCGGCCGGCGCGGTCTCGGTGACCGGCCAGGTCGACCCGGATCTGCTCAACCTGAAGGCGGGCGGTCTGCGCGAGGCCACCCACGCGATGGTGCCGGTCTACATCCCGCTGCTGCTTCCGCTGACGGTCATCGCGGTGCCGGTCGCCGACCTGATCCTGGCGATCGTGCGCCGTACGTGGAAGGGGCAGTCGCCGTTCGCGGCCGACCGCGGGCATCTGCACCACCGGCTGCTGGAGATCGGGCACTCGCACAGCCGGGCCGTGCTGATCATGTACTTCTGGTCGGCGCTGATCGCGTTCGGCGCGGTCGCGTACTCGGCGAACAACGCCAGCATGTGGATCGTGCTGGGCATCGTGCTGCTGAGCGCGGTGGGCCTGGTGCTGCTTCTGCTGCCGCGCTTCACCCCGCGGGCGCCGCGCTGGGCGGAGCGGATGGTTCCGCCCCGCTACCGCAGGGTCACCCGTACGGCGGCGGCATCGGCGACGGCGGCGGACGGCGGGAGCGCCGACGCGCCGGAGGAGGAGCGCGAGCCGGTCCCGGCGGGCATCAACGGGGCCACCGCGATCGGCGACCGATCACGCTTCGTGGATCGCCGGAGGGCGGGGAGTCACCGCTGATCCCGCCGTCCGGTCGCCCGAACGGGCATCGAAAACCGGGGCGGTTGACCCCATACCAGACAAAAAGCCAGCCGTCAGTGCACCAACGCGCAGGTTCACGCTCAGGTGTGACAGGGTCCACACGAACCAGGTAAAGACCTCATCAAATAGTTTGTGATACCGTTCACGAAACCCGGCGACAGAGCCGAAGGACCGTAGTGCGACTGTCCTTGGGCCTCAGGTTCCGCCTCAGGCCGGGTCTACGCTCGTCCCTGACGACACACCCCCACCCCTTGCCGGAGCGCCGCCATGCAGTCGAATGACGCCCGACTACTCCTTCACGCCGTTGTGCCCACGCTCGCCATCGGCGTCCTCGCCGTTGTCGTGAGCGCCGTGGTCGCGGGCGCGCAGGGAGCGATCGGCGCCGTCGTCGGCACCGCGCTGGTGATGCTCGTCATGGGAGCGGGCCTGGTTGTCCTGCAGAAGACCGCGAAGAACCTCCCCGATCTGTTCCAGATGATGGGGCTGCTGCTCTACACGACGCAGATCCTGTTCGTGCTGGTCTTCCTGATCGTCTTCAAGGACACAACCCTCTTCGACACCAAGGCATTTGCGTTCACCCTGCTCGGCACGACCCTCGTGTGGATCGCGGCGCAGACCCGCGGCCATATGAAGGCGAAGATTCTTTACGTGGATCCCGACTCTGCCGACGCGAAGAAGGCGGAGACGGCGGGGTCGCCGACGTGACACGTAGGGCCGAAATAAATGCCCTCATGCGGGCCTGCTATCGTCCGGTGCCAACTGCGGCACAGATGGCGCAGGCGGCTGAGCTCCCGAGTTCCACTCGAGGAAACGGGCAGTTCTCGCGGCCGATGCCTGTGATCCGGCCCGGCCCAGCGCCGGCCGTCCGCCCCCAAATCCGTAAGACCAGTCCAGTGCCGCTCCGTGGCTCAACGCCGCGCCGACACAACGAGGTTGCCGTACCCATGCGCCACGCTGAAGGAGCCCGCGGTGAGTGCTGAAACGATGCTCGCCTTCAACACGGAGTGCCACCTCCTCATTCCGGGGTGTGGCTTCGAGGCCCCGGGTCTTCATTCGTTCGTATTCGAACCCCTCTTCACGATCGGCGGCTTCGAGTTCAACAAGCCGATGCTGCTGGCTCTGCTCAGCACGGTCGTCGTGGTGTGGTTCTTCTGGGCCGCATTCGGCAAGGCCAAGGTCGTGCCCGGAAAGCTCCAGATGATCGGCGAGGCGGGCTACGACTTCGTGCGCCGCGGTCTGGTCTATGACGCGCTGGGCAAGAAGGAGGGCGAGAAGTACGTCCCCCTGATGGTCTCGCTGTTCTTCTTCGTGTGGATCATGAACCTGTGGTCGATCATCCCGGTCATGGCGTTCCCGGTGACGTCGGTCATCGCCTTCCCCATCGGCCTCGCGGCGATCGTCTACATCCTGTGGGTCTACCTGACCTTCAAGAAGCACGGATTCGTCGGCGGCCTGAAGAACATCACGGGCTATGACAAGTCGCTCGGCTGGGTGCTGCCGCTGATCGTCGTCATCGAGTTCCTGTCGAACATGATCATCCGGCCCTTCACCCACGCGGTCCGGCTCTTCGCGAACATGTTCGCCGGCCACCTGCTGATCCTGATGTTCACCATCGCCAGCTGGTACCTGCTGAACGGCATCGGCATCGTCTACGCCGGCGCCTCGTTCGCCATGACCCTCGCGATGACGGCCTTCGAGCTCTTCATCCAGGCTGTCCAGGCGTACGTCTTCGTCCTCCTGGCCTGCAACTACGTCCAGGGCGCGCTCGCCGAGCACCACTGAGCACCCCGCCTCCCAGCCCCAACAGCTGTCCGGTGGCCAACCCCCACCGGTCCGTGAAATGAGAAGGAAGTAACGGCATGTCCGCTGCTCTCGAGACTGTCAACCTCGCCTCCGCGACCGCCTTCACCGGCAGTGCCAGCGCCATCGGCTACGGCCTCGCCGCGATCGGCCCCGGCGTCGGCGTCGGCATCATCTTCGGTAACGGCACCCAGGCCCTGGCTCGTCAGCCCGAGGCCGCCGGCCTGATCCGCACCAACCAGATCATGGGTTTCGCCTTCTGTGAGGCGCTCGCCCTCATCGGCATCGTCATGGGCTTCGTTTTCAAGTAAACGAACCACATCGACACCCATTTAGACGGAAGGCACTGATGTGAAGCCCCTGGTGAACATGGCGGCGGAGGTTCCCGAGAACCCCCTGGTCCCGCCGATTCCGGAGCTGGTCATCGGCCTGATCGCGTTCTTCATCGTCTTCGGCATCCTGGCCAAGAAGCTCCTCCCGACCATCAACAAGGTTCTGGACGAGCGTCGGAAGCTGATCGAAGGCCGGATCGATGACGCCGAGGCGATTCAGGCCGAGGCCCAGCAGGTGCTCGCGGACTACCGGGCCCAGCTGGCCGACGCCCGCCACGAGGCCGCGCGCCTGCGCCAGGAGGCGCAGGAGCAGGGTGCGACTCTCATTGCTGAGATGCGCGCCGAGGGCCAGCGGCAGCGTGAGGAGATCATCGCTGCCGGTCACGCCCAGATCGAGGCGGACCGTAAGGCGGCCGCGCAGGCACTGCGTCAGGACGTTGGCACGCTCGCCACCGAGCTGGCCGGCAAGCTCGTCGGCGAGTCCCTCGAGGACCACGCCCGGCAGAGCCGGACCATCGACCGCTTCCTCGACGAGCTCGAGGCCCAGGCGGCGTCGGACACGACGAAGGCTGAGGCCGGCCGATGAACGGAGCGAGCCGCGAGGCACTCGCCTCCGCACGCGAGCAGCTCAACGCGCTGACGGACGACACTGCCGTCGACGCGGCGAAGCTCGCCGAGGAGCTGGCTGCCGTCACCGCTCTGCTCGACCGCGAGGTGTCGCTGCGTCGGGTCCTGACCGACCCGGCGCAGGCCGGCGAGGCGCGGGCCGAACTGGTCGGACGGCTGCTCGGCAGCCAGATCGGCGGACCGGCCCTCGACCTGGTCAGCGGCATGGTCCGCTCCCGCTGGTCGCGCTCGCGCGACCTGACGGACGCGATCGAGGAGCTGGCCTACAGCGCCGACCTCGTCGCGGCCCAGCGGGCCGGCGGGCTCGACGACGTCGAGGACGAGCTGTTCCGGTTCGGCCGGATCGTCGGTTCCAACGGCGAGCTGCGTCGTGCGCTGACCGACCCGAACGCGACGGTCGCGGCCAAGACGGAGCTGCTGCGTTCGCTGCTGGGCGGCCGGGCCAACCCGGTCACCGAGCGGATCGTGATCCGTCTTGTCGCACAGCCGCGGGGCCGTAGCCTGGAAGCGGGGCTCGACGCCCTCTCCAAGCTGGCGGCGAGCCGCCGGGACCGCATGGTCGCGGTGGTCACCTCCGCGGTGCCCCTCAGCGACGGGCAGCGGGAGCGGCTGAGCGCCTCCCTGTCCTCGCTGTACGGACGGCAGATCCACCTGAACCTCGACGTGGACCCCGAGGTCCTCGGCGGCGTCCAGGTACGGATCGGCGACGAGGTCATCAACGGGACCATCGCGGAGCGCCTCGAAGAGGCGGCCCGGCGGATGGCCGGCTGACCCAGCCACCAACTCAAGAGCTGCACAACCGGCGGCCAGGCGCCGGGCCAGCCGGCCGGACCGAGAGGTCCGGCTGCGGTCCGGAAAGAAGCCCCGGGGACCAGCACAAGCATGACGGCGGCCCGAGTTGGGCCGTAGGCGGAAACCCCCTGGGGACATCCCCCAGACCCCCGCAAGTAACTTCGGGCCCAACAAGGAGAGCAGGGAACCCAGATGGCGGAGCTCACGATCCGGCCGGAGGAGATCCGGGACGCGCTGGAGAACTTCGTCCAGGCGTACAAGCCGGACGCGGCCTCGCGCGAGGAGGTCGGCACGGTAAGCGAGGCCGGAGACGGCATCGCGAAGGTCGAGGGCCTTCCCTCGGCGATGGCGAACGAGCTGCTGAAGTTCGAGGACGGCACGCTCGGTCTGGCGCTGAACCTGGAAGAGCGCGAGATCGGTGCAGTGGTCCTCGGTGAGTTCAGCGGTATCGAGGAGGGCCAGCCGGTGCAGCGCACCGGTGAGGTGCTCTCGGTCGCCGTGGGCGAGGGCTACCTCGGCCGCGTCGTCGACCCGCTGGGCAACCCGATCGACGGCCTCGGCGAGATCGAGTCCGAGGACCGCCGCGCCCTGGAGCTGCAGGCCCCGGGCGTCATGGTCCGTAAGTCGGTCCACGAGCCCATGGAGACCGGCTACAAGGCCGTCGACTCGATGGTGCCGATCGGCCGCGGCCAGCGTCAGCTGATCATTGGTGACCGCCAGACCGGCAAGACCGCCCTGGCCGTCGACACGATCATCAACCAGCGCGACAACTGGCGCTCGGGCGACCCGAAGAAGCAGGTCCGCTGCATCTACGTCGCCATCGGCCAGAAGGGCTCCACCATCGCGTCCGTGCGCGGTGCGCTGGAGGAGGCCGGCGCCCTGGAGTACACCACCATCGTCGCCGCCCCGGCGTCCGACCCGGCGGGCTTCAAGTACCTGGCGCCCTACACCGGCTCGGCCATCGGCCAGCACTGGATGTACCAGGGCAAGCACGTCCTGATCATCTTCGACGACCTCTCGAAGCAGGCCGACGCCTACCGCGCCGTGTCCCTGCTGCTGCGCCGTCCGCCTGGCCGTGAGGCCTACCCGGGCGACGTCTTCTACCTGCACTCGCGTCTGCTGGAGCGCTGCGCCAAGCTCTCCGACGAGATGGGTGCCGGCTCGATGACCGGCCTCCCGATCGTCGAGACCAAGGCGAACGACGTGTCGGCGTTCATCCCGACCAACGTCATCTCCATCACCGACGGCCAGTGCTTCCTGGAGTCGGACCTCTTCAACGCCAACCAGCGTCCGGCGCTGAACGTCGGTATCTCCGTCTCCCGTGTCGGTGGTTCCGCCCAGCACAAGGCCATGCGCCAGGTCTCCGGCCGGCTCCGCGTGGACCTCGCCCAGTACCGCGAGCTGGAGGCGTTCGCCGCCTTCGGTTCCGACCTGGACGCGGCCTCCAAGCAGCAGCTGGAGCGCGGCAAGCGCATGACCGAGCTGCTCAAGCAGGCGCAGTACTCCCCGTACGCGACCGAGGACCAGGTCGTCTCCATCTGGGCCGGCACCAACGGCAAGATGGACGACGTGCCGGTCGAGGACATCCGCCGCTTCGAGCGGGAGCTCCTGGACCACCTCCACCGGGAGAAGAAGGACCTGCTGACCAGCATCCGCGAGGGCGCCAAGATGTCCGACGACACCATCGGTGCCATCGCCGAGGCCGTCGACGGCTTCAAGCAGCAGTTCGAGACCTCGGACGGCAAGCTGCTCGGCGAGGACGCCCAGGCCGGCACGAGCAAGTGACGACGGAAGGGACCTGATCCATGGGAGCCAAGCTCCGGGTCTACAAGCGTCGCATCCGCTCCGTCACCGCGACCAAGAAGATCACCAAGGCGATGGAGATGATCGCCGCCTCGCGCGTCGTCAAGGCGCAGCGCCAGGTGGCGGCGTCGACGCCGTACGCGAGTGAACTGACCCGCGCGGTGACGGCGGTTGCCACGGGCTCGAACACCCAGCACCCGCTGACGACCGAGGCGGAGAAGCCGTCCCGGGCCGCGCTGCTGCTCATCACGAGCGACCGCGGTCTGGCCGGCGGCTACTCCTCCAACGTCATCAAGGCCGCGGAGCAGCTCACCGAGCGGCTCAAGGCCGAGGGCAAGGAGGTCGACGCGTACATCGTCGGGCGCAAGGGGGTGTCGTACTACAGCTTCCGCGAGCGCAAGGTCGTGGAGTCGTGGACCGGCTTCACCGACAGCCCGTCGTACGCGGACGCCAAGGCGATCGCCGCGCCGCTGATCGAGGCCGTCCAGAAGGACACCGCCGAGGGCGGCGTGGACGAACTCCACATCGTCTACACCGAGTTCATCTCGATGATGACGCAGACGGCGCTCGACGACCGGCTGCTGCCGCTGTCCCTCGACAAGGCGGCCGCGGAGTCGGCGGAGTCGTCCAAGGGCGAGATCCTTCCGCTCTTCGACTTCGAGCCGTCGGCCGAGGACGTCCTCGACGCCCTGCTTCCGCGGTACGTCGAGTCGCGGATCTACAACGCGCTCCTGCAGGCCGCCGCCTCCAAGCACGCCGCCACGCGGCGTGCGATGAAGTCGGCGACCGACAACGCAGAAGAGCTCATCAAGTCGCTCTCGCGGCTTGCCAACGCGGCCCGACAGGCCGAAATCACCCAGGAAATCAGCGAGATCGTCGGTGGCGCCAGTGCTCTGGCCGACGCGACCGCGGGGAGTGACTGACCACTATGACCACCACTGTTGAAACGGCCACGGCAACGGGCCGCGTCGCCCGGGTCATCGGCCCGGTCGTCGACGTGGAGTTCCCCGTCGACGCGATGCCGGAGATCTACAACGCGCTGACCGTCGAGGTCGCCGACCCGGCCGAGGCCGGCGCCAAGAAGGTCCTGACCCTCGAGGTCGCCCAGCACCTGGGCGAGGGCCTGATCCGTGCCATCTCCATGCAGCCCACCGACGGGCTGGTCCGCCAGGCCGCGGTGACCGACACCGGCGCCGGGATCACCGTCCCGGTCGGCGACATCACCAAGGGCAAGGTGTTCAACACCCTCGGTGAGATCCTCAACAAGCCGGAGGCGGCTGCCGAGGTCACCGAGCGCTGGCCCATCCACCGCAAGGCCCCCGGCTTCGACCAGCTCGAGTCCAAGACCGAGATGTTCGAGACCGGCGTCAAGGTCATCGACCTGCTGACCCCGTACGTCAAGGGCGGCAAGATCGGTCTGTTCGGTGGTGCCGGTGTCGGCAAGACCGTTCTGATCCAGGAAATGATCTACCGCGTGGCGAACAACCACGACGGTGTGTCGGTGTTCGCCGGTGTCGGCGAGCGCACCCGTGAGGGCAACGACCTCATCGAGGAAATGACGGACTCCGGCGTCATCGACAAGACCGCGCTGGTCTTCGGTCAGATGGACGAGCCGCCGGGCACCCGTCTGCGCGTCGCCCTGGCCGGTCTGACCATGGCGGAGTACTTCCGCGATGTGCAGAAGCAGGACGTGCTCTTCTTCATCGACAACATCTTCCGCTACACCCAGGCGGGTTCCGAGGTCTCCACGCTGCTCGGCCGTATGCCGTCCGCGGTGGGTTACCAGCCGAACCTGGCGGACGAGATGGGTCTGCTGCAGGAGCGCATCACCTCGACCCGCGGTCACTCGATCACCTCGATGCAGGCGATCTACGTCCCCGCGGACGACCTGACCGACCCGGCGCCGGCCACCACCTTCGCCCACCTGGACGCGACCACCGTTCTGTCGCGCCCGATCTCGGAGAAGGGCATCTACCCGGCGGTGGACCCGCTGGACTCGACGTCCCGGATCCTGGACCCCCGCTACATCTCGCAGGACCACTACAACTGCGCCTCGCGCGTCAAGACGATCCTGCAGAAGTACAAGGACCTCCAGGACATCATCGCGATTCTGGGTATCGACGAGCTGGGCGAGGAGGACAAGCTCACCGTCCACCGCGCCCGTCGTATCGAGCGGTTCCTGTCGCAGAACACCCACGTGGCGAAGCAGTTCACCGGTGTCGACGGCTCGGACGTCTCGCTCGACGAGTCGATCACCGCGTTCAACGCGATCGCGGACGGTGACTACGACCACTTCCCCGAGCAGGCGTTCTTCATGTGCGGTGGCATCGAGGACCTCAAGGCCAATGCCAAGGAGCTGGGCGTCTCCTGACCCCGGCACGGTATCGGGGGGGGCCCTGGGGGGCCCCCGTCCTTGCGACCACTGGTGTTTGACCCAAAACCTCCCCCAACAGGCAGGTGGAGACCCAAGGGGCCACCTTGGGTTGGTTGTAC
>NZ_JBWKCJ010000035.1:0-2191 GCF_056436545.1 Streptomyces sp. NPDC043738 | reverse complement strand
ACCCGCTCCCCCGGGCGGTTTTTTTTTGTTGGTGGGGGCATCGAGAACCCCAAGACCAATGCAAAGGGGTGGTTTTCCCCCCCCCCGGGGGGGGGGGGGGGGGGCCCCCCCCCCCCCCCCCGGTCCGTACGACCACTAGTATTTGACCCAACATCTGCCGAACCAGGCAGGTGGAGACCCGAGGAGCCATCGTGGCTGAGCTGCACGTCGAGTTGGTCGCCGCGGACCGTCAGGTCTGGTCCGGCGAGGCCAGCCTGGTCGTCGCGCGCACCTCGTCGGGCGACATCGGCGTCATGCCCGGACATCAGCCGCTGCTCGGCGTGCTGCAGTCGGGCCCGGTGACGATTCGTACGACCGGCGAGAGCGGGGACGGCACCGTCGTCGCCGCCGTGCACGGCGGCTTCATCTCGTTCGCCGACAACAAGCTGTCTCTGCTCGCAGAGGTGGCCGAGCTGTCGGACGAGATCGATGTCCAGCGCGCGGAGCGGGCCCTGGAGCGAGCGAAGTCGGAGGCCGACGCGGCCGCCGAGCGTCGCGCCGATGTCCGACTGCGTGCGGTGACGGGCGTTCACTGAGCCCCGCCACCGACGAGATCGATCCTCAGCCGCGGGCTGCCCGGAATTCTCCGGAGCGGCTCGCGGCTGAGGCAATGCAGGTGCGTTTCCCTCCCCCACGCTTCGACGGCGCGGGGGCACCCCCAACGAGGCGAGGAGGTCGGTCGAGATGGTCCTCGCTCTGCTTGTGAGCGGCGCGGTCGTGGTGCTGGTGCTGGTGGGGCTGTTCGTCTTCGGACTGAGGCGGCGGCTCATCCAGCGGTCCGGAGGCACCTTCGACTGCAGCCTGCGCTGGAACGTGCCGGAGGACGAGCCCAGCGGCAAGGGCTGGATCTACGGCGTGGCGCGCTACAACGGCGACCGGATCGAGTGGTTCCGGGTGTTCTCGTACGCCCCCCGGCCCCGCCGCCTCCTGGAGCGCTCCGCCATCGAGGTCCTGCAGCGCCGCACCCCCCAGGGCGAGGAGGAGCTGGCACTGCTCTCCGACTCCATCGTGCTGGCCTGCGGGCACCGCGGCACCCGTCTGGAGCTGGCGATGAGCGAGGACGCGCTCACCGGTTTCCTGGCGTGGCTGGAGGCGGCGCCGCCCGGCCAGAGGGTGAACGTGGCCTGACGGGCACGGCCCCGTACCCGACGGGCGGGGGCCTGTAGGGGTGGGGCGAACAGATCCCGTAGGGGACACGAGGGCCCCCTGCGGGGCCGCAACGCGGAGGTCGGGGAGGGTATTCCCCGTGGCTCGCGACGGGACCGGCGGGGCATCCGGGCGGGGTCCCCGGCGCGGCATCCGGCTACGGCCCCGGCGCGGCATCCGGCTACGGCCCATCGACCCCTAATTCCTGTGCCAGTACGGCGGCTTGCACCCGGCTGCGCAGATCGAGCTTCGCCAGCAGCCGGCTGACATGCGTCTTCACGGTGGCCTCCGCCATCGCCAGCCGCAGGGCGATATCGGCGTTCGACAGCCCCCGCCCCAGGCATCCCAGCACCTCCCGCTCGCGCGGCGTCAGCGCGTCGAGCACCGCCGGATCCGGCGCCGCACCGTCCCGGGCCGGCCGGGACGCCGTACGGGGCCTGGCGAACTCCGCGATCAGGCGCCGGGTCACCGCCGGCGCGATCAGCCCCTCGCCGGACGCCACCGTGCGCACCGCGGTCAGCAGCGCGGCCGCGTCGCTGTCCTTGAGCAGAAAGCCGGCGGCCCCCGCCCGCAGCGCGCCGAAGACGTATTCGTCCAGGTCGAAGGTGGTCAGCACCAGCACGTCCGCCAGCTGCTCGGCGACCACCTGGCGGGTGGCGGAGACCCCGTCGAGGCGGGGCATCTGGATGTCCATGAGGACGAGGGCGGGGCGCAGCTCGCGGGCGAGCCGTACCGCCTCCTCGCCGTCCTCCGCCTCCCCGACGACCTCGATGTCGGGGGCGGAGCGCAGGATGAGGACCAGCCCGGCCCGTACGGCGGACTGGTCCTCGGCGACGAGAACCCGGATCGGCTGCGCGTCGGCGCCTGTCATCGTTGCTCTTCCTCCTCGGCGGCGGGGGGGGGGGGGGGGGGCCACCAGAACCTGCCGGCCGGACTGCTCTCCATACCGGCCCCTCACGCCCCGCCCACAACGGCGATCCCCTTCCTCCCCCCCCCCCGACCAGCG
>NZ_JBWKCJ010000034.1:85534-86091 GCF_056436545.1 Streptomyces sp. NPDC043738 | reverse complement strand
CGGCGGCAGCCCCGACAACCCGACCTACAACGGCCAGATGGTCATCTCGGAGAAGTTCGTGCAGACCCGCATGGACGGCTCGACCGTCGGCTTCGGCGGTGAGTACGACATCAAGGACGTGCCGCACGCCATGCGGCTGTCGTCCTCCGGCACGTTCATCCACGGCAACTACTGGGGCTCCCCGTCCATCTTCGGCAAGGCCGGCACCAGCCACGGCTGCGTCGGCCTGCAGGACAACAAGGGCGGCGGCGGCGACACCCCCGGCAAGTGGTTCTTCAACGAGTCGCTGGTCGGCGACGTCGTCATCGTGAAGAACTCGCACGACCAGACCGTCAAGCCGGACAACGGCCTCAACGGCTGGAACCTGTCGTGGTCGGCGTGGCAGGCGGGCAGCGAGGCCTGACGGACGGCATCCGCGTCACGGACGACGCAAAGGCGGGGGGGGGGGGGGGGGGGGGGGGGGGGGGGGGGGGGGTTGGGGTGGGGGGGGGGGGGGGGGGGGGATGGGTGGGGGAGGTGAAGGGGGGGGGGGGGGGGGGGGGGAGGGGGGGGAGGGA
>NZ_JBWKCJ010000034.1:71092-85524 GCF_056436545.1 Streptomyces sp. NPDC043738 | reverse complement strand
CCCCACAGGCGGAACCTTGTCGGGGTTGGTGGGGAAGGGGGAAAGGGAGCCCGAACAAAAGGCACCCCCGCCAGGAAAAAAAAAAGGGTGTTGCCCGCCCTTGGGGGGGGCCCCCCCACCGCCTTTTCGTACGCGGCGCCCGGGGTCAGGCCGCGACCGCGACCTGGGAGCCGTCGGCGGCCGGGGTGGCGGCCGGGCCCTCGGCCGACGGCTTGCGCAGGCCCTTGAGGACGATGACCAGGGCCGTGCTGACGAGCGTGCCCGCGGCGATGGCGAGCAGGTAGAGGAGCGGCTGGCCGATCAGCGGGACGACGAAGACGCCGCCGTGCGGGGCCCGCAGGGTGCAGCCGAAGGCCATCGACAGGGCGCCGGTGACCGCGCCGCCGGCCATCGCGGAGGGGATGACCCGCAGCGGATCGGCGGCGGCGAAGGGGATCGCGCCCTCGGTGATGAAGGAGGCGCCGAGCACCCAGGCCGCCTTGCCGTTCTCCCGCTCGGCCTTGGTGAAGAGCCGGCCGCGCACGGTCGTGGCCAGCGCCATCGCCAGCGGCGGCACCATGCCGGCCGCCATCACCGCGGCCATCACCTTCAGGCTCCCCTCGTTGGGGTGGGCCAGGCCGCCGACCGCGAAGGCGTAGGCGACCTTGTTCAGCGGGCCGCCGAGGTCGAAGCACATCATCAGGCCGAGGAGCACACCCAGCATGATCGCGTTGGCGCCGGAGAGGCCGGACAGCCAGTCGGTCAGCCCCTTTTGCAGCGCGGCGATCGGCTTGCCGACCACGAGGAACATCAGGAAGCCGACGATCGCGGAGGAGACCAGCGGTATGACGACGACCGGCATGATGCCGCGCAGGACGGGCGGCACACCGACCCGCTGGATCGCCCGCACCACCCCGCCCGCGATCAGTCCGGCGATCAGGCCGCCGAGGAAGCCCGCGTTGATGGTGAGGGCGACCGCGCCGCCGACGAACCCCGGTACGAGGCCGGGCCGGTCGGCCATGCCGTACGCGATGAAGCCGGCCAGGACCGGGACGAGGAAGCCGAAGGCGACGCCGCCGATCTGGAAGAGCAGGGCCGCCCAGCTGGCGGACTCGGTCCAGACGAAGTGGTCGGCGACGGACGGCGCCTTGTTGATCGCGTAGCCGCCGATGGCGAAGCCGAGCGCGATGAGCAGTCCGCCCGCGGCGACGAAGGGGACCATGTAGCTGACGCCGGTCATCAGCCACTTGCGCAGGCGGGTGGCGAAGCCGTCGGCGGTGCCGGCGTCCTTGTCCATGGGGGCCGCGGCCCGTGCGGGGGCGGTCGCCGCACCGCGTTCGGCCTTCTCGCGTACCTCGGCGATGAGTTCGGCGGGGCGGTTGATGCCCGCCTTCACCCCGACGTCGACGGTCGGCTTGCCGGCGAAGCGCTCCTTGTCGCGCACCTCGACATCGTGCGCGAAGATCACGCCGTCCGCGTCCGCGACCAGCTGCGCATCGAGCCGCTTGAACCCGGCCGAGCCCTGCGTCTCGACGAACAGCTCGACGCCGGCGGCGTCCGCGGCCTTCTCCAGCGACTCTGCGGCCATGTAGGTGTGCGCAATGCCGGTGGGGCAGGAGGTGACGGCGACGATACGGAAGGGGGCGGGCGGCACCTCCTCGATGGGCCCGTCGGCCGGGGCGGGCTGCTGAGCGGGCACTGCGGCCGCGGCGGGCCGCTCGGCCTGCTCGACGGGCACGGCGGGCTGCTCGGCTGCCGGGGCGGGCTCCTGGACAGCCGCGGCGGGCTGCTCGACGGCCGGGGCGGGCTCCGCCGCCTCCGGCTCGTCGCCGCGGATCAGCGCCGCCGCGCGGGCCGGCTCGGTGGCGGACCGCAGCGCGCCGGTGAAGGCCTCGTCCATCAGACTGCGGGCGAGGGTCGAGAGGATCGACAGATGGTCCGCGTCGCCGCCCGCCGGGGCCGCGATCAGGAAGATCAGGTCGGCCGGGCCGTCCGGCGCGCCGAAGTCGATGCCGCCGGCGCTGCGCCCGAAGGCCAGCGTGGGCTCGGTGACATGCGCACTGCGGCAGTGCGGAATCCCGATCCCGCCGTCCAGTCCGGTCGGCATCTGGGCCTCCCGCGCGGCCACGTCCGCGAGGAAGCCCTCCAGGTCGGTGACGCGACCGGAGGCGACCATCCGCTCGGCCAGCGATCGCGCGGCGGCGTCCTTCGTCTCGGCGGACAGGTCGAGGTCGACCAGTTCCGCGCTGATCAACTCACTCATCACGCGGCTCCCTTGCTCGCAATCGGCATCAAACCCGTCGGCCCCCGGCCGGACCGGCGGCCGTTCACGGCGCCGGCTCCGTGAGCTCCCGGTCCAGCGGCACCTCGTCCGTCACCCGCACCGCCGCGGGGTCCAGGTCCTTCGGCGCCGGCATCAGGCTGCCCGGCAGCTGAACCGCCGCCGCGCCGTGGGCGACCGCGGCGGCCAGCGCGGCCACGCCCGTGCCGCCCGCCGCGAGGAACCCGGCCAGCGAGGCGTCGCCGGCACCGACGTTGCTGCGTACGGCGGCGACCGGGGCGCTCCCGAAGTGGGTGCCGTCCTCGTCGACCAGGAGCTGGCCGTCCGCCCCCAGGGAGGCCAGCACGGCGCGGGCGCCACAGGCCCGCAGCTCCTCGGCGGCCTTGACCGCGTCGCCCACGGTGGCGAGCGGACGGCCGACGGCCTGCGCCAGCTCCTCGGCGTTGGGCTTGATGACGTCCGGGCATTCGCGCAGCGCGGCGGTCAGCGACGGCCCCGAGGTGTCCAGCGCGATCCGGGTGCCCGCACGACGGGCGCGGGCGACCAGTTCGGCGTACCACTCGGGCGCCAGACCGCGCGGCAGGCTGCCGCAGCAGGCGATCCAGTCGACGCCCGCCCAGCGCTCGCCGACCTTCCGCAGCAGCGCCTCGGCCTCCTCGGCGGTCAGCTCGGGCCCGGCCGCGTTGATCTTGGTGAGCGTACCGTCGGGCTCGGCGACCGAGATGTTGGAGCGGGTCTGGCCGGACACCGGCACCCCCGCCACCTCGATGCCCTCGGCACCGAGCAGCCCGGCCAGCGCCGCGCCCGCGGGGCCGCCCAGCGGCAGTACGGCCAGCGTGTGGTGGCCACCGGCGGCGAGCGCCCGCGAGACGTTGACACCCTTGCCGCCGGGGTCGATGCGGTCGGCGCCGGCCCGGAGCACGGCCCCGCGGTCCAGCGCCGGGACCTCGTACGTACGGTCCAGGCTGGGGTTGGGGGTGACGGTGAGGATCATGCGCGTACTACTTCCGTGCCCGCGCGCTCGATGGCGAGGGCGTCGTCGGGGCTGAGCCCGGTGTCGGTGATGAGCAGGTCCACGTCCGACAGTTCGCCGAAGCGGGCGAACTGCTGCTGCCCGAACTTGGCGGAGTCGGCGAGGAGGACGACCCGGCGGGCGGCGCGGATCAGCGCCCGTTTGACGGCCGCCTCCGCGAGGTCCGGAGTGGTCAGGCCGCCGTCGAGGGAGAAGCCGTTGGTCGCGAGGAACAGCACATCGGCGTTGATCTCGCGGTAGGCGCGCAGCGCCCAGTCGTCGACCGCGGCGCGCGTGCGGTGCCGGATCCGGCCGCCCACGAGGTGAAGGGTGAGGCCGGGGTGGTCGGCGAGCCGGGCGGCGACCGGCAGGCCGTGGGTGACGACGGTGAGCTCGGCCTCCAGCGGGATCTGGGCGGCGAGCCGGGCGGCGGTCGTGCCGGCGTCCAGGATCACGCTTCCGGTGCCGCTCTCGCCGCCGGGGAGCTCGGCCAGCGCGGCGCGCGCGATGCGCTGCTTCTCGTCGGCGGCGACCGCGTCCCGCTCGGCGAGGTCCGGCTCGAAGTCCAGGCGGCCGGCCGGGATGGCGCCGCCGTGCACCCTGCGCACCAGGCCGGCCCGGTCCAGCGCCTTCAGATCGCGCCGTACGGTCTCGGCGGTGACCTGGAACTGCTCGGCGAGAGAGAGCACATCGACCCGTCCGCCCTCACGGGCGAGCCGCAGGATCTCCTGCTGGCGCTCCGGTGCATACATCAGCGTGTGTGTCCGTTCCATGCCCGAACCTGTGGTTTCGCTGCGATGCTACGCCTGGATTTCCGATAAGTAAATGGATTCGGACTCTAGACGGACTCAAACGGACACGCGAGCTGCCAGGCGGCGGCAGGCCGGGCGGGCGGGCGCCAGGCCCCGAGCCGGACACCCGCGCCGGACGCGGGTCGGGCGCCACGCCCCTGGACGCAAGCCGGCCGCCGCGCACCCGGACACAACGGAGCCCCGACGCCAGAACTGGCACCGGGGCTCGTCCTACCGGAAGGGGAGTCCTACGCGGCCGCGTCGAATCCCGTGTCGCGCGCCATCCGCTTCAGCTCCAGCAGCGCGTGCTTCTCGATCTGCCGGATCCGCTCGCGGGTCAGACCGTGCTGCTTGCCGACCTCGGTCAGCGTGCGCTCGCGGCCGTCCTCGATGCCGTAGCGCGCCTTGATGATCGAGGCGGTGCGGTGGTCGAGGCGGTCGATCAGGTCCTCCAGCTCCTCGCTGCGCAGCAGCGTCAGCACCGACTGCTCGGGCGAGGCGGCGGAGGTGTCCTCCAGCAGGTCGCCGAACTGGGTGTCGCCGTCGTCGTCCACCGACATGTTGAGGCTGACCGGGTCGCGGGCCCAGTCCAGCACGTCGGTGACGCGGGCGGGCGTGGAGCCCAGCTCGCCGGCGACCTCCGCCGGCTCCGGGTCACGGCCGTTCTCACGGTTGAACTCACGCTGCACCCGGCGGATCCGGCCCAGCTCCTCGACGAGGTGCACGGGCAGCCGGATCGTGCGCGACTGGTCGGCGATGGAGCGGGTGATGGCCTGGCGGATCCACCACGTCGCGTACGTGGAGAACTTGAATCCCTTGGCGTAGTCGAACTTCTCCACGGCACGGACCAGGCCGGCGTTGCCCTCCTGGATCAGGTCCAGCAGCGGCAGCCCCGCACGCGGGTAACGGCGCGCCACGGCGACGACGAGCCGGAGGTTGGAGCGGATGAAGACGTCCTTGGCCTTGGCCCCCTCTTCGGCCAGCGCCTCGAGCTCCTCGCGGCCGGCGCCCGCGGCGTTGCCGTCGGTGATCTCGCCGTCCAGGATCTGCTGGGCGTAGACGCCCGCCTCGATGGTCTGGGACAGCTCGACCTCCTTGGCGGCGTCGAGCAGGGGTGTACGCGCGATCTCGTCGAGGTACATGCCGACCAGGTCGCGGTCGGCGATCTCCCCGCCTACGGCGCGAACACTGGTGGCCCCGTCAGAAGCGCTGCTGCTTTCCTGACGACGGGCGACGGCACGGGTTGCCATGCGTGTGCTCCCTTTGCGATGAGTCGGTCGCGGGACGTTGGGGCGAGCCGGTTGGTGGTGCACCCACTGCGATGCTTGCCGGGTGGCCCGTCCGAAGGAAACAACGGCTGGAATCCGGACAGAATTCCCACACCGCGCTTCTATTTTTCTGATCATGCAGTACCCTGCGTCCCGCACGGGGAGGTCATACGCCGCGTGAGCAGCGGGAACCGCAGGTCAGAGCGGACACGGAAGCGGCTCCCCCACCCCTTGTGGATCTTTATCGCCACCACATCCGTGAGACGTGCATCACGTTCGGAGTAGCGCCCTTCCGTTCCTGCCGGTCCTGGCGCCGCCGCTCGCGCACCGCTCTCCCACCCCCAAGACGACCCGCACCGCATTCTGGTTGCCCAGGAGGCGGTGGACGGCGCCCCGCCCGCCCCGCCCGCCGTTCCGCGCTGATCCAGTTGACGGAAGCGACCCCCGGGTGTCGCCTGGACAGAAGGGCCCGACAGAAGGGCACGGGAGCAGCAGGACACCGGGCGCAGGGGCGATCGAGAGGAGCCCGCCATGGACCAGCACGCTCAACGGCACGGCGCGAGGGCGGCCCGCTCGCACGGCAGCGTCGAACTCGAACACGGCGCGACGGCCGGCACCGGCGGCCAGGCCCCGCAGCAACCCTCCCGGCTGGCCGTCATGGCCGAGCGCGTTCCGGCGACCGTCTCACTGCCGATCATCGCGGCGCTCGCCTTCGGCTGCTTCACGATCTTCCGCACCCACACCGCCGGCACCGAGGGCGGCCCCGCGCTGCTGTACGGGGTGGCCGCGGCCGTCGTCACCGGCGCGCTGGGGCTCTTCCTGGTCCACTACCAGTCGTCCATGCTCACCGAGACCCGGGCGCTCGCCTACGGCGCGCTCTTCGGCGCGGCGGTGGGCTGGAACTACAGCCTCGGCGGGGAGACGATCCTCAAGTCGTGCGGCTTCGGGCTCGTCATGGGCGTGATCATGTTCGTCGTCTCGCTGTACGTCTTCCGGACCCACCGCACGCGCGAGCCGCACGGCCGGCATCGGTCCACCGCGTTCGGCTGACGTCGCGGGCGGCCGACGTCGCGGCGCAGGCGCGGGTGGTCCTCGCCCGCGCGCAGCCGAGGGCCGCGGATCCTCCTGACGGTGACTCAGGACGGACCCCCCTCCATCCAGCCCCATCCAGGTCGGCCGAACCGCACCGAACGCCTCGCCGGACCCGCCCAGAATCCGTCAATCACACTCCGTACGGCGCCCAGCCGCCCCAGTGCGCCCGCGGCTCCGGGATCCGCGGCCCCCGGGGTCACGAACAGTGGCGTGAAGTGTTCGGTACGGAGCGTCCCGCGTATCCGCTCGGCCAGTTCCGGCACACCGGGGGCCGTCGACGAGCGGGGGTGCGCCGTGGCCGAGATCGAGCGCCGGCATGGGCGACATATCAACTGCACGGCGTCACACTGGGCGGTATCGGCACACCGGAAACATTCAGCCACCGCACTCTGCAGTACTTGAACGTTCAATCGTAGGAATCCAGCCTAACCCGACGTTGTTAAAACTTAAAGAACTCTCTGAGCGGTGAGAGAGTGGATGCTATGAGCACCGAACCCGCAGCCGAGCCGCGCTGGCTCACCGACGAGGAGCAATACGCCTGGCAGTGCTACCTCCACGCCACCACGCTCCTTGAGGACCACCTCGACCGTCAGCTGCAGCGCGACGCCGGGATGCCGCACGTCTATTACGGCCTGCTCGTCCAGCTGTCCCGGGCCCCCCGGCGCCGGATGCGGATGACCGAGCTGGCCCAGAACGCCAAGATCACCCGCTCCCGACTCTCGCACGCGGTCGCCCGCCTGGAGAAGAACGGCTGGGTGCGCCGCGAGAACTGCCCCTCCGACAAGCGGGGGCAGAACGCGTACCTCACGGACGAGGGGATGCGGGTGCTGGAGAAGGCCGCCCCCGGCCATGTCGCCGCCGTCCGCTCCGCGATCTTCGACCGCCTCTCCCCGGAGCAGGTCCGCCAACTGGCCGAGATATGCCAGGTGATGACCGAGGGGCTGCAGCCGCAAGGCGCCGACCTCCCCTGGCTCCGCTGACGCATCAGGGGAGCCGGAAGAGGCCGGCGCCTGCGGACCGGCTCAGTGCGCCAGCACCGGGACCGGCACCTCGTCCTCGGCCACGGCCTTGCCCGCACCGTCCCCGGACGAGGCCACCGGCGAACCGCCGCCCGGCCGCCCGGTGTTGATGAGGGTGAAGGCGATCGTCCCGGCCAGGAGCAGGATGCCGACCGCCCACCAGATGGCGGTGGTGTAGCCGTGCACCATCGACTGGAGCTTGAGCAGGTCGGCCGAGCGCGCGCCGGCCGCGTGCGAAGTGGCGTACGCGCTGGTGGCGCTGGCGGCGATGGTGTTCAGCAGAGCCGTACCGATCGCACCGCCCACCTGCTGCGAGGTGTTGACCATCGCCGAGGCGACACCGGCGTCCCGGGCCTGGACCCCGTGCGTGGCCAGCGACATCGCCGGCATGAACGCCGTACCCATGCCGAGGCCCATCAGCAGGAACCCGGGCAGGATCAGCGCCGGGTAGGACGTGTCCAGGTCGATCTGGGTCAGCACCAGCATGCCGGCCGCTGCCACGGTGAATCCGGGCGCCATCAGCAGCCGCGGACGGACCCGGTTCATCAGCCGGGCGCCGATCTGCGTCGATCCGGTGATCATGCCGACGATCATCGGAAGGAAGGCCAGGCCGGTCACGACCGGCGTGTACCCCTTCACGATCTGCAGGTAGTAGGTCAGGAAGAGGAAGAGGCCGAACATGCCGATCACGGCGAGGCCCAGCGAGGCGTAGACACCGGCGCGGTTGCGCTCGGCGACCACCCGCAGCGGCAGCAGCGGGGCCTTCACCTTGGACTCGACCAGCACGAACGCCAGCAGCAGCACGGCGGCCGCGGCGAACAGACCCAGGGTCGGGGCCGCCAGCCAGCCGTCGGACTCGGCGCGGGTGAACCCGTAGACCAGCGAGACCAGTCCGAGCGTGGCCAGGATGACGCCGGGGACGTCCAGCCGGGAGGGGTTGCGGCCCTCCGCGGGCTCACGGATGACCAGGAAGGCGCCGGTCGCGGCGACCACGGCGAACGGGATGTTGACGAAGAAGGTCCAGCGCCAGTTCATGTACTCGGTCAGCACACCGCCGAGGATCAGGCCCACGGCGCCGCCGCCACCGGCGATCGCACCGAAGATGCCGAACGCCTTGGCGCGCTCCCTGGCCTCGGTGAACGTCACCGCGAGCAGGGACAGTGCGGCCGGTGCCAGCAGCGCGCCGAAGACACCCTGCAGCGCCCGCGCGCCCAGCAGCATCCCCTCGCCGGCCGCGGCCCCGCCGAGCGCGGAGGCGACCGCGAATCCGATCAGCCCGATGATGAAGGTCCGCTTGCGTCCCCACAGGTCGGCGACCCGCCCGCCGAAGAGCAGCAGACCGCCGAAGGCCAGTGCGTAGGCGGTGATCACCCACTGCCGGTTGGCGTCGGTGATACCGAGGTCCTCCTGGGCGGAGGGCAGCGCGATGTTCACGATGGTCGCGTCGAGGACGACCATCAGCTGGGCGAGAGCGATGAATATCAGCGCTTTCCAGCGCCGGGGATCGACGGACGGGACGGTTTCAGGCATGGCGGGATCCACCTAGTGGTGCGGTGAGCGGACGGAGGCGTGAGCGGGCAGGAGCGAGGGGACGGACGGGGACGCCCGGTCCCCGTGGAACGACGAGTGGGACGGGTGGGACGGTGTGGGGTGTGACGTGC
This sequence comes from Streptomyces sp. NPDC043738, assembly GCF_056436545.1. NCBI lineage: Bacteria > Bacillati > Actinomycetota > Actinomycetes > Kitasatosporales > Streptomycetaceae > Streptomyces > Streptomyces sp. NPDC043738. Next base: position 76,421 of record NZ_JBWKCJ010000034.1, on the reverse strand, counting down.
GGGGTGTGGGAGACCTGGGCCGGCGGCCGGTCCGGTTACCCGCGGCGCCTCAGGTCTTCGAAGGTGGCGGCGGACCCGGGCAGTTCGGAGCGGGCGGGCGCCTGCAGGCCGTCCAGGAACAGCTGCAGATGCCGGTGCACGAACCTGTCGAAGTCCACACAGCCACTGCCCGGCAATGGCCGGGTGAGCTGGGTGAGCGCGACCATCAGGTCACCGACGGCGATGTCGGGACGCAGCCGGCCGCTGTCGCGCGCGGCGCCCATGACGGCCTCGATGGCCGCCTCCAGGCGTTCGCGCGCGGCGAGCAGATCGGGGTGGTCACGGTCGATGCTGTCGGAGAGCATCGGGCACAGGGCCCCGATCCGCTCCTCCACCGCGTCGTGGACGAAGCGCCTCAGCGCTTGGAAGGCATCGGGCTCCTCGGCAAGAGCACTCTCCGCGCGGTCGGCCGTACGGGACATGACGGAGAGCGTGACGTGGTGGATCAACTCCAGTCGATCCGTGAAGTGACGGTAGAGCGTCGCATTGCCGACACCCGCACGTCGAGCGATTTCATCGAGCGGGGCCTCGGCCCCGAACTCCATCACCGTCTCGCGAGCGGCCGCGATGATCCGCTCCCGGTTTCGCAGGGCATCGGCCCGCAGACGGGGCGAGGGCCCCTGCTTCCCGGTCTTCGCGCAGTGTGCGACGGCGGTCATGCGGCTCACTCCTCTCGGTCTGCGGGTCCGGACGCCGGGCGGCGAACCGGGGAGACGCTCCCCGTTTCAGTCGGACGCCTGGTTAAACGGGGAGAGCGTCCCCGGATATTTCACGCCCGCATGTGACCTGACGCACAGTCCCCTGAGCCGCCTCCCGGCCCGACGCACGAGCCCGGATGGCCTCGCCATGACTCCGGCTCCCGGAGGGCGCCACGAATCCAGTCCCGGACGGCCCACGACTCCAGCCCCCGGATGACGACGTCATGCCTCCGGCCCCTGGATGACGACGTCATGCCTCCAATTGACGCAACACCGCGCGCGGGCGGTCACCCGGCGATCCAAGGTGATCGTCATGAGGCGCAAGATATCCACGGTGCTGGCCGCCGGCGCGGCCTGCGCGACCGCGGCCGTCACGCTGGGCTCGCCCCCCAGCGCCGTGGCCATACCCCCGGGGTCGGGCGTTCCCCCGAGCGGCCCCTGCGCGCTGCACGGCATCACCGACGACGTCGCCGAATCCGCCGACACCCCCGCCGGTTTCGCCCGTTCGTCCGGCGTGGTCAGGGCCCTGACCCTCTTCATCGACTTCCCCGACGCCCACGCCCCGATATCGCCCAGCGCCCGCTTCGCCGAGTTCTTCCCGGCCGCGGCGGACTACTTCCGCACCAGCTCCTACGGCAGGCTCAACTATCTGCCCGTCCCCCTCTTCCGCTGGATCCGCATGTCGCGACCGGTCGCGGCGTACGGCATCGAGCGCGGTGCCAGCTTCGACCCGGCCTCGGACGGCGGCTATCACGCGCTGGCCCAGGAGGCCGTCCGCGCCGTCGACCGGATCGTCGACTTCCACGACTACGACCTCGTCAACATCATCGCCACACCCAACGCGGGCCCGCCCGCGACCCGTACGGTCCTCTCGGTCACCTTCAGCGGTGGCGACATGGGAATGAAGACGGCCGACGAGGTGCCGTTCCGGAACGTGTCGTTCATATGGAGCCGGCAGATCGGAGCGAGCGCCTTCCGCGTCCTCAACCACGAGAACGCGCACAGCTTCGGTCTGCCGGACCTCTACTACAACGACGCGCGCCGCGCCCCGCCCCCCGCGGGCCACTGGGACCCCATGGACGAGGACTGGGGGCCGAGCAACGACTTCGTCGGCTGGCACAAGTGGAAGCTCGGCTGGCTCTCCGCCGACCAGGTGCACTGCGCACCGCCCCGCGGAACGCCCGCCGAACACACCCTCACGCCGATCTCCGTCCCCGGCGGCACCAAGATCGTCGTCATCCCGACCGCACCGCGCACCGCGCTGGTGGTCGAGGCCCGCACCCACGGGCTGCTCGAACCGGCGGTCTGCCGGCCCGGCGTCCTGATCTACCGCGTCGCCACCGACGTCCCCTCGGGCCGCGGCCCGCTCCGCGTCGTGGACGCCACCCCGCGCAGCGGCGGCTGCTACCAGAAGAAGTACGTCGACTCGGAACTCACCGACGCCACCTTCCGCCCCGGCGGCACCTACACCGACCGCGCCAGCGGCACCTCGGTCACCGTCCTCACCGAAAGACCGGACGGCACCTACCGCGTACGGGTGACCCCCGCCCGCTCCTGACACCCACCACCGCCACCCGCGCCCACGACGCCAGGAACCACCGGGCCCGACGCCCCCACCAGGACCACTGGCCCCACCCGGCCACCAGGCCCACCAGGCCCACCAGGCCCACCGAGACCTACTACTCCCCTCCCCCTACTCCCCTACCCCCCTCCCCCTACTCCCCGCCCTCCTCCCCCCAGTGCCGCCGGCCGATGCTGATCAGCCGCAGCTGCCGACGGGCCGTCCGCACCACCCGTTCGGCCGCACCCTCGGCCCCGTCCTCCTCGGCGTCGAGCAGCGCCGCGGCCGTCGTCACCAGCCGGTCCACATACAGCTCGGCCAGCATCCGCACATCGTCGTCGCGCCAGCCCTCCGACACCGGCTGGGACTTCAGCGCCGCGGCGACCTCCTCCGCGAACCGGTCCAACTCCCCCGCGATGGCCTGCCGCACGGCCCGTACGCCCCCGTGCCGCTCCCGCGCCACGAACCGGATGTGCAGCGGGTACGTGCGCACATGCTGCTCGACGACCGCGACCGTACGGTCGATCCGCTCCTCGGCCCCGTCCTGCTCGGCGAGGATCGCCCGCACCATCACATGCAGACTCCCCAGCGCCTCCTCGACCAGCGCGACGCCCAGTTCGCCCAGGTCCCTGAAGTGCCGGTAGAACGCGGTCGGCGCGATGCCCACCACCCGCGTCACCTCCCGCAGCCCCAGGCTGCTCAGGCTCTGCTCCTCCAGCAGGCCGAGCGCCGCGTCGAGCAGCGCCTGGCGCGTCTTCTGTTTCTGGGCCTGCCGGACCCCAAGGGTGTGACTCATGTCATCCAGTAAACAACCGTTCTCCGAACTTCTCCACCCGTGGGGAGTCGTATGCTGGAGTCACTGAGTGAACAACTGTCCTCCGAATCGGAAAGGCGGATCATGCTCTTCCTCGTCGCTGCCCTCCTCCTGATGGGGATCGCGCTGGGCACCGCGGCACACCTCCCCCTCCCCGTCACCCTCGTCGCGGCGGCCGTCATCGCCGGCTGGCTGCTCGTCTTCTCCCTGCGCGAACGCCGCCACCGGAGCGAGGTGACCGCCCGATGACCGCGCTCACCCAGGCCACCTCGACCACCGCGGCCAAGTCCCCCCGCCGCTCGGACCGTTCGCGCTCGCACGCCGACGGCATGGCCGTGGCCTCCTTCGTCCTCGGGCTGCTCGGCACCCTGGTCCTCAACCTCGTCCTCGGCCCCTGCGCCCTGATCCTCGGCGGCCTGGCCCTGGCCCGCGGCACCACCCGCCGCGGCCGCGCCCTCCTGGGCCTCGCCCTCGGCGCCGCCGACCTGCTCGTGCTCGCCCTCCTGGTCACCCTCGACGGCACGGTCAGCTGGCACATCGGCGGCTGACGACCACACCCACCCGGCCGAGCACACCCACGCCCCCAGGGAGGCCGGCCGCGGGACGCCGGCCGCCCCAGGAACGACCACCGCTCCCCCGGAACGCCCCCTGAGGCACCGGCCGTCCCTCATCACCCCGCCCCCATCCGCTACGCTGTCCTGGGCTCCCCTCAGGGGCGTCCAGGCCCTTGCCGAGACCGGATGCATTTCCCACGCACCACCGCCATCCACGTCTCCCCCAAGGCCCGCCTCCGTAGCTCAGGGGATAGAGCACCGCTCTCCTAAAGCGGGTGTCGCAGGTTCGAATCCTGCCGGGGGCACCAGCCGGAAGGCCCCGGACCGATCATGGTTCGGGGCCTTTGTCGTCCGGGTCCGGGGTCGACCGATATCCGGGGGCCGGTGCCGGCCGACGTCCAGGTCCGACATCCAGGCCGGCATCGACCAGGCGCGGGCGGCCGGGGGGCTCTCGGTGTCCGGCCCAGGTGGCGCATGGGCTCGTGTCGGGTGTGTGGGATCGGGTGCGTTTTCGGTCGGTGGTGCCATCCTGATGGGGTGTACCGGGTGAGAGTGCACCTTCGATTCGCCTTCGGGATGCGGCCGTTCCGGCGGGGTGAGGGTCGCGGGACGCTGTGGGGCGGGGTTCGGGCGGCGGCGGTGGCCGGGCTGGTCTCGTCGATGGCGGCCTTGGCGGTGGTCGGTGTCTCGGGGTGTACGCGGTCCGGCTCCATGGAGGGGGCGGGTCCGGCGCGGCCCGGGGGACGGGCGGTCTCACCGTTCACGGGGCTCGCGGCGCGGTCCGGGCCGGTGCTCGCGGTCAAGATCGACAATGTCGGTCCGGCGCGGCCGCACACCGGCCTCGGTGCGGCGGACCTCGTCTACGTCGAGCAGGTCGAGGCCGGGCAGACCCGGATACTCGCCGTTCTGTCGTCGCGACTGCCCCCGAAGCTGGGGCCGGTGCGCAGTGCGCGCGCGTCGGACATCGAGCTGCTGGGGCAGTTCGGCAGGCCCGCGCTCGCGTACTCCGGGGCGCAGTCGAGGCTGAATCCGCTGATCATGGCCGCGCCGCTGTACGCGCTGCCGCCGGGAAGGGCGCCGGGCGCCTACTTCCGCGACGGCGGGCGGGCCGCGCCGCACAACCTCTACCTGCGGCCCGAACGGCTCCTCGCCCAGGCGCCGGAGGCGTCCGCGGCGGCGGACATCGGCTTCCGGTTCGGGCCGCCTCCCGCGGGCGGACGACGGGAGACGGGCTACACCGTGCGGTATCCGGCCGCCCGTTACGACTTCACCTGGTCGTCCGCCGGCGGGAAGTGGCTGGTGGCGATGGACGGCGTGGCGTCACGCACCACCGACGGCGGCCGGCTCGCCGCCTCGACCGTGGTCGTCCAGCGGGTGCAGGTCCGCGACTCGGAGTTCCGGGACCGGTGGGGCGCGGTGTCGCCGTTCACCCAGACCGTGGGCTCCGGCTCCGCCCTGGTCCTGCGCGACGGCAGGGCGTACGACGCCCGGTGGCACCGGGACTCGGCACAGGACGGGACGGAGTTCACCACACCGTCCGGGGCACCGCTGAACTTCGCCCCGGGGCAGGTCTGGGGGGGGGGGGGGGGGGGGGGGGGGGGGGGGGGGGGGAGGGGGGGGGGGGGGGGGGGGGGGGGGGGGGGGTGGGGGGGGGAAGCGGGCG